>NZ_JAWJBT010000017.1:0-109729 GCF_046536035.1 Halomonas sp. SIMBA_159
TCCGGTATCAGAGAGTCACTGATACCGGAATATCGCATTGTCAGTTCATTGATGAAACTCTTAACTGACTGGCATTAGGCCATAGGGCCTGCCTTTTTTGTACGCGTACCGCCGTTAGTCTAGCTACCCTTTGGGTCCAAATAAGAACCAAGCGATCAGACCCACCAGGGGAAATACCAGTAGCGCGAGAATCCATAGTAACTTAGCCAGCCCGCTGGCCGAGCTTTTGGCGACTTTAACAATGGCCCATACCACAATTACAAGCCAAATAAGCCCCAGTAAACCGCCGACTTCAATACCCATTGTCACTCCTTGCGTTTTAGCATCCATGAGCCTTTAGCTAAGCACATGACTGCTATGCGCACAAGTTGGCCTTACGGTTCGTGCAGGCGTAGCACCATTTCTCCACCGCGAATTTCAATCGCGAGCTGGTTTAAAAAGCTCATGCCCAGCAGCACGGTATCGCGCTCCATGCCGGGACTAATCGAGCCTTGCACATTGCGCATGGTTATCCCACCCAACACCACTTCATCAAGCTGCGTTAGGTTGCCCTCAACACGCCCGTTAGCCGTGTTAAACCACGCGCTGCGACCAGGCTCAAGGCGCAACCTTTTGGCAAGTTCACTCGGCACCGCCACATAGGTGGCACCGGTATCTAGTAAAAACGTAACCGGCTCGCCGTTGATTTGGCCTGGCGCCTCAAAATGCCCCGCCCGGTTGCGCTTCAGAGACACGGGGCCATTATCGGGTGAAGTGTTCATGATATTGACGTTGGGATGAAATATATCGTCCAGCCCACCCTGTATCCACCATGTCCCGACCGCCATCAAGAGCACCCAAAACAGCAGCATCATCACAATGCTGCCGCGCTGTGACCTGTGTGTCACCATCGCTCACCTCATGCCATTAAGACGCATTAAGAGCTTTTCCAGGCGATGGCCGCCTCGCGACCACGGCGCTCATTGACACCTACACAAATCACCATCGCTGCGATAAATAGTCCAACACATAAAAGAATAGACGCTTGGAGACCAATCAGCGTTTGCAATACACCCAGCATCACAATGCCCAACACACCCGCCAGCTTGTTCGCCAATCCCCAGAAGCCGAAAAACTCTGCCGACTTCTCTAATGGCGAGAACACACCCACCAGCGCGCGACTGGCTGATTGGCTAGAGCCTAAACTCAGGCCCGCTAAACAGCCGACCACTAAAAACAGGTGTTGTGCCTGCCACTGCCATCCAAACTGCTGATTGAGCCACGCGGTTAACTCAGGCGTTGCCCAAATCGCGATAATCGCCGCCACCCACAGTGCCAGCGTCATTTGATAGGTGTGCTTGGCCCCCAGCTTATCTTGTAAAAAACCGAACCCAATGGCTCCAGCAGCTGCCGTGACCTGGACAATAATAAACATAATATTGCGTACACTCTCATCCCAACCAATGACCTGAGCCCCGTAGATAAAAGCAAAGGCAATAATGATGTAAACGCCTGCCATGGAAAACAGCAGCGACACTAAGAAGATGCTTAAATCTTTGAAGTAGCGAAGCTCTTTAAAAGTCCCCAGCAACCGCTGTTGAGCAATATGACGATAGGAAACGCCTGTAGGTTTAGCCACTCCGCGCTCTTTTAGCCACAAAAAAGTGGGAATGGCGGCTACTAGAAAGAAGCCTGCTGCAAAGGGGCCAACCCAGCGAATACGCTCAAAATTGTCCGCCGTGGCCTCTCCTAGCACGATCAGCGTGAACCCAGCCGCCACCAGGCCACCGATGTAACCCAGCGCCCAGCCAAAACCAGAAATTTTGCCCAGCGCATCCGGCGGGCCAAGCTCTGGCAAAAAGGCGGCAATAAATGACTCTCCCATGGAGTAGGCATAGTTGGAGAGCACAATAAGCAGCAGGCCAAGCACCACATAGCCAGGTTCGACAAAATAGAGCATGGCGGTGGTCGCCACAGTTGCCGTATAGCTAAACAGCAGAAAGCGCTTTTTCTCAGCGCGATAATCCATAATGGCGCCACACAAAGGCGCACTCACTACCACCATTAAATAGCTGATCGCTAAGGCTAAGCTCCATAAAAAGTTCGCTAAGCGGTAACTATCGTTACGCTCACCGACAATCACCGTGGTAAATAGCTCACCAAATACCACGGTAATTATGAGCAGCGTGTAGGCTTGATTGGCAAAATCAAACATTGCCCAACCGAAAATTTCTCGCCGCGTGGCATAGGTAGTGGCGGTGGGCGTAGCAGTTGCAGACGGCATATCAGCACTCGCTTAAAAAGAGTCGTAAGATTATCTGTCAACAATGCCACACGGCTATGGACAGCGTTAACAGAATAGAGGTGACAGAAACACAAAGTTACTCTAACTTTGCTAGATTAAATTAATAACAGGGACGCAGTTAGATGGCGCATGGCAACGTTATAAAAAAGCGTTTACTCGCCACCCTTTCACTTTTGTTAGGGTGCGCATGGATCGCCTCTCCTCTCTCTGCAGATACTCCCACTGCATCATTAGCGTCGCTTACGTTTATTACTGAAGAGTATCCGCCCTACAATTATTTAGAGGGTGACCGCTTAGCGGGCACGTCTGTCGACCTTTTGCAGGCCATGCTGGCCCACACCGATACGCCCCTCGATAGAGACAATATACGCTATTACCCCTGGGTGCGTGGCTATGAACTCGCTCTTCACCGGCCGAATACAGTGCTCTTTTCAACCACGCGTACGCCTAACAGAGAGCCGAGGTTTCATTGGATAGGCCCTATCGCCAGAGACCAAGTCGTACTGCTGGCGCGACAAGGTGCGAACATCCAAGTTGCGTCGTTAGAAGATGCGATCGATCAGGGCTTAAGCGTGGCGGTGATCCGCGAAGACATTGGTGCCCAAACGCTGATAGAAGCCGGCTACCCTGAGTCACTGGTACGCCCAGCCATCGACAATCGCAGCGCACTGCACATGCTGCTTAATCAACGGGTCGACCTATGGGCCTATAGCGCTGACGTTGCCACCTGGATTGCCAAACAGGAAGGGTATCCCGGTGAGATGGTGGTGCCGCTCTACACACTCAGCGAATCTTATCTATACTTTGCACTCAACCCTGATACAGACCCGCAGCTTGTGGCCCAGCTGCAGCAAGCCTTTGAACGCGTGAGATCCCTTTCAGTGGCCATACAGGCAGGTAGCGATGGTTAAACAGCCGCTCACCCAACCAAAGCCTTACTGGCTCCTTGTGGCGCTAAGCATATTAATGGTTAGCCAGCCCAGCACGTCCGTTCGTGCACAAACCCCGGCACTGACGATTAATACCGAAGAGTACCCTCCGTTTAATTATCAAAACGCGCAGGGAGTTGTGGACGGCGTTGCGACCCAGCAGTTGCGTAACGCGCTGCACCATGCCGGTATTGAGGCTAACTTTCGGATCCTGCCTTGGGCACGTGCCTACACTGAGGCTAAGCTGCGAGATCATCACTGTGTCTACTCCACCACCCGAACGGCTGAAAGAGAGCAGCAGTTTCATTGGGTGGGGCCGCTGGTGATTAACGAGTGGTCGGCCTTTGGCCTCGTCGAACGGCAGTTGGATGTGTCACAGCTCAGCGAGTTGCACGAGTGGCGGGTAGGCAGCTTCCGTGAAGACGCCGTGGGGGACTACGTCACCCGTCAAGGCATTAACATTTTACGCGCGCCCACCGAGCGAGAAAACATGGCCCGTTTGGCGGCAGGACTGCTGGATGTGATTGTGACAGGCAGAGCCACGGGGGAGTACCTTGCGCAGGAACAAGCGCTCGCTATTGAGCACTTATTCACCTTTCATTACGCGCCGCTTTACCTTGCCTGCCACCCTAGCGTTGAGCGCACCGTCATTGAGCAGCTTCAGCGCCATCTTGATGCTCCGCCGATAACTCAGCAGGAGCAATCGCCTTGAGCACCGTTAAGCCTTCTTTCAAGCCCTCTATCAAACCCTATCTCGCCAGTGGCCGTTTGACACTCAAACAAGCCTTACTGACGCTACTCATCGCCATTGTCATTAGCTTGGTGGCGGGAAGCATTGAGCTCCTCGGACATGCCAGCAGCATGCGTGAAGACGTTCAGAAGCGCACCTTACAACAGTTAGCAATTGTGAATGGCGCAGCCGCCGAAGCGGCGTTTCAGCTTAATCCTGATTTAGCCCATCAAATCGCCTTTGGCTTATTTAGCAATAACGAAATATCCCAGGTGGCTATCCGGGACGACTTTGGACGTACCCTGGCAGAGTTCTATCCCACACGTCCTATGCCCTCTAGCTGGCTCAGCCAACAGCTCTTTGGGGATATTGTTGATCACGAAATGCCGTTGCGCTATTACATGGGCAGTGAAGCCCCAGAAACTACGGTGGGTGAAATAGCCCTCTCGCTGGATACGGTGTACCTCACCCGAGAGTTTTTAGCCCTAGGTTACGCCATCGTAGCCAGAAGCGTTTTGGAAGCCTTTTTACTCAGCGGCCTAGTCATTGCGCTGTTTCATATTTTTATTACTCGCCCACTGTTAAAAGTGCACGCCGCCATTACCCAAACAGACCCCACGCGGCCTGGCCAGTGGCCTAAGCCCACTCTTAAAGGGCATCACGATGATGAATTGGGTCATCTGGTAGAGAGCTTGGATCACCTGCTGAATGCATTCCAGTCAGGCTTAGAGCAGCGTGACCACCTGCATCAGCTTTCTCAGTATGACGGTTTAACCGGCGTGGCAAACCGTCGTCACTTCGATATGTTTATGGCTCAGCAGTGGCAGTGGGCAAACCGGGCCAAGCGACCGCTATCGGTGATTTTTATTGATATCGATAACTTTAAAGAGTTTAACGACCACTATGGCCATGCCATGGGCGACGACACGCTGCGTGCAGTCGCTTCTGCGCTAAATCAGTGTATTGATGCCAGCCGTGACCTTCTGGCTCGTTACGGCGGCGAAGAGTTTATCTGCGTACTGCCCGGTAAAGACGAAGCTGAAGCAGTGCGTATTGCACACTGCCTGCGCCAATCAGTGCTCTCTCTTGCCATACCTCATGCCTACTCCAGTACCCACTCACACCTGACGGCGAGTATGGGCGTGGCGACCATGTCCTCTTCCCAACCATTAAGCGCGGATGACCTGCTTAGCCAAGCTGACCAACAGCTTTATTTAGCCAAGCGACGCGGACGCAACCGCATTGAGATACACGAACGCCCGGCGTAGCCAGGCGTTCGTGAAGGCATCAATAGGCGCTGCGTTACAGCAACCAGTGAGCAATAACTGCTGATACGCCCACTACCATCGCGGTTACGACGGCAACGGTGACCACCCGATCTAACCAGCGGTCGAAGGCAACCCCTTTAGGCTGCCGACGCGTTGCCCCGTGACGTCCCTGTCGAGCCATTAGCACGCTGTTTCCATAGGTGCTTCCTCTACTGAAGCCGTTGTTTAGCTATTAATGCGCCGGTTAACCACGCTGGGCGCACGGCGCAGACGCTCTTCTTCCCCTAACTGCTCTGCCTCAAAGGCGTCGGCACCCACAGGGGTTTCGCCGTGGCGACGGTAAAGCTGGGTCAGCATCGCTTTGCGATCCGCGCGCAGTTCACGCACCAGCACAATCACCATCATATACAGAATAAAGGTAAACGGCAGCGCTGACAGCACGGCTGCGGATTGCAGCCCAGAGAGGCCGCCAGCCACAATCAGTGTCAGGCAAATCGCGGCAATCAGTACGCCCCACACCACGCGCTTATAAAGCGGCGGATTGATGGAACCATTATCGGTCATTTGCGCCACGATGTACGAAGCAGAATCAGCTGACGTCACCAAAAAAATGAAAATCAGCATCATCGCAACCACCGACAGCACGCCTGAGAACGGCATTAAATCAAACATCTCAAACAGCGCGACGGTAATATTGGCTTCGGTGGCCGCCGCAAGACCGACGTCGGTGCCGTTCAGCTCAAGATTCAGCGCCGCACCGCCAAACACGCCGATCCATAGACATGCCAGCAACGGCGGTACAAACAGCACCCCAAAGACGTACTCTTTAATCGTACGGCCGCGAGAAACACGCGCCACAAAGGTACCTACAAACGGAGACCAGGCAATGACCCACGCCCAGTAAAAAATTGTCCAACTGCTAGCCCATTGGTTATCGCTATAGGGTGAAATGCGCAGGCTCATGCCAATAAAGTTTTGCAGATAGTCGCCTATGCCCAGCGTAATCGTTTCCAAAATAGCAATGGTCGGGCCGGTGACCAGTACATACAGCATTAAGCCAATACACAGCACCATATTTAAGTTAGACAAGCGCTTAATGCCTTTATCCAATCCAGACCATGTAGACGCCATATAGGCACAGAACATCACAAATAGAATGACAAACTGCCAAAACCCATTCTCCGGCAAGCCAAATACCGCGTTAAGACCGCCATTCATTTGTAATACGCCAAGCCCTAGCGACGTCGCCACCCCCATCACGGTTGCCACCACGGCAAATACGTCCAACCAAGAGGCATAAGGACGTATACGGGGATGCTTAGCCGTCACCGAAGAGAGCACGGAAGACACCAAGCCCGCCTGCCCCTTACGGAACTGGAAGTAAGCAATAATCAGCCCCACCACGGAGAATGCCGCCCACTGGTGAATGCCCCAGTTAAAGTAGCTGTACTGAATAGCATAGCGAGCAGCGGCTTCGCTTTCAGCCGGCACATCGCCGTAAGGCGGGTTAATGTAGTGCGTCATGGGCTCTGCCATGCCGTAAAACACTAGGCCAACACCAAAGCCTGCGGCCAATAGCATGCTGATCCATGAGAAAAAGCTGTAGCTGGGTGTACTGTCCTGGGGCCCCAGACGCACTTTGCCGTATTTACTAAGCGCAAGGCCAATTAGAAATACGACAAAGCCAAATACCGAGAAGAGATAGAACCAGCCAAATAGCTCGGTAACCGTTGTGAGAGCGGCTTCAGCAGCATTACCAAACCCAACGGGAAACGCAGCCCCCACAATCACTAAGCCGAAAATAATCACTGCCGATGCGATAAACACCGACTTCCCTCCATGATTCGTCATAGCACCACCCTGGTTAATGAAAATACTGGTTAATAAATGCGTGGATGTTATAAAAACACGGCACTTTATTTTAGTGCGCCCACTTAAATCCTAACATCCGAGGCTAGCAATCGCATGTTAAGGGCTTAATACAGCAGAATTAGCGCCAACTGATATATTCGTTTTAACGCTCAAAAAAGAAGCAGTGAACTTGCATGCTTCGCTATGTTCCAATGGGTGCAAATGAACGATGGAGGCTTTCATGCCGCATATGAATCGCGATCAACGTAATGCCGCTTGGCAGGCTGCCAACCAGTGGCGCGCCAGAGCTGCACAAACGCAGCCTAACGGGCTAATGGGCAGCTTAAAACTGCTGTTGACGTGGCTAGCGTTTGGCGCACTAATGATTGTTGGCGTTGTGCTGGGGCTATTTTTCCTGCTGATTGGCTGGGCGATGATGCCGTTTGTTCGCCATAAGATGAAAAAGCGTATGGAACAGATGCGCGCTGATCACGCTCAAGATATTGGCGGCGGTTACGCTGGCGAGCAGCCTTCTAGACAGCACGATGCCCTGGAAGGTAGCTACGAAGTCAAAGACGAACCCCGCCGCCACTAAGGCGGCGGCTGGATCCAGGCAAAGGCGGCGGCAAGCGTTAGCGGCATGACAATCAAACTGCCTAAATTGCCAATCAGCACCAACGAAGCGACCTTGTGCGGAGCTAGCTTGTACTGCTCCGCCACTAGGTAGTTCAACACCGCTGGCGGCAGTGCCGCAAACACTAGCAGCACAGCGGTTTGCAGCGGGTTAAGCGGCAGTAGCCACATAAGCGGGAGCGCAATGACTAGCCCCGATAGCGGGCAGAGCACAGCCCCCAAAAGTCCCGTTCGCCAATCGCTAAAGTCAATCTCCAGCAGGCGCACGCCCAGCGCAAAGAGCATTAGCGGGATACACACACCGCCTAACATATGCATGGCTTCTAGCAGCCAGCCGGGAAGTGCCACGCCCCCCACGTTGACCAACAGCCCCGCAACGCTGGCGGCCACAATCGGCATACGCAGCATCCGCCACAGCGAGGTGCGCGGGTCTAACATATAGAGCCCCACCGAGAAGTGCAGCAGCATCTCGACGATAAACACCACCACCGCAGCGGGAAGCGCTTCCTGCCCAAAGGCCAGCACCAGCAGCGGCACGCCCATATTGCCAGAATTATTGAACATCATTGGCGGCAAGAAGACTTTGCTATCCAGCGAAAGCCACTTCACCACCGGCCACAGCACTAACCCCGACCCCAGCACCACCGCGGCAGCCGCAGTGGCAAGCCACGCGTACTCCGCCAACGGCGCTTGGCGGTCAGCCAGCACCGCAAACACCAGTAGCGGAACAAACAGCTCCATATTGAGGGTGTTTAAACTGCGAATATCGGGAGTGCGGTAGCGCCCATAGGCGGCACCGCTACCCGCAATCAAAAACACCGGCAGCAGTGTCGCTAAAATTTGCCCAATCATCAGCGGGCTACCTCAATGGGCAGCCGCATGGGGGTTTGGGTGTGCATTCCTTCGTCCTTATTGTTATTTGTGTCACGAGCGTTATAGGCGCCGCGAGCATCTATTCATTGTTAACAGGCTAGCTTTTATCGATGCTACTGAAAAATGCTCTGCACGCCAATCAGGGCTCTAGAAAACGTTGCCACAGGGAGGTGACCACTCGTCGATGCGCAGCAAATTCGCTGACCAGCCCCAGCGCCTTTTCACCGGTTAATGCGGCCCGATGGGTACGGCTACGATAGGCCAGATACGCCTCGCGCAACTGCTCAGCTTCCGCTGAGGTGATGTGGCCGCTCTCTGCTAAGGTCTCCAGAATGCGAATATTATCGCTATAGGTGATCAGCGCGGGCGTTTGATGGGAGAGCGCGAGCACCGCGTACTGGCAAAGAAACTCGATATCCACCATGCCGCCAGCATCGTGCTTCAAGCTAAACGTGGCGTCTGTGCTGGCATTTTCGCTATCGCCCCGCTCAGACTTGGCGCCCTCGCCTTTCGTGCCCAAGTGATCACGCATTTTATGGCGCATGCTCACCACATCATCACGCAGCGCCTGCGGGTCGCGCTCGCGGCGTAAAATCGAGCCACGCAGCTCGTCAAACTTATCAGCCAGCGCCTCACTGCCCGCCACCACTCTGGCCCGCACCAGCGCCTGATGCTCCCAGGTCCAGGCGTTTTGATGCTGATATTCGGCAAACGCGTCCAGCGACGTGACGAGCAGCCCCGCATTCCCTGATGGACGAAGGCGCATGTCCACTTCATAAAGACTGCCCGCCGGGGTTACCGCGGTCAGCAGATGAATGATGCGCTGGCCCAGGCGAGTGAAAAACACCGGCGTATCCAAAGGCCGGGGGCCATCGGTACTGCCTTTACCGTCGTTATCGTGCAGGAACACCAGATCGAGATCAGAGCCGTAGCCCAGCTCAATGCCGCCCAGCTTGCCGTAACCAATAATCAAAAAGGCAGCTTCGCGGTTATTACACCCCGCAGGCGCGCCGTGCTTGCGGGTGACATGTTTCCACGCCATCGCCAGCACCGCGTCTAAAATAACTTCCGCGATATAGGTTAAGTAATCGCTTACTTTCATAAGATGACGCGTACCGGCCACATCTGAGGCGGCCACGTGCAGCATCTGCGCATGCTTGAACACCCGCAGTGCTTCTAGCTGCGCTTCTTCATCATCCTCAGGCAAACGGTTGAGCGTTTGGCGCAGCTCGTCGGCAAGGCGCGATTTATCGGCAGGCGTGTAGAGCGTATCAGGGGTAAGCAGCTCATCCAGCAGGATGGGGTAGCGTGCCAACTGCTCGGCAATCCAAGGGCTCGCCGAACATAGGCGCATCAAGTGTTCAAGGGTATGCGGATTTTCGCGCAGCAGCGCCAGATAGGCCGTGCGTCGTAGCACCGCCTCGATCAACGGCTGCACCCGAGCCAGAGCCGTATCCGGCGTATCGCTCTGCGCCACGGCAGCCAGTAACAGCGGCATCAGTGCATCCAAGCGCTCAAAACCAATACGCTGCATGCTCTGCACGGCGCGCGAGTGGTAAAGGCTTTTCAAGCGTTTGAGCGCTTTTTCCGATTCGTTAAAGCCCGCTTCGCTGAGAAGGGCCTGCGCCTCATCCTCTTCGAGCTCACCGCGCCACAAAAGCCGCCACTGGGAGAGGCTGGCGTCGCTTTGCTCTTCATCGGCCTCTTCTTCAGGGTCCGCGATCACCGCATCAAAATGCTGGCGCACCCGCTCGCGGACTTCATCTAGCTGGGCGATAAGCCCAGGCCAATCCTCGTGCCCCATGGCGAAAGCAACGCGCTCGCGGTTCTCATCGTCGTTGGGCAGCATCTGAGTTTGGCGATCTTCCAGCGCCTGAAGGGCATGCTCCACATCGCGTAGGAAGGCGTAATCTGGCAGTAGCTCGTCCACCACGGTTTGGGGCAGCAGCCCAAGCTCCGGCAAGCGCTTGAGCGCTGTTTGCAACGAGGTGACCTGCAGCTCAGTATCGCGCCCGCCACGAATCAGCTGAAACGCTTGCACCACGAACTCCACTTCGCGAATGCCCCCCGGCCCCAGCTTGATGTTGCTTTGCATGCCTTTACGCTTCACTTCGCGATTAATCATCGCCTTCAGCTCGCGCAGCGACTCAATGGCCCCGAAATCCAAATAGCGGCGATATACAAACGGCCGCAGGCTGGCCAGCAGCTCTTGGCCCGCGTCGATATCTCCCGCCACCGGGCGCGCCTTCAGCATGGCGTAGCGTTCCCACTCACGGCCTTGGTCTTGATAGTAGCTGGAGAGCATCGAAAAGCTGCCCACCAGCGGGCCGCCGTCACCCAGCGGGCGCAAACGCATATCCACGCGGAATACAAAACCATCCGCCGTCATGGCATCAAGGGCGGCGATCAGGCGTTGGCCAAGCTTGGTGAAGTACTCTTGATGCTCTAGCGGTTTGCGGCCGCCTTCGGTCTCACCCTTTTCAGGGAAGGCAAAAATCAGATCGATATCCGACGAGAGGTTGAGCTCCCCCGCGCCCAACTTACCCATTCCCAGTACCACCAGCCGCTGAGGCTCACCATCACTGCGAGCGGCGGGCGTCCCCCAGCGGGTTGCGTAAAAACGCTCCAGCCAGCCAAGCGCCGCTTCGGTGCACACTTCAGCCAGCCAAGAGACCGAGCGGGCGGTGTCCCACATGGTGGCACCGTCGGGGCGATTTAGATCGCGCCAAACAATGCCCAGCATGCGCGCTCGGCGAAAGCGACGCAGTGCGCGGTGTAGCGCGTCTTCGTCCTCGGCGCTCGCTAGGGCGTCGTCTAACCACTGAGTCAGCGCCTCTTTGCTGGGGGCGCTATCCAACTCCCCTGCCGCGTCCAGCTCGGCCAGCCAGTGGGGAAAGCGCGCCAGCGTATCAAGGGCGAAGGTGGAAATCGTTACCACCCGGGCCAGCGCTTCCTGACGGTTCGAGGAGAGTGCCTCCCAACCGCTGGAGGGCAGCGGCTGCTTGGTCATTGAGGCGATGTTATCCGCTTGGCTCAAGGCCTCGCCCAGACGCTGCTGGGCCTGGGCGGCAGCCGGTGCGAGCGCTTTGGGTAGCGTGGCCGTAGGGAATAACGCATCGTGGGTCTGCATAAGCACCTCTTTGCCAAGCGGTTGTTATGATTATTACCGACATTCTGGGCCAACTAGCCCATCCATTTTTCCCAGCCTAACAGCCCCCAGGTCAGGCCCGCCATCATCAGCGACAGCATCACCGCCGCCGAGCCAATGTCCTTAGCACGCCCAGATAGCTCGTGGTGTTCGGTGCCAATACGGTCGACCACGTTTTCAATCGCGCTGTTTAGTAGTTCGACGATCAGCACTAAAAACAGGCTGCCGACCAGCAGCAGCCAGCTTACTGGGCCTTCGCCGATCCACCAGGCAAACGGCAGCAGCACGGCGGTAATCGCCAGTTCCTGACGAAAGGCCGACTCATTGCGAAACGCCGCCTTCAGGCCTTTCCAGGAGTAGCGTGTGGAGTGCAGTAAATGGGTTAACCCCGTGTGACGTGGCTTCATGCCCGTTGCCTCACCTAAGCGTTTAATTAATTAGCTAAAATCATTGCATCTAGATCTAACGACAGCGGGTCAAGCACCTCAGGCCAGCTTAGGTAGGGCGTGCTGCCGCTACCGTTCACTAACACGCTAAACACCCCCCAGCGCCCTTGGGCCGTGCGGAAATAGCCCGCCGCTGCACGCACGGCAAACGGCTGGTTGAGCGTGCCGGTTTTCAGCATGACGTTATTTTGGAACGTGGGCGAGCCGCGACGGATAAAGCGCATCACGCCGTTGGCGGGCGACTGGAAAGAGGCCACAAAGCTTGGAAATAGCGCGCTTTGGCGGAACATATCCTCCAGCATCACGTTAACGCCATGGGCTGAGGTGCGGTTATCGGTGGTTAAACCGCTGCCACTATGCAGCGCCACAGGGCCATGCCCTGGCAGGCTCTGTACATACGCTTCAATCGCCTGACCCGACTGGCGCAGCTGTGCTTGGGGCGTTTCCACCAAATTCAGCGCCAGCACATCGGCCATATAGTTGTTGGAGTAATTCATCGTGCGTAACAGCAATTCCTGCAGCGGCTGACTATCCACGGCGGCAAGACGCTGGGCGCTGCTTGGTGGCTGAGTAGAGCTAACCCGCCAGGGGTCGCGCACGCTCACTCCTGCCTGATTGAGCATACTCAGCAGCACCTGGGCGGTTTTTTCAGCCGCATCTCCGGCACCGCGGTAAACATCCCGCGCCGCTGCATTGGTAGAGATTTGCCCCGTCAAACGCATCACATCGCCACGCTCATCGGTGATTCGCTCGGCGCTAATTTCCGTGCCACTGTTCGCCGGGCGCGTTACCACCTGATTATCAATCACGATCAACGGTGCCTGGCTATCGCACAGACCCACTCGCGCAGGTTCACCGGGGGTCGCGGCAGGCGCTACGTTGACACACCACGTACCAAAATTGACGCCTGCCGAGGTTAGCGGCGCGCTGTAGGCATTGGTGACTCGGGTACGCGCGTTGCAGCGATCAGTGGTGATGCACTCTACTGGGCCAAAGCGCCACTGGCTGACCACAAGCGCACCGTCGACGTGCGTCACTCCGGCAAGCTGCAGGCGCTGGACGAGCCGCCATAAGTCTTCCGTAGTGAGCCCAGGGTCGCCGCCACCCTCAAAGACCAAATCACCGCGCAGAACGCCATTATCCACCGCACCGGCACTGACAAACTGGCTGGTAAAGCGATGCTGTGGGCCAAAACGATTCAGCAGTGCAGCGGCCATATAGGCTTTCGTCACTGAAGCAGGTGAGAGCTGACGCTCTGGGCTGAGACTGCCCAGCAGCGGATTGCTGCCGCTATCGGCATCTAACAGGCGCGCTTCAGCGCTAATGGCAAAGCCCTTGGCCTCTAACTGGCTTAGGCGGCTGAAGTCTGCCCATAGTGCTGAACTGGCACACAGCGCAGCCGCTGCCACGCCT
This sequence comes from Halomonas sp. SIMBA_159, assembly GCF_046536035.1. Classification (NCBI taxonomy): domain Bacteria; kingdom Pseudomonadati; phylum Pseudomonadota; class Gammaproteobacteria; order Oceanospirillales; family Halomonadaceae; genus Halomonas; species Halomonas sp. SIMBA_159. The sequence goes on from NZ_JAWJBT010000017.1 coordinate 13,576, forward strand.
GCCACCACGCTGCTACGCAGCCATTGGGTAGATAAAGTACGAAAAAAACACGTCACAGTGGGCTACCTCAATGCACATTCATTTTAGAAAAGACCTGGAGAGTGACCACACCGGCCACAATCAGGCTAATACCGAGTACGGCAGGCAGGTCGGGCTTTTCGCCAAACACGATAATGCCCACCAGTGTGACCAGCACAATACCTAAGCCCGCCCAAATGGCGTAGGTAATGCCCACCGGCAGCGTACGTAACACCAGGCTGAGCAGATAGAACGCCACCCCATAGCCACCTACTACCAAGATGCTAGGCAGGGGACGAGTAAAGCCCGCCGAGGCTTTTAGGGCGCTGGTGGCAATCACTTCCGCGACGATAGCGAAAATCAGATAAACAAACGTCATGAACGCTCCAGGTCAATGCATAACCGCCATAATGCCTGACCACTCTGGTCGTATTTGGCTTCAAACGGTGTCAGGTAGTCAGCGTTGGGTGTTACCTGAGTGATGCTCGCCTGTTGGCCGTTCACTACCGCCACGGCTTGGGCAAACTCTTCCACATACAGCTTCCAGTTCGAGCGCAGCTCTAGCCGCCCGCCAAGCGCTAACAGTGTGGGGAAAACGGGATGCCCATGCCAGCGCATTTTCAGGTGTGCCGCTTTAGGGTACGGGTTGGGATAGAGAAGGTAGTGACGCTCAGGGGCCCAGCCAGCATCCAGCGCTAGCCGCCAAAAATCCACCAAGTCAGCGCGTACCAACAGCGCGTTATCGGGCAACTCACCGTGCGCCCGCCCCAGCCGATCCTCGCTGCGATCAACCCCCACTACTTTATGCTGGGGGAACTGTAACGCTAACCGGCGGGTCGATAGCCCGACCCCGCAGCCCGCATCGAGAATTAGCGGTGCCGGACGCTGCTGGCACCATGCATCGGCATGTTCAAATGCTTGGCGCGTATGGTCGGCAATCGGTTTACGCAGCGGATGCGCTAAGGCACGCGCGACCCGGCGCGCCACATCATGATGCGGTCCAGGCTGATTGGACGTCACTGGCCGTGAGGTGTACTGCATGCCATCCCCTGCATTAAAAAAGCGTGATTCTACCAGTCTCCCGCGTGCGCGGCATGACGCCGTTGCACGCCCGGTGCTATGATCACGCCAGAGTATTTTATGAAACTGAACATTAAGCTCAGATCGGCCATGTGTTTCAGGGCGATCTGACAATAACTGTTATTAAAAACCACCGCACCACGAGGAACCCGGCTTGTCACACTTACCGGTGATTGTCGGCATGGGCGGCATCAATCCCGCCGGCAGAACCTCGGGCCATCAGGCCTTCCGCCGCACCGTGCTTGATGCTCTTCCAGCTGACCAGCAGCGCCAAACCCTGGGGGGGCTGGCCGCGCTTATGCGCCTTGCCGAGCACTCCGATAACGGATGGCACGACAGTGCAGGGCAGCCCATTGACGACCCTGCCCAGAGGCTGCGCGATCAGGTGCTTAACCACACCTTAATCCGCCGCAATGAAGACCCACGTTTTCTAGCACCGGGCATGCCCGCCAATCGCCGAGCCGACCTCGCTTTGGCCGAGCCGCTGTGCGTGACGCTTCGCCGTCGTCAATTGCCAGAGCAGTTGCCGGATGGCTGGCAGGTCCGCGAGATAGATGCCCGTGAGGTTGAAGTCACGATTCCTGCGGGCACGTTTGACGTGCTGCTGCCGGATGCCCAAGAACCCAAAGTACGCGCCGCCGCGCAGCTGCCTTCTGGCTTTGACCCAGCAAGCCTATACCGCAGCGTGCACCACCCGCGCGGGCTATCCATGGCGGTTTTTGGTGCTAGCGACTGTTTAGGTGCCAGCGGCCTCTCCTGGGAAACTCTGCGCCAGCAGCTCAACCCTGACCATATTGCCGTTTACGCAGGTAACTCAATTGGCCAGCTAGACGACCAAGGCTGGGGCGGGCTGCTAAAAAGTTTGGTCAGTGGCCAGCGCGCCACGTCTAAACAGATGCCGCTGGGCTATGGCCAAATGCCTGCCGACTTCCTCAACGCCTATGTACTAGGCAGCGTGGGCGGCACCGGCGCGGCACTGGGTGCCTGCGCCAGCTTCTTATATAACCTGCGCCTGGGGATCGACGATATCCGCGCTGGCCGTCGCCGCGTAGTGATGGTGGGCACAGCCGATGCGCCGATCACGCCCGAGATTATCGAAGGCTTTCGCGCTATGGGCGCGCTGGCAGACGATGCCAGCCTAAAAGCCCTGGATGCGCTAGAGCTGCTCACCGATGCCGATTACCAGCGAGCCTGTCGCCCCTTCGCCCGTAACTGCGGCTTCACGATGGCAGAGGCTAGCCAGTTCGTATTACTGATGGATGACAGCTTGGCGCTGGAGCTAGGAGCTGACATCTTAGGGTCGGTGCCAGAGGTGTTCGTTAACGCCGACGGCTACAAGCGCTCTATTTCGGCACCTGGCATCGGTAACTACATTACGCTGGGCAAGGCAGCCGCTTTCGTGAAAGACATGCTAGGAGAAACTGCCTTAAAACAGCGCACCTTTTTGCATGCTCACGGCACCAGCACGCCTAAGAACCGCACAACGGAATCCCACGTATTCGACGAAATTGCACGTGCCAACGGCATCGAGCAGTGGCCTGTGGTGGCTATTAAAGCGTTTATCGGCCACTCGCAAGGCTCGGCGGCGGGCGACCAGTTGGCCAGCGCCTTAGGCAGTTTTGCCCACGGCCTGCTGCCCGGTATCCCGACGCTAGACGCAGTGGCTGACGATGTCTACGCCGACCGGCTACGCTTCTTCACCACGCCCCAGACGTTTAGCGCCGATGCGGCGTTTATTAATGCCAAAGGCTTTGGCGGCAATAACGCCACCGGCGTAGTGCTCTCGCCAGACGTTACCGAGCGGCTGCTTACCAAGCGCCATGGCAGTGCGGCTATCGATGCATGGAAAGCGCGCCGGGAGAGCGTGCGCGCTAACGCCGCCGCTTATCTAGCCCAAGCAGACCATGGCCATTACGCACCTCGCTATCAGTTTGGCGAAGCCGTACTGGAAGGCCCAGAGCTTGAGATTCACGCAGACCGCATTAAGATCCCCGGGTACGAGCATGCGGTTTCGCTGGCCGCCGATAATCCGTTTGGTTCGCTAGATGAGGAGACGCCGACATGAGCACCCGCCGCGAAAATATCGCCGTCTACCCAGGGACGTTCGATCCGATCACCAACGGTCATTTCGACCTGATCGAGCGCGGCGCGCGCATGTTCGACAAAGTGGTGATTGCCGTGGCGGCCAGCCCCGGCAAACGCCCAAGCCTGGATTTAGAGGAGCGAATTGCGCTGGCCCAATCGGTTTGCGCATCGCTGCCGAATGTCAGCGTGATTGGCTTCTCGACGCTGCTCACTACCATGATGCACGAACAGGGCGCGACGATTATTCTGCGCGGCCTGCGCGCGGTCTCCGACTTTGAGTACGAGCTGCAGCTGGCCAATATGAATCGCGCTCAAAATCCTGAGCTTGAGAGCGTGTTTCTTACCCCGGCAGTGGAAAACTCTTATATCTCCTCGACCATCGTGCGGGAAATTGCCAAGCTGGGTGGCGATATTTCCCCGCTGGTGCACCCGCAGGTCGCAGAGGCGCTGCGTAAGCACTACACTACCTAGCTATCGATATTGTTGAGTAAAACACTCGGGTATCTAAAACCCGAGTGACACGCCATTCGTGAGGTATGCCCATGGCCCTGATGATCACCGACGAATGCATTAACTGCGACGTCTGCGAACCGGAATGCCCCAACGACGCGATCTCTCCCGGCGAGGAGATTTACGTGATCAACCCCAATCTGTGCACCGAGTGCGTCGGCCACTTCGACGAGCCTCAGTGCCAGCAGGTGTGTCCGGTGGACTGTATTCCCCTCGACCCAGAGCGCCCCGAGACCCAAGAGCAGCTGATGGAGAAGTACCGCATCATCACTGCCGCTTAACTCGCCCACTTAAGATGTGCCTGTACGTCTGCAAGCGAAGGTTACTCTGAATGCGTATTTGGACCCTCGCTTGGCCCATCATTTTGTCAAATATCACCGTGCCCTTGCTGGGCCTGGTAGATACCGCTGTGGTCGGGCACCTGCCCGACTCCCGCTATTTAGCCGGCGTTACCCTTGGTGCCACCCTATTTAGCTTCCTTTATTGGGGCTTTGGCTTTTTGCGTATGGGCACCACAGGGCTGGTGGCCCAGGCGATAGGGCGCGAGTCGACTAGTGACGTGCGCAACTTGCTAGGCCAGTCGCTGATCATGGCAGGTGTCATCGGCACACTATTAATCGTGTTTGGCACACCGCTCATCTCGCTTGGCCTGTGGCTTCTAGATGGCAGCGTACAGGCCACGCCGCTGGCCCGCGAGTATGCCGAGATTCGCCTCTGGTCTGCCCCTGCCGTACTGGCCAATTACGCCATACTGGGCTGGTTCTTAGGGCAGCAGAATTCCCGCGTCACGTTGATGATTCTAGTGCTGACCAATAGCGTCAATATCGTGCTCGACCTATGGTTTGTGGTAGGTCTGGGGATGACCAGTAACGGCGTAGCGCTGGCCAGCGTGCTCGCCGACTACAGCGCGCTGATGTTCGGGGGCTACTTGGTGTTGCGTCAGCTGGGGCATCTTGAAGGCCACTTTCAACGCCAACGGCTGCTGGCACTCAAGGCTTACTCAGCGCTGTTCAACGTCAACGCCAACCTGTTCGTGCGTACCCTGGGGCTGCTGTTTGCCATGGCATTTTTTACGGCTCAAGGCGCCCGTCAGGGCGATACCGTGCTCGCTGCTAATGCCGTGCTGCTGCAATTTATTATGCTCACCAGCTACGCCTTGGATGGCTTTGCCCACGCGGCTGAGTCGCTGGTAGGGCGCGCCTACGGGCGTCGTGATTGGCAGGAATTTGCCGCCACGGTGCGGGCCACGGCACAGTTTTCTTTCTGGACCTCCGCCGCTGCCGCGCTGCTCTTTGCGCTGGGCGGCAACCAGCTCGTGGCGCTACTGACAGGGCTTAGCGAGGTACGCGCCACCGCCGCCAGCTATTTGCCGTGGATGGTCGTCATGCCGCTGATTGCCGTCTGGAGCTACCTGCTTGACGGCGTGTTTATCGGCACCACGGCAGTACGCGAGATGCGCAACAGTATTTTTGCAGGCCTTGCAGTCTACCTGCCAACCTGGTGGCTATGCCAAGGGCTTGGCAATCATGGCTTATGGCTGGCGTTTACGCTCTTTACTCTCACCCGCTCGGCCGTGCTGATTGGCTACTACCGCCGCTACCGTCTTACCCGCTGGCGTGACTCCCCTATCAAGACTCCTCTTCGTTAAGCAGCGTTGAACCCCGCAACGGGCATGACCTAAAAACTGCGCTAACGTAACCTTATGCATAAAAATGCACAAAAGCTAAGCGCCCTGCGCGTTGGCCGTTGAGGGGTGAAAATTGTGCCGCACCGCCGTATATTAGCCGCGCACTTCCTAATAACGAATAAAGTGAGCACTCCATGCTAAAACTCATATCAAAACCAGCGGTTAAGCTGGTCGAGCGTTATTTGCCAGACCCGTATATCTTCGTTCTATTGTTGACTCTCGTTGCCGCTGTGGCCGCCATTGCGGTGGAGCGCCAAACGCCCTTGGCTGTGCTGCGTATGTGGGGCGACGGCTTCTGGGGCTTACTGACCTTCTCGATGCAGATGCTGCTCGTGCTGGTCACCGGCTTTATGCTGGCAAGCTCGCCACCGGTAAAACGCATTCTGCAAAAAATTGCCGGCACTGCGAAGTCGCCCGGCGGCGCGATTATCCTCGTCACGCTGGTCTCTTTAGCCGCTAGCTGGATCAACTGGGGTTTTGGCCTGGTCGTCGGTGCTCTGTTCGCCAAAGAGCTGGCGCGTGTGATTAAGGTTGATTACCGCCTGCTGGTGGCCAGCGCTTACTCGGGCTTCGTGGTATGGCACGGCGGCTTGGCAGGCTCGGTGCCGCTGACGATTGCTACCGAAGGCCACTTCTCTGCCGACCAGATCGGTGTGATTGGCACTGGCTCGACTATTTTTGCCTTCTTCAACTTGGCCATAGTGGTGTGTCTGTTTATCGCCGTACCGCTGGTCAACCGTATGATGCTGCCCGATGAAAAAGACAGCGTGTACGTCGACCCCAAACTGCTCGACGACGAGCCAGAACCCGTGGGCCGTATTACTCGCCCTGCTGAAAAGCTCGAAAACAGCATGCCGCTGGCGCTGCTGGTGGGCGTGCCGGGCCTGCTGTTCCTGCTGGATCACTTCTTGCTGCGCGACGGTGGTTTGAACTTGAACGTGGTGAACTTCATGTTCCTGTTCCTGGCGATTGTGCTGCACCGCACGCCCCGTAACCTGCTCACCAGCCTGAACGAAGCCATTAAAGGCGGCGCGGGTATCGTCATTCAGTTCCCCTTCTATGCGGGCATTATGGCGATCATGGTGCAGTCGGGCCTTGCACAGAGCATGTCAGAGTGGCTGGTCTCGTTTGCAACCGCTAACTCGCTGCCGTTCTGGTCGTTTATTAGTGCCGGTATCGTGAACCTGTTTGTGCCTTCCGGTGGCGGTCAGTGGGCGGTACAGGCGCCGGTCATGCTGCCTGCTGCAGAAGCGCTGGGTGCCGATATTGCCCGCGTGGCCATGGCGGTGGCCTGGGGTGATGCCTGGACCAACCTGCTGCAGCCGTTCTGGGCACTGCCAGTGCTGGCGATTGCAGGTTTAAAAGCCAAGGACATTATGGGTTTCTGTCTCATTCAACTGTTCATCACCGGTATCATTATTTCTGTAGGCTTGGTTTGGTTCTAAGCCTCTAAGCATTACATCTACGCCCGCCCTTGCTATGTCTAGCGCTATGTCTAGCTGAGGGGCGGGCATTTTTCGCTTTTAAGGTGACGTTTATGTCCGACACTTCCTCCGAATACAGCGCACTCCCCGGCCAGCATGAGCTCTCCATGACCGTGTTGATGACGCCGGATATGGCCAACTTCAGCGGTAAAGTCCACGGGGGTGCTATCCTTAAAAAGCTCGATGAAGTGGCCTACGCCTGTGCCAGCCGCTACTCCGGCCACTATGTGGTCACGCTATCGGTGGATCAGGTATTGTTTAAACAGCCGATTCACGTGGGAGAGCTGGTCACCTTTCTTGCCAGCGTCAACCATGTCGGCCGCTCCTCCATGGAGATTGGTATCAAGGTAGTGGCAGAGGATATCCGCCAGAAGCTGATTCGCCATACCAACAGCTGCTATCTCACCATGGTCGCGGTGGATGCCGACGGCAAGCCCGCCCGAGTGCCCCCACTGGCATTAGAGACCCCGCTTCAGCAGTTGCGCTTCGATAAAGCCGCGCTGCGCAAGAAGCTACGCAAGCAAGCAGAGCGCGAAGAGGAGCTTACCCAGCAACAGCACCATCAACGCTAAGCAAGCGCCTCTCCCCACTACGACAAGGAGTCATCATGCCTACTAGGCAGCGCTACCCCCACCTGCCCAAGGCCGTTGAGTATGCGCATATCGGCTGGGATTTTCTGATCCTCGCCGCCGTTATTATTAACTTAAGCCTGCTGCTGTTTGACTCGCTGTTTCTAATTGGCCCGATCAACCAAGCGATTGCCAACATCACACCCGGTTTTCACCGTTTTTACGATACGACGATTCACAGCCGATTTATTGCCATTGATTTGGTCTTTGTCAGTTTCTTTATCGCCGATGTGCTGCTGGGCTGGGCCGTGGCGATTGCCGAGCGACGCTATCACCGCTGGTTCTTTTACCCCTTTGTGCACTGGTACGACGTGCTGGGCTGCATTCCCCTCAGCGGGTTCCGTTGGCTGCGCGTGTTTCGCGTTATAGCGCTCCTGCACCGTTTGCATCGGCTGCGCCTGATTAACGTCACCCGCTGGTCGATCTATCAATTTTTCGCTAAGTACTACGATATTCTGCTGGAAGAGCTGTCTGACCGTATTGCGCTACGCCTGCTGGGCAATGTTCAGCAGCAAATCGTTGCCAGCGACTCGCTCACCGAGCGCGTCATTGAGCGGGTGATCATGCCGCGTAAAACCCAGCTGATCCATGAAATTGCCGAACGCTTAGAAGCCACGGCAGGCAGGGCATATCAGCAAAATCGCGCCGCCATTATGGCGGCCATTGATGATCTGGTGAGCCGCACGCTACGGGAGAGCCCGGAAATTCAACGGCTGCACCGTTTACCCATGGGGCAAACCGCGTCCAGTGCGATGCAGGCATCCATTAGCAACGTGGCCCAGCGCTTGGTGGATGAAATGGCCCAAGGCATGTACTCCCCCGCCTTCCGCCAGCTCGTGGAGCGCACGGCTGAAAGCGGCTTCGACAGCTGGCTTAGCGTCGACGACACCAGCGCCAAAGTGACCGAGCAGGTGCTTTACGACGTACTCGAAATGCTTAAAGAGCAGGTACGCCACCAAGGCTGGAAAGACCGCTACGACTAACTAGACCGTTGCGGTTGCCAAGGGAGGCTGCTCAAGGCTCGCTCGAAGGATCGCCAGCGCACGCTTGAGCGCCGTTTGGTCGGCAGCGGCCCCGATGCAAATTCGCACCGCCTGGGGTGCGGGGGCGCTGCCCACGCAGAAGGGTTCCGCGCTGGTCACTTTAACGCCCTGCTGATTGAGCCGCTCGCACAGTTCTAGCGCCCGTACGCCATCGGGCAGCGTTAGCCATACGTTGCTGCCGTTAGGCTGGCGGCTCAGCGAATAGCCCGCCAGATAGTCCGTCACGATCTGCTGCCGCGCTGCCAGCTCCTGGGTTTGCCACGCCAGCAGCTCATGTGCGGTGGGCTGGCTCACCCAGTGGCAGACCAAATCCACCATCAGCGGTGGCACCATCCAACTTTGCGCCCTCAATGCCGCCGCCAGCCGCTCCAACAGCGCAGGCGGCGCGCGCAGCACGCCCATACGCAGCCCGCCTGCCAGCACTTTCGCCGAGCTAAACACAAACAAGGTTCGCTCTGGCGCCAGCTCATACAGCGGTGTGCCGCGATGCTCAACGGGTAGGTACTGCACGCCATCCTCCAGCAGCCATATATCGTAGCGCCTCGCTAAAGCCACGAGCTGCTCCCGGCGCGCTTCGCTCAGGCAGAGGCCGGTGGGGTTGTTTTGATCGGGGGTGAGGTAAATCAAGCGGGGCGGCTGGCGGGCGCACTGCGCCTCTAGCGCCTCCATACACATCCCATCCTGATCAAAGGGAATGGCGACCACCTTGAGATGCGCCTGCTGGGCTGCGCTAATCGCCCCTGGGTACGTCAGCGCATCGGCGGCGACCAGCTCCCCCGGGCGCAAAAGCGTGCCGAACGCCAGGCTAATGCCGTGCTGCCCGCCTTGAGTAATCAGCAGTTCGTCAGCACTCAGGGTCATGCCTAACTGCGTGAGCCACTGGGAGAGATAAGCGCGGTGGTGGTCGCTGCCCTGAGAGCTTGAGTAAGCCACGCTGCGCCTGAGCGCATCCGCCGAGGTGCTTAGCGCACTCAGTGCCGTGCTCATCGCCTGCTCTCGCAGGGGGTGGGGCGGCGGTAGGCTGAGGCTTAAATCAATCGTGTCGTCATCGGCTTGCGTGGCGGGCTGACCGCCAAACACACGGGCTGGCCCGCGCTGTTTCACGTAGGTGCCGCTGCCTACCCGGGCGCTCAACCAGCCGCGATGCTCTGCTTCGGCATAGCCACGGGTGACCGTGCCAACGGTGACGCCTAACGCATCCGCCAATCGTCGCTGGGGCGGCAGCTTGTCATCTGGCGCTAATTCACCGCTGGTAATGGCATCACCAATCGCCTGGGCAATCGCCCGATAGCGCGGTCCGGTTATGTGTTCAAGCGTAGGCACCCAAATTGTCATGGTGACAATAAAACCTTTGACGTGAAAATTAGCCACATTATGCTAACAAAAACGCCCACTAACAACTCAATCATCAAAATTGTATGGATACAAAAAATGAACAGTGAATGGCTAATCCTTGGCCCTGCCGCGCTCTATATGATGTCGATGACGCTCACCCCTGGGCCCAATAACATCATGCTTACCGCATCGGGGGCTAACTTTGGCTTTCGGCGCACCATGCCGCATATGTGGGGGATTTTAGGAGGCTGCTTTTTACTGTTTGCCGGCATTGCGCTGGGGTTAGGCGTATTGTTTGAACGCTTCCCAGTGGTGCAAACCACGCTGCGCTGGGTAGGGAGTGCTTATTTGCTCTACCTTGCCTGGAAAATCGCCACCGCACCGCCGCCCAATTTACACGGTAGCCAGCATGGGGTGCCGCTGACATTTTGGCAGGCGGCCATGTTCCAGTTCGCTAACCCAAAAGCGTGGGTGATGGGGCTGGCGCTGATGGCAGGTTTTCTACCGGAAAGCGGCCAGCCGGTCATTAATGCCTTGGTGCTGGCCGGGTTTGCGGAGCTGGTGGCACTGCCCTGCATTGCCCTATGGGCCGCGTTTGGCAGCGCTATCGGGCAGTGGATTAAAAGCGACCGGGCATGGCGCGGGTTTAACATCACCATGGGCGTGCTCACCGCTGCCTGCGTGTGGCTGATTTTGCGTTAGCCGCAGCGCAGCGCCTCAATCATGTCGTTGCTTTCCAAGTGAATATTGAGCCGATCGTCACGGTAGTCCATGGTCGCGGCGCTGCCGGGGCGCAGCACACGCACCTGACGAGCGCCGCTCTGCTCTTCTAGCGTCGCCACGTTGGCCTCGTCAAAGGGCGCACCAATCGCGTACTGCACGGCGCTGGCATCGCATGTTTGGCTGGTTGGCGTGGTTTGATCAACCGTCGGCGGCTTAGGCGCGGCGGACTCATGGGGCGCGCTGCTACACCCGGCTAGCAGCATCACGGCCAGCGCACTGCCCAGACCTTTTATATGGCGCTGCGTGGTGGTCATCCAAAGCTTTCCTGGCGTCATTATTTACCTCCCTACACAAATCCCTGTCTCGATAGCAGTGCGGGCCAGGCATTGCTGCCTAGCCCGCACATTGCACAACAAACCGTTAGACCGAAGCTTAGCTCGCAGCATCCTGTACTGCTTGGCCGCCCTCTTCAACGTCTTGTCCTGCCCCTGCAATGGTGTTGCAGCCCGCTAGAGCACCCACAGTGATGAGTAGAATAAAGCTCGTCGCCAATAATTTTTTCATCGTGTTCTCCATAACAAATCATTCAACATCGGGAAGCTCCGGCGGCAGCCTTACCGCCTGGGAGTGTTTTCAGCGTAACAGATTTTAATAATTTCGCCTGTTTTCGCTGAGTTATCCGCTGCCTGCTATGATGCTTGCCAAACCGTTTGGCTTAGGAGCGCTCCGCTTGGCAACCTTTGAACTCGACCCACGTTTAGAAGCAGATACCCTACCCTTAGCGGATCTTCCGCTCTGCCGCGCGCTGTTGATGAATGACGCCCGCTACCCCTGGGTCGTGCTGGTGCCCAGAGTAGCATCGATCAGCGAAGTGTTTGAACTCAGTCAAGAGGAGCAAGCGCAGCTCTGGCAGGAGGCCACTCAACTGGGAGCGGCCATGAAAGAGGCCTTCCAGGGCGACAAGCTCAATATCGCCACGCTGGGCAACGTGGTCAGCCAGCTACATATCCATTTAGTGGTGCGCTTTACCGATGACGCCAGCTGGCCTGCGCCAGTATGGGGCAATGGCGCTCCCACGCCTTACGAACTCGCCCAGCAGGGAGAGCGACGGGAACAGCTGCTAGCGCAAATTGAGGGGCTGGCACTTTAGACTTAACCGCCCAGCAGCGAGCCACGCGCGGGCGGCTCGTTGAGTAGCGGGCCGCTGGCAGGTTGGGCCGCCCCGGCCAGCGCCAAGGAAATCCCCAGCGCAATAATCACCGCCCCACCGGTGAGTGCAGCCCAGCCAGCGGCTTTTTCGACCCGCTGCTGGCTCTGCTTTTGTAGCCGCTTGGTGGCCCACCCTCGGGCCACAATACTCGCCAGGGCCAGTATCGACACGGTAATGCCCGTGCCCAGCGACATCGCCACCACCGACGCGACCCCCACGTAAAATTGGCCCAAAAGGCTCGCGGCACCTAGCATCAAGATCGCTCCGCTGCAGGGGCGCATACCAATCGCCCCGACGGTCATCAAGGCCGTACGCCAATCCAACGCCTGCTCGGGTTCAAGGTGATGGGCACCGCCACAGCAGTGGGTATGGTCGTGGCTGTGGCTGTGGCTGTGGTCATGAGCATGCGTGTGCTCTATTAAGGGCTCATTGCGAGTCGCGTAGGCGTGGCGCAGCTGCTTCACCGCCCGCCAGCAGAGCCAAGCCCCTAATAGCGCTACCAGCAGAAAGCTGGCCTGCTCCACCCATACCACGCTGCCCATGGCTTGGCGCGTCACCCAGCCTAGCCCGTGCACTAACACCGTTACCATTGCAATGGCAGTGGCTCCTTGCAGCAGCGATGCGGCAAACGAGAGCCCAAGCGCCCGGCGAGTCGCGCCACCATGAGACGCCAAATAGGTGGCCAACACCGCTTTTCCATGCCCAGGCCCTGCGGCATGAAACACGCCGTAGGCGAAGCTCACGCTAAGCAGCGTTAGCCACGTACCGGTGGAAGGCGTGCGTGACAACTCGGTAATCGCCAGGGTCAGGCTGCGGTGTAGTTCTCGCTGCCACGTAAGTAGCTGCAGGCTGACACCCTGTAAGTTCGCCTGTACCGCCCACACCAGCAGCGCCACGCCTAATAGCACCAGGGCACCGGTGGCCAACTGTCGTCCCGTTAACGGCATTTCCCCTCCGCACAAAAGATATAAAGTAACACTTTATACATGACCGCCCTAGCTGGCCGCTAGCGGCAATCGACCCGCCCCGTTTCCGCAAAGTGGCGACCCAGCCCTGGCTCACCCTCTTCGTCCGTATCCAGCAGCGCCGCTTGCATAACCAGCTCTGGGTCTGGGTCGGCGGGCAGTACGCTTAGCGCGCACTCAGGTTCGCCGTTGAGAATCAGCGCCTGTGGAGAGGGCTCGTCGCCCTCCTCCTCGTGTACCATCTCGATGTAGTACGTGGGGTCAAAGACTTGGTACTCCAGCACCTGACCGCTCAGGGGCTGGGGTGAGGCCAGCGGTAAAATAAACATAAACGTTAAACGGCCGCCTCGCTCCAGTGCGGTGTACTCGGTCACATCACCAAAGGACTGTTTTTCGCTGCCGATGCGCACTTCGGTAAAGTAGTGTTGGGCCGCCAGATTATCGCGAATTTCTCCGCCGAGCTGGTCAAGCCCCTCTTCCATGCTGCCGCCCGGTACCTGCTGCAACTCCTCAAACACAACCAAACTATAAAAAGGGTCCATCCGCCATGTTTGGTGCAGCCCGGTTGCCACACCGTTATCATCGGTGATGACCCGCACGCTCATATCGATCCAGCCGTGGGGGTGCGCCATGGCTAAATGGCTAGCCAACAGGCTGCCTGCCACTAACGCCTGACAGGTGCGCCGAACCGATACCCGTGGCCATGCTCTTATCACGGTAATTCTCCTAATTTGCGCTGTAACTCCACGAGCCAGGGATCTAGCACATAAGGCGGTATCGGCTGGCTACCGCGCAGTGCTGACACGCTGACCAGACTTCCCCCTTGAGCTTCGCTTACTTGAAGCTGAATCCGATAACCGGGCCAGCGTGCCAGGCTTGACTCGGCGCGCCCTAAGGTCAAGTCAGCGTGGCGTATCACATAGCCCTGCTCCATCATCAGTGCCACCGCCTCGCGGAAGGTTTGCTCCATTGGCGCGCTATAGCGCAGCTCGCGCGGTTCAAGGGGTTGCGTGGTGGCACAGCCTGCCAGCCATAACGTGGCGCATAGCGTGAGCGCTACCCATGAGATATGGCGGAATGGTGTCATGATGCCCCCTGCGGCGTGACGGATGACGAGAAAGCTTCCTGGAAACGGCCACAGAAATCATCGTTACTGGCGCTATAGGACTCTCGCAGGTCGCCAAGGTGATCAAAGCGGCGAATGTCCCTTGAAATGCGCAGATGGCCATCGCGGGCAAGCAGCGATACCCGCTCTACTTCAACGGGCTGCTGGCCAAAACCTGGGCCGAAGGAGCCACCCACGCCAATCCCTACGCCGCGACCAATACCAAACCCGCCAAACAGGCGGAAGCCGCTGCCGCTGCCATAGTCGTAGTCATAGCGGTCGTAGTAGCCGATCAGCTCGCGCTCCCGGGAGGCACTCACTAGCCCAAGTTCAGTATCAGTGGTCTCCAACGAAAACCCCCAGGCTTCCAGCACGTCGATGCTATCCGTCAAAACGCTCAGCGTTTCATCTGACGCAGACTGACCAGTGGGGAAGTAGCAAGCCGCCGCAGGCGCAGGCTCCGCTTGGGGCAGCCGGTCAGGAACCGTCTGACATCCCGCAAGCGCCAATAGGCAGGTGATGCTAATGGGTATGGCCTTCATGATAAATCCTCTCGCTACCTTCGTGGCTGGTGTGTCACCAAGCAGCGCGCTAAGCTCGCCAACAGACATAAAAAAGAACGACAACACGCTGAGACAACGTTTTAAGGAGGTTGTGCGATGAAGGTACTGCTTTGCCCAGACAGTTTTAAAGACTCCCTAAGTGCCGAACAGGCTGCCCAGGCCATGGCACAAGGTATTCACCGGGCAGCGCCCAACGCCATCACACACCTCTGCCCCCTGGCGGACGGCGGCGAAGGCAGCCTAGATGCCTTAATTGCCGCCACCCATGCCGAGCGCCGCACGCTCACGGTGCAAGACGCCCTTGGGCGGCCACGCCAAGCCGCCTGGGGCTGGCTTAGCGAGCAGCGTACCGCGTTTATCGAGCTGGCAGAAGCCAGCGGCCTACAGCATCTGACCCGCCAAGAGCGCAACGCCCTGCACACCACCACCTTCGGCGTGGGCGAACTCTTCCTCGCCGCCCTTGACGCCGGGGCTACCCATGCCCTGCTACTACTCGGCGGTAGCGCCACCAACGACGCTGGAGCCGGGATGCTCCAAGCATTAGGGGCCACTCTACTTGACGCCAAAGGCCAGCCGCTACCGCCAGGCGGTGCAGCGCTCCAGCAGCTCGCGACCCTGGATCTCTCAACGTTAGACCCGCGTCTTGCCGAATTACGCGTAGAGGCCGCCGTGGATGTGGATAACCCGCTGCTGGGCGAACGCGGCGCCAGCGCCGTCTTCGGCCCACAAAAGGGCGCGACAGACACCGATGTGGCAACGCTAGACCGCGCGCTCGGCCACTTTGCCGACCTCACTGCCAAAGCGCGGGGCAGCGATGATCGAGGGCTGCCAGGGGCGGGGGCGGCAGGCGGCATGGGGTTTGCGGCGCACTGCTTTTTGAACGCGACGCTAACGCCGGGCATTGAGATGATTATGCAGCAGGCGAATTTTGCCCAATGGCTCAACGATGCAGATTTAGTGATTACTGGCGAGGGCCGCCTAGATGGCCAGAGCTTGGCGGGCAAAACGCCGATTGGCGTCTCCCGCGCCGCTAAACGCCAGGGCAAGCCGGTGATTGTGCTCGCGGGTAGCCTGGGCGACGGCTGGCAAGCCTGCACGGAAGAGGGCGTTACCGCCGCCTTTGCGCTGGCCGATGGCCTTATGACATTAGAACAGGCGCTACCCCGTACGGCAGAGCTTCTGGCAGACCGCTGCGAAAGCATCGCACGCCTGTGGCTGGCAAGCCGCTGAGCATGTTTTTAAGCGAGCCTTGAAGATAAGCCCCTTGAAATGACGCGCCTGCGCCTACATCTCTTTATTCATCAGCGATGAGTCAGCCGTCGCCAGCTCACCGCTCTAATGGTAGGGCGCCATAGCTGCGATGCAAAAAACCTGTTTTGCATCGCAAGCACAGCGTCCTAAGCTAGATCAAACGATTTGATGGCCGTACTTTTTCAGCGCGGCTCCAACCATGGAGGAGCACACAATGGATGATATGAACAGCATTGGCCTACACGAAGGCAGCGCCAGCCAGCTGGCAGAGAAACTCAATCACCTGCTGGCCAACTATCAGATTTTTTACATGAATGTGCGTGGCTACCACTGGAACGTGAAGGGCAACGATTTCTTTGAACTGCACGCCAAGTTTGAGGAGTTCTACACTGACCTGCTGACCAAAGTAGACGAAGTGGCCGAACGTATTCTTACCCTGGGGCATAAGCCGGTACACGCCTACAGCGATTACGTGAAGCTATCGAGCATTCAGGAAGACAAAGACGTTCACGATGGTAAAACCTGCGTGAAGGGAGTTCTTACCGGCTACCAAACGCTGATTGAGCTACAGCGCGAGCTGCTCTCTTTGGCTTCTGACGCCGATGATGAAGGCACTGCGGCCCAAGCGGGCGACTACATCCGCGAGCAGGAAAAAACCGTGTGGATGCTTAACGCCTATTTAGGTAAATAAGTGCGTTAAACAGCCCTGGTTAACAGGTAGTGAATAAAAACGGCACCTCGGTGCCGTTTTTATTGTTGCGGGTGAGTGGCATGTTTACTTCGCCAGCGCTTCCACCAGATCGCGCAGCATGGCCCAGAACTCCGCCACAGACGCTATTTCCACTCGCTCATCCGGGGAGTGCGCGCCGCGAATCAGCGGGCCAAAGGAAATCATATCCAGGTGGGGGTATTTGCTGCCTAAAATGCCGCACTCAAGCCCAGCGTGGATCACTTTCACCTCGGCCGCGTGGCCCATCAGCGCCGCATGGCGTGCCTTAAACGTCGCCAGCAGCGGGCTTTCGGGGTTGGGTGCCCAGCCGGGGTAGCCGTTCTCGACTTTTACCCGTGCGCCCATCAGACCAAACAGCGCCTGAAAGCGCCCGGCCATTGCCTCGGCAGCGCTGTCGTGCAGTGAACGCACTAAAGCGCAGAGGTGGAAGCGCCCTTGCTCAACGCTTAGCACGCCTAGGTTATTGGAGGTCTCCACCACGCCGGGCACGTCTGCGCTCATGCGCTCGACGCCGCAGGGGGCGGCATGAAGCGCGGCAAGCAGCATGGCGCTGGCGTCCAGGGTCAGCGGCTCGGCGTCGGCCTGTTCGGCACGGGCGGCGGTCAATACCAGGCTGCTGTCACCGCTGCCTAGCTCGGCTTTGAGAGTAGCGGCCAGCTTCTCGACAGTTGCCAGAGCGGCGTCCATATCGTCGGCGGGCAGCGCTACCTGGGCAAAGGCTTCACGGGGAATGGCGTTGCGCAGCGTGCCACCCTGGTAGCTCACCAGGCGGGCATCGAAGGCCTCCAGTGCCCACAGCACGCGCACCAGCAGGCGGTTAGCGTTCCCCAAAGGCTTATGGATATCCATGCCCGAGTGGCCGCCTTTCAGGCCAGTGAGCGAGAGCGAAAGCAGCTGCTCATGCTCCTGCAGGGCAGCGCTGGGCAGTTGCGCATCGACCACCACATCCGCGCCGCCCGCACAGCCGATATACACCTCGCCTCGGTCTTCGCTATCCAAATTCAGCAGCAGCGAGCCTTCCAACCAGTTTTCGGCAAGATTCAGCGCACCGCCCATGGAGGTCTCTTCCTCCAGGGTGAACAGCGCTTCCAGCGGGCCATGGGTCAGTTCGGGGTCTTCCAGCACGGCCAAAATGGCCGCTACGCCCATGCCGTTATCTGCGCCCAGCGTGGTGCCTTCCGCGTGAAGCCAGCCCTCTTTGACCACGGTGCGAATGGGGTCACGGGTAAAGTCGTGCTCATGCCCCGCGTTGGCCTGGGCCACCATATCCAGGTGCCCTTGCAGCACGATACCCGGCGCGCCTTCACAGCCGGGCGTGGCGGGCTTGCGAATGCGCAGGTTGCCGAATGCATCACGGTCGTGGGCCAGCCCTTGAGCATCGGCCCAGGCTTCTAACGTCGCCACCAAGGCGGCTTCATGGCCGGAGGGGCGCGGCGTGTTACACAGGGTGCGAAAGTGCTGCCATACAAGGCGTGGTTCGAGCGCTGCTAGATGTGCGTTCATGGAAACTCTTCATTATCGATAACCGGCTTACTTTACCGCTCTGGCTCACTGGGGAAAAGCGCGCATGCTTCGATCACCTGCTGCACAGCCTGACGTAAGCGTTGTACGGCCTCTTTTTGAGCCTTCGCTAACGGCTGATTTTGGTAGGCCCAAGCAGCGAGCTGCTGATGCGCCTGCTGGGCCTCGCCTAGCGGCTGCTGGCTGGCTTTTCGCGCCAGCGCCTGTAGCGCCGGACGAGCCAGGGCGGGGTCGCGGCGGGCATAGGCGACATCGTGAATGGCTTGGTGCTCGGCTGCGCTAAGCGGCTGCCCGGGGAGCGAGGTGAGCAACAGCGCCACCACCGGAGCGGGCAGTGTTGCCAACTCAAACGCCAACAGGCCGGGTAGCGAAGCGGCAAAGCCTGCGGTTAATTCACCGAGCACCGACTGACCCTCTTGGTTGAGCGCTTTGGCGACCATCACGGCGTATTCACCAGTGGCGGCCTCTCGGGTAATGCCTAAACGCACCGGCACAAACCCCAGCGCCAGCCAAAATTGGAGCAACCCTGCCTCAGCCCCAAAAGTAGCCCCATACAGGGCAATGCCTTGCTGAGCAGCGCTAGCGATATCCTCTTCCAGCAGCTGCCGCCCCAGCCCTTCGCGACGGCGCTGTGGGTGGGCAGCAATGCGCGCCACCCGCCGCCAGCGGGCGGTTAGCGCCTCACGGCTGCCGCAATGCGCCGCCAGCGACTGCGCCAACAAATGCCCCTGAGGTCTGCGCTCGCCTCGCGCTACCTGCTCAGCAAGCGCGGCATCAAAGCCGCCCTCCTCTCGCGTGACCAGTACCGCTTGGGGGTCAGCCCCATCGCTGCCTAGCATCATGCGCAGCGCCGTGCCGGGGCCATCCAGCAGTTGGCGTAAATCACTCGGCGTGGTGCGGTAGTGGGACTGCACCAGCAGGCCAAACAGCTGTTCCAGCAAAGTCCCCCGCTCCGCTAGCTGCGCTTGGCTAAGCACCATGCTGGGAAGCCGCTCGCCCGGGTGTGCCTCTGCTTTGGGCAGCGGTGCATCGAGTAAAAGCAGGTGCTGAATGACGGCTTCCAGCGGGTCACCGGCTGACCAGCGTATTGGCGTTTGCAGCGTCAATTCACGCCACTGGGGCGCTTGGCGGTCCAATACATCGCGAAAACGTAGCGCAAAGCCGCGCCCCGAGCCTTCGTAGCCATGCACCGTCGTGGCAAACGCAATGCGCGGAAAGGCCACCAGCCAGCGGGCCAGCAACGACGCCGGAATGGCGGCGGCTTCATCCACCAGCAGCATACTACCGCTGCCTCCTAGCGTGCCCTGCTCTATCTGTTCTATCAGTACATCCGGCGGCAAAAAGCGCAGCCGGCTGCCGTTGGGAAGCGACACCTCGGCGGGGCCATGCTGCGTCACCTCAGGGCACAGCGCCGCCACTCGGCTAAAGACGCTCTCCACTGCGCTAAGCCGAGGGGCCGTAAGCAGGAGCTCTACGTCACCGCTTTGCTGCAGTAGCCGCGCGCAGGCTATGCCCAAAGCGGCACTTTTGCCTCGGCCGCGGTCGGCAGTCACCACCAGCGGGCGGCGGCGTTTGAGCTTGACCAGCGCGCTCACTGCGCTGGCCTGGTCTAAAGTGAGGCAGTCAGCATCGTTCCAGTGCGCGGCGGCTGCTTGCCGTTTGCTCAACGCGGGTAGCCATAACGCACCACCAACGGGCCAGCGGATCACGGCGTTAGACTCGCCCAACTGACAGGCCAGCCGCGCTAAATAGTGCGCGCTGAGCGCTTCCCACTGCCAAGGGTAATCGGCAAAGCGAGCATAGTCGGGGTCGGGCTGGCTACCCCAGGCATCAGGCGTCACCAGTACCAAGAGACCACCTGCACTGACGGTGCCTGCCAGCGCCCCCAGCGCATCAGGGTCCAATCCCTGGTGGCCGCTGGCATCAAAAACGATCAATTGATGTTCTGCCCCTAAACGCGTGCGCGCTTTACGGCTTGGTAAGCTTGGCGATACGAGGGCCTGCTGGGTGTCGCCTACCCACAGCGGTGCCTGCCAGCCAGCGGCCTGCCACAGCGCCAGCGCCTGCTGGCGAGCCTGTTCAGGCGAGCCTTCAAGCCACACTAATCCACGCCAACCACGCCGTTTAAGGCGAGTGGAATAATGAGTGAGCAACGCCGTCTGCTGTGCGACAGCAGCGCAGGGCTCTGGGATAGACTCGGCGTGGTATGACCCACCCATGGCAGCTCCTCAGGCAAGAATTCTCTTACAACTTTGGTTTAACAAAGCCGCACTTTTCAACGTTTTCTCACCCTTTAGCGGCCATAAAAAAACGCACGACATCTCAATAAACCAATGTTTTATATATAATTTTTAAAATAAAACGCCGACTTTTTCCGCGTTAACTTCCTAGAATTACTGATATTGCGTTGCAGCGGGTGGAGTGTGCTAGCTTAGCGATGCAGCGCAGCGTTGTTTTACTTTACGTAAACGTCAGCCTGCTCGCTGTACTTTCCTGCTTTCAGGTCTCCAACACTAATAACGCTAACCGCCAAAGTACCAGGAAACACACAATGAAAAAGATCACAAAATTCGCATTGACCAGCCTTGCCGCTGGCGTCGCTTTCGCCGCCCTCACGTCTACCGCCCAAGCCCAAGAGCAGTGGACCATGACCACCACTTGGCCGGAGAACTTGGATCTGATCAAGATTGACCAGCACTGGGCCGAGCTGGTCAACCAGCTGGCCGGTGACGAAGTGCAGATCAATTTCCGTGCAGGCGGCACGCTGATGCCTGGCACCGAAGTGTTTGATGCCACCGAAACCGGTGCGATTCAAGCCGCGGGTGACTGGCCTGGCTACTGGGCGGGCCTGAACCCAGCGTTCTCGCCGCTGGCCACAACGACCAGCCTGTTTAACGCAGTTGACTATATCAACTGGATTCAGCAGTGGGGCGGCCGTGAACTCTATGAAGAAATCTATGGCCAGTACAACATGATGTACCTGCCCTACGCCGCTCTGAATAACGAGTCAGGCTTTATGGGCCGCACGCCGATTGAGAGCATTGCGGACCTGGAAGGCAAGCGCCTGCGTCTTTCTGGCCGTGACCAAGGTCGCGTGCTTGAAGAGCTAGGCGGTTCACAGGTTACGCTGGCCGGTGGCGAAGTGTACCAAGCCATTGAGCGCGGCGTGATTGACGCGGGTGAATTCTCCACCCCCGGCGTTGACTTCAATGCAGGCTTTGCCGAAGTAGCCGAGTACTGGGCCACCCCAGGCTGGCACCAGTCCGCTAGCGTATTCGGCGTCATGATCAACCTGGATGCGTGGAATGCGCTGTCAGAAGAGACTCAACAGAAGCTGAGAATTGCGGCTGACGCCACCATGGCATGGTCACTGGCTTGGTCTGAGCGCGAATCCACAGACGCTACCCAGAAATTTATTGATGCTGGCGTTACCATCAATCAGTTCTCTGACGAAGACTTGGCGCGTATCCAAGAGATCACTAACGAAGTGATCGTGCGCGGTGCCTGTGAAAACCCAGACCACGCCAAGGTATACCATTCCATGGTGACCTACCTTGAAGACTACGCACAATGGCGTGACGTGTCGGCTCCCTTCAACATGAGCCGTACCATGGAGAGCCTGCCCTCACTGGAAGAGATCGAAGCCTGCCTATAAGGCGCTTCTGTGCCGCCCCGGGGGACCGGGGCGGTTTTTTGTGCTGACTGCGGAGATCTTCCATGAACGCGATTGCCAAGGCGATCGATGCATTTAACGAGCTGTTTGGCCGTATAGTCGCACCGTTAATTGCCATCATTACCCTGATTGTTCTGTACGACATTGCCTCACGTTTTTTCTTTGGCCGCCCCAGCGACTGGGCGTTTGACGTCACCAAAATGCTGTTTGGTGCTCACTTTATGCTGATGGCCGCTTACGGGCTGCGCCACCACGCTCACGTCGAGGTCGACGTAGTGAAGCGTCTGTTATCTCGCAAGAAACAGGCTGTGTTTGAAGTGATTGGATACCTCGTCTTCTTCGTTCCGTTTATTTGGCTGTTGCTCACCTACGGCTGGAGCTTCTTTGAGCGCTCTTTTTCCCGTGGTGAAACGACTTACGGCATGGTTTCAATTCCTGTTTATCCGGTAAAAGGCGTTATCGTCGTGGCAGCAGTGCTTATTTTGCTACAGGCGGTTGCCATCGTGCTGCGCGCCATCATGCAGCTGCGTGAGGAGAAATCCGCATGAGTGCCGAACTGCTAACGCTAGTAATGTTTGGTGGGCTGCTAGTGGGCCTATTTATGGGCCATCCGCTGGCGTTCGTGCTGGGCGGTATGGCGGTGATTGGTGCCTACCTCGGTCCTGGCATTAATACCCTGGGCATTATTATTAACAACGTCTATGGCAACGCCATGGATAACTATGTACTGGTCGCCATTCCGCTGTTTATTTTGATGGCACGTTTTCTCAACGACTCTGGCGTGACAGAAAAGATGTTTGACGCCATGCGTTTGCTGCTGGCGAACGTGCGCGGCGGCCTCGCCTTAACCGTCGTTGTTGTTTCTGTACTGCTGGCCGCCACCACCGGCATCGTCGGGGCCTCTATTGCCGTGATGGGCATGATCGCCATGGTGCCCATGCTTAAGTACGGCTACAACAAAGAGCTAAGCGCGGGTGTCATTATGGCCAGCGGCTGCCTGGGCATTCTGATTCCGCCCAGCATTATGCTGATTCTGATGGCCAGCTACTCGCCTGTGTCCGTGGGTGCGCTGTTTGCTGGTGCGTTAATCCCCGGCCTACTGTTAGGCGTGATGTACGCGCTGTATGTGGTGCTTATCTGCTGGCTGAAACCCAGCTACGGCCCCAAAGTGCCGAAAGAGGAGCGCGCGGAAGTCAGCACCAAAGAGCTGCTCATTATGCTGGGCAAGTACGTGGTGCCGCCGATGTCGCTGATTTTGGGCGTACTGGGCGCACTCTTTACCGGCATTGCCACCGCCACGGAAGCATCCGCAATTGGCGTGTTTATCGCGTTTGTGCTGTTTTTAATCTTTGGCGACCGCAAGCTCTCAACCTGCTACAACACGCTCATCGAAGCGGGCAAAACCACGACCATGGTGATGTTGGTACTGGTGGGGGCAACGGCATTTACCGGCGTGTTCTCGATTGGCGGCGGCATGACCGTGATCAGTGACTTTGTACTCGCCATGCCGGGCGGCACCTTTGGTGCGCTGCTGCTGATGCTGTTCCTGGTCTTTATTCTGGGTATGTTCCTGGATTGGACCGGCATCGTGCTGCTGAGCTTCCCGATTATGCTGCCGATCATTGCTCAGATGGGCGTTGACGTGCTGTGGTTCGTGGTAATGGTTGCGGTGGTGCTGCAGACCTCCTTCCTCACGCCGCCGTTTGGCTATGCACTGTTCTATCTGAAAGGGGTCGCCCCGCCAGGGGTGGAGATCGTTGACCTCTATAAAGCAGTCATACCGTTTGTCGCGATCATTATCGTCGCGTGCATCCTGATGTCGATCTTCCCTGCTCTGATCACAGGGCTACCCAGTATGCTGTTAGGCTAACCATCGCTAACGCAGCCTCTTTACACGCCGCCTTGTTCTCACAAGGCGGCGTGTTCGTTTCGGGTTGGTGAATCACTCAACGCTGCGAGCGGGCACTGTCTCGTACAATGGGCGTCACCGGCAGCACTTTGCGTTCGCCGGTCACCTGCCCGCTGGCAATTTGCCCCAGCAGTAACGCGGTGGCTTCGTCGACCATGGCTTCAATAGGCTGTTGCACGGTGGTGAGCTGATAGCTGGGCCACGCGGCGACCGGAATGTTATCAAACCCCACCACCGCCACCTCATTGGGAACCTGCAAACCTAGCTCGGCCTTCAAGGTATCGATCACCGCAATGGCCATATGATCGTTGGCCGCAAACACCGCATCGGGATAAATGTCTGCTTTAAAGAGCGCTCGCGTGGCGGCTTGTGCGGTAGCGAAGTTATAGTCGCCGACTGCTTCCGCCCAACAGGCCACACCGTGCTCGGTAAGTGCATCTAGAAAACCCTGCCGCCGCTGGCTACTGGTGGAGGAGTCTGCCAACCCTGCCAAAAATGCAATGCGCTCGAAGCCGCTTTCCACCAAATGTTGGCCCACCCAATATCCGCCGCGATAGTTATCGCTGGCGACTTGGCTAACGCCTTCAAAAGCGACCGTGCGATTGATCATCACCACCGGAATGCCCCTGGCAACACACTCTTTGGCCAGGGACGACGACAGCGTGGCGGCTAACATTAAGATACCGTCTGCTTGGCTTTGCAGAATATCCGACATGACGCTGGCGGTTTCCTGCTCATCGCTGCTCATAAACAGCAGCAGGTGATAGCCGTGCTGCTGAAAACGCCTTGATGCGTACTCCAGCATTTGCGCATAAAAAGGGTTATCCAACTGCGACATCACCACCGCAATGGTGCGCGATGAGCGGGTAATCAGCGAACGGGCAATCGCATTGGGTCGATAGCCGAGCTGCTGAGCAGCGGCCAGCACTTTCTCCTTCGTTTTGGGTGCAATACTCGCGTTTGGGGAGAAGCAGCGGCTCACCGCTGATTGCGACACTCCGGCAAGGTTAGCCACTTCCTGGGAGGTTACTGGCCGTTTTCTCATGATTACCTCTGTGATAGGCAGGCCGCTACGACGCGGGCTGCTGGCGCTTGTGGCCCATGAGCGCCATTAAACGCCGGTCACGCCACACCTGGCGTTCAGCGAGTTGGTGGCTGGCCAACGCCGCGCGTCGTTCGTCGTCTAAGCGCTGTAACGTGGCGTCTTCCCACGGGTTATCGCCGCTACGCTGAAGGTCTACATCACGATACAGCGGGCCATAGCGGGCGGCGTAGTCGACCACACCGGCAGGCGCATTTAAATCAATTGTTTCAAAGGGACCCATAAACGACCAGCGCAGGCCCAGGCCATGCTTCACGGTTTTATCCAGGTCTTCTGCGGAAACATAGCCATCGCGAAACAAACGCAGCGCCTCATTCAACAGCGCCCCCTGCAAACGGTTCAGGATAAACCCTTGCACCTCTTTTGCCACCAGGATGGGCTCTTGCCCCACCTGATGCATCAGCGCCATGGTGCGCTCGACGGTGTCGGTACTCGTGGTGTCACTAGGCGCGACTTCCACCAGTGGAATTAGGTAAGGGGGATTCACCGGGTGAGCCACCAAACAGCGCTCTGGATGCGTTAAATGGCCCGTAAACCGCGACGCAACGATGCCTGATGTCGAACTCGCCAAAATCGTCTTCGCCTCCACCACGGCTTCTAACTGGGTATACATCGCCTGCTTGACCGCTACATTTTCTGGCCCACACTCCTGCACATACTCAACGCCAACCATGGCAAGCGCCAGGTCTGGCTGGCATTCAATACGCGCCAAAATAGCCGCAGGCTCCTCATCAACTAACCCGGCCCGATGCAGGTCTTGCAATGACGCAGCGATCAGCTCACCCGCACTTTCAAGCTGCGCGGCATCCACATCGTATAGCCGCACCGGCAAGCCGGCCCGCGCAAACACAATCGCCCACGCACGACCAATTAACCCAGCCCCTACCACTGCCACTTGAGTCGCCATTATTCGTCCCGCCTTTGTTGTTAGCATGTTATGAGCAGCGTTTTACCCCTCACGATAACGGCCCGCTCAGCACGCGTTATCGCATCTCAACATAGCACGGCAACAAAGCATTTGCATTCGTATGCAACAGCGCCTAGCCTTACGCAATGCCAGCGTCCAAACGATGTTCTCATAACAATGCTGGCCGTGATTCCTTCACATTCCTGCGACCACCACAATACCAATAAGGAGCGTTTATGATTCGCCACCTCAAAGCCGGTGCCTCCGTTGAAACCCGCGCCGAAGCCGACCGCCAAGTACGTGAAACCGTAGAAAAAAACTTGGCAGACATTCAAGCCCGCGGCGACCAAGCCGTGCGCGACCTATCGGAAAAGTTTGATCACTGGTCACCTGAAAGCTTTCGCCTGAGCGAGGCCGATATTGCACATGCAATGAGCCAAGTCGTCGAACGCGATTTGGAAGATATCCGCTTTGCCCAGGCGCAAATCCGCCGTTTTGCAGAAGCCCAGCTGGCCTCCATGCAGCCGGTGGAAATTGAGACCCGCCCAGGCGTCATCCTTGGCCACAAACATGTGCCGATCAACGCAGTGGGCTGCTACATCCCTGGCGGTGCTTACCCCATGGTGGCATCAGCCCATATGAGCGTTCTGACGGCAAAAATCGCCGGTGTGAAGCGCGTCATTGCGGCAGCCCCGCCTTATAAGGGAAAACCGCACCCTGCGATTGTGGCGGCTATGCATTTGGCCGGTGCCGATGAAATCTTAGTTCTGGGCGGCGTGCAGGCCGTTGGCGCGATGGCCATTGGCACCGACACCATCGAGCCGGTCGATATGCTGGTAGGCCCAGGCAACGCGTTTGTTGCCGAAGCTAAGCGCCAGCTATATGGCCGTGTGGGTATTGACCTATTTGCAGGCCCCACCGAAACGCTGGTAATTGCCGATGAGAGCGTCGACGGCCTGCTGTGTGCGACCGACTTACTGGGGCAAGCGGAACACGGCCCCACCTCTCCTGCGGCGCTACTCACCAACTCTGAAAAACTGGCACAGGACACCTTAGCGGCCATTGAAGAACTGCTACAAAAACTGCCCACCGCCGAGATTGCGCGCCAAGCGTGGGAAACCCACGGGGAAATTATTGTCTGCGACAGCCATGACGAAATGCTGCAAGTCGCCAACGACATGGCCTACGAGCACGTGCAGGTGATGACAGAAGACCCAGACTTTTACCTTAACAACATGACCAACTATGGGGCGCTGTTCCTTGGCCCGCGCACCAACGTTGCTTACGGCGACAAGGTCATCGGCACTAATCACACTCTGCCAACGAAAAAAGCGGCGCGCTATACCGGCGGCCTGTGGGTCGGTAAATTCTTAAAAACCTGCACTTACCAACGCGTATTAACCGACGAAGCCTCAGCTGAGATTGGCAGCTACTGCTCACGGCTATGCACCCTGGAAGGGTTTGCAGGCCACGCTGAACAGGCCAACGAGCGGGTACGCCGCTATGGTAAGCGAGACGTTCCTTACGCCTCAGCGGTGGATGCATGAACCTACCGCGCACGCCCAGCCTGCAGTTAACCGGAAAGCGCGCGCTGGTCACCGGCGCAAGCCAAGGTATTGGCTTTGCTTGCGCCTGCGCGCTCGCTCAGGCGGGTGCGTGTGTCACTTTGGTAGCACGCAATGAAGAGACGTTAAATAGTGCTGTCAGCGCCCTGCGTGCGGCTGGCTTACAGGCCAAAGGGCTTGCCTTGGATGTCAGCGACCACGACGCACTGCAAAAAGCGATAGCAGGACAAGCGTTCGATATTCTGGTCAATAATGCGGGCACTAACCGGCCCAAACCGCTCAACGAGATCACCGACGATGACTATGCAGCGGTCATGGATCTCAATGTCCGTGCTACGTATTTCATCACCCAAGCCGTGGTGAAGCATATGCCTGCGGGCGGCAGCGTGATCAATACCTCATCGCAAATGGGCCATGTGGGGGCGATCAACCGCAGCCTCTACTGTGCGTCTAAAGCCGCCGTAGAAGGGATGACAAAAGCCATGGCAGTGGAGCTAGGCCCAAGGGAAATTCGCGTAAACACCTTGTGCCCGACCTTTATCGAAACCCCCATGACGAAGCCCTTCTTTGAAGAGCCCGGCTTTAGGGAGCGTGTGCTGGCTAACATCCCCTTAGGGCGATTAGGCCAGATTGAAGACCTGATGGGCCCGGTGGTGTTTTTAGCTTCTCCTGCGTCCGCCTTGGTCACGGGCAGCGCGCTAATGGTCGATGGCGGCTGGACTGCACACTAACCGCTCGCTGTCTGTCGTATAGCGCCTGTCACAACGAACCCTGCCCTTCGGCAGGGTTTTTTAATCGTCTGAGGGTTAGCTGCACCCTACTGGCGCAAGTGATACTATTTGCACCCGCTATTTTTTCGCATTGACGAGCCACGCTGCCCCTCGTCCAAGGAGACAACGACGTGTCTACGCCTGCTCGCCGGTCACCATCGGCTCTGCTTTCAGGTTTTGCTTCACGCTTTACGCTGTCGCTTAACCCTTGGTCAATTGCCCTGTTTTTCATTGCTTTGGTGGTCGCCCTGCCCATTCTGGTGGTGCTCGGCCATATCGTGATGCCCACTGAGGGCGTGTGGGAGCACCTCGCCACCACCGTTTTGCCGCGCTATCTATCGAATACATTTTGGTTGGTGCTATGGGTAGGGTTAGGGACGCTGGTGATTGGCACCGGGACGGCTTGGCTGGTGGTGATGTGCCGCTTTCCCGGTAAGCGCTTGTTTGAGTGGGCGCTACTACTGCCGTTGGCTGTGCCGACTTACGTCATCGCCTATGCCTACACTGATTTCCTGCAGGTGGCGGGGCCGCTACAAAGCCTGCTGCGGGAGTGGTTTAACTGGCAGGTCGGCGACTACTACTTCCCCAATGTACGCTCGTTGGGGGGCGCTGCCACGCTGATCACCTTCGTGCTTTACCCCTATGTATACCTGCTGGCCCGCGCTTCCTTCTTAGAGCAGTCGGTGTGCGTATTGGATGTTGGCCGCACGCTAGGGCGCGGCCCTTGGCGGCTATTTGCCAGCGTGGCGCTGCCGCTGGCACGCCCGGCGCTGGTGGGCGGCGTCTCGCTGGTGCTGATGGAAACGCTCAATGAGTTTGGCGCGGTGCAGTTTTTTGGGGTGGATACCTTTACCACGGGTATTTACCGCACCTGGTTTGGCCTAGGCGAGCCAATTGCTGCGGCCCAGCTGGCCGCCTGCTTACTCACCTTCGTGATTGCCTTTGTGCTACTGGAGCGCTGGTCGCGGGGTAAGCGTCGCTACTTCCATACCACCAACCGCTATCAGCAGCTGCCGGAGTATCGCCTGCACGGCTGGCACGCGGTGGGCGCAACGCTGGCCTGCCTGCTGCCCATTACCGTTGGCTTTTTACTGCCCAGCGGCATTCTGCTGGAAATGGCGATTACCACCGGCGACAGCCTGTTTGGCACGCGCTTTGTCGGCTTTGCGATCAACAGTCTGAGCCTTGCCACGGTGGCCGCGCTGATTGCCGTAGGGCTGGCAGTGCTGCTGAGCTACGGCGTGCGGCTGCACAATTCTCCCAGTGCGCGGTTGTTTACCCGCATTGCGGCCATGGGATACGCCATCCCCGGATCGGTGGTGGCCGTGGGCATTTTGATTCCGTTTGCCTGGCTGGATAACGCGCTCAACACTTGGCTTCATGCCCATTACGATAAGATCATTGGCCTGGTGTTTAGCGGCACGGCGTTTATTTTGATTTATGCCTATGTGGTGCGCTTCCTGGCGGTGTCGTTTAACGCCGTCGAGGCGAGCCTGGGCAAGGTAACGCCGAGCATGGACGCAGCCTCGCGCACCCTAGGGCAAACCGCCGGCGGCACGCTGCGCCGCATTCATACGCCGCTGATGCGCAGCAGCCTGCTGGCTGCCGGAATTCTGGTATTTGTGGATGTAATGAAGGAGCTGCCCGCCACGATTATTCTGCGGCCGTTTAACTTCGACACGCTGGCGGTGCGCGCTCACAGCTTGGCGTCTGATGAGCGCTTGGCAGAGGCGTCTACCGCATCGCTCACCATTGTAGTGGTGGGGATTTTACCGGTGATTCTGCTCAGCTTGGCAATGCGCCGGGCGCGGCCGGGCAGCCAAGCTGAGTAATGAAGACGCGCAACTAACGCGGAAAGATAAACACCTGGGAGTGGTCGAGGTCGATATCGATCGGCTGGCCCTCCTGGGGTAGGAAAACGCCCGGCACCCGTGCGTGCAGGTGAGCTTCCTGACCATCCACACCGTGGGCGCAGAGGTGAATCAAGCTAGTGCGACCCAGCAGTTTCGCCATCACCACGTGGCTGTGGCTGTGCGCCTCCGCTGGTAAATCGCGCTCTTTAATGCGCAGCGCCTCAGGGCGAATCATCACCTGGGCGGCGCTGCCTTCTGGTAGCCAGCTGGCATCCACTGCGCCCACCGGCGTTTGCACGACCCCGCCTTGCACCACGCCTTCCAGCTCGTTCACTTCACCGAAAAAAGTCACCACAAACGGATCAACTGGTGCGCAGTAAAGCTCTCGCGGCGTGCCCGTTTGAACGATTTGGCCATCTCGCATCAGCGCGATACGGTCAGCCATAAACATCGCTTCTTCCGGGTCGTGGGTTACCAGCAGCGTGGCCGAGCCCAACTTTTTCAACACGTGCAGCGTATCGTCGCGGATACGGTCTCGCAGCCGAGCATCCAGGCTTGAGAAGGGCTCGTCCAGCAGCATCAGCTTAGGCGTGGGTGCAAGGGCACGCGCCAGCGCCACACGCTGCTGCTGGCCACCTGAGAGCATGTGCGGATAGGTGTCGGCGTAATCGGCCATACCTAGCTGCGCTAGCAGCTCAAGCGCACGTTCACGGCGCTGACTACCGGGGAGATGCTTTAAACCGAAGGTGACATTTTCCACCACGCTCAGATGGGGAAACAGTGCCGAATCTTGAAAGGCCAAGCCGACGTTGCGCTTTTCCGGCGGCACATGGCGCTTACCAGGGGCGGCAATGGTCTGCTCTTCCAGGCTGACCGTGCCTTCTTGGACGACTTCCAAACCCGCCGCGATGCGCAGCAGCGTGGTTTTACCGCAGCCAGAAGGGCCTAGCAGGCAGACTACTTCGCCCTGAGCAATATCAAGATCGATGCCTTTAACGACTTTATTGGCCGCAAACGTATGCTGAACACCGCGTAGCGACAGCGCCGATGCGGGCGCCGCCACCTCAGTAAGTGACACAGTTGCCGTCATTCGTTCACCCATGGTTTGTTCGTTGAGAGCGTTTTTACGCGCTGCCATTGCGAACACGGTTGAAAGTTATTTGCATTCTATTTTCTATTGGCACCAGATGCACGCTTATGCATAAAAAGTGATGAGTGTCATTAGCATTTCGCTTGACGCGCGTCGAACAAGGCGTTTCAATACGAACCGGCGCTAATGCAACTTATTATCATAAACATTCAGGGTAATTTTTTATGAAAAAAGCACGTCTGACGGCTTCCGTCGCCGCCATCATGGCCGGTTCTGCGTTTGCCAGCAGCGCACTCGCTAACGAAGTTAACATCTACTCTGCGCGTCACTACGACTCTGACGAAATTCTCTACCAAGCGTTCACTGACGAAACCGGTATTGAAGTGAACGTGCTGGAAGGCGACGCCAACCAGCTGATGGAGCGTATGCAGCGTGAAGGCGTGGCGAGCCCTGCTGATGTCATGCTGACCGTGGATGCGGGCAACCTGTGGCGTGCTGAGCAAGACGGTCTGTTCCAAAGCGTTGAGTCTGATGTGCTCAACGAGCGCCTGCCAGAATCCATGCGTCATCCGGAAGGCATGTGGTTTGGTTTTAGCCAGCGTGCACGCGTTATTTTCTACAACCGCGAAAACTTCGACCCAAGCCAGATCTCTACCTACGAAGATCTCGCTGACCCGCAGTTTGAAGGCCAAGTGTGCATTCGCTCTTCCAACAACATCTATAACCAGTCCTTGCTGGCATCGATGATTGAGCATCACGGCGAAGAAGGCGCGCAAGAGTGGGCCCAAGGCGTTGTGAATAACATGGCGCGTGACCCGGAAGGTGGTGACACCGACCAAATTCTTGGCGTTGCCAGCGGCGAATGTGGCGTAGCCGTGGCTAACCACTACTACTACGTGCGTATGCTGCACTCTGACGATGCAGCCGAGCGCGAAGCCGCCCGCAAAGTCGGCGTAATTTTCCCCAACCAAGATGACCGTGGCACCCACGTCAACGTCGGCGGCGCGGGCCTCGTTGCCAACGCACAGAACCCGGAAAACGGCATTCGCTTCCTGGAGTTCCTGGCCTCTGACCAAGCGCAAGAAGTGCTGGCCGACCGTAACTATGAGTTCCCGGTCGTTGAAGGCGTGAAGAAAAACCCGGTACTGGAGTCTTGGGGCGATTTTGCCAAAGACGACATCAACATCAGCATCCTGGGTGAGAACAACCCGGAAGCGGTACGTATTTTCGACCGCGTTAGCTGGCGTTAAGCGCGTCTTAAGCACCCGCGGTTTTTAAAGCCCGGTGTCTAAGTAACGCACTAACAACCACCCCCGCAGCGAGCGCTGCGGGGGTGGTTCGTTATTGGCGGGTACTCACTCGTTCGTTAGTGGGCTTCATCCCAATTCGCGCCGCTTTGCGCTTCCACAATCAGCGGTACGCTGAGCGAGGCTGCGGCCTGCATGCGTGCCTGCACTTGCTCAATAAAGCGCTCTACCTGCGCCTCGGCCACCTCGAACACCAATTCATCGTGTACCTGCATGACCATCAGGGCATCGAACTCTCCTTCCGCTAGCCACGCATCCACATCAATCATCGCCTGTTTGATGATATCCGCCGCCGTGCCCTGCATCGGCGCGTTGATAGCCGTGCGTTCGGCCCCCTGGCGGCGGTTGCGGTTTTGCGAGTGAATCTCAGGCAGATATAAGCGCCGCCCCATCACGGTTTCCACAAAGCCATCTTCCGCTGCCTGGGTACGAATGCGGTCCATATAGCGGGCCACGCCGGGGTAGCGATCAAAGTAACGGTCGATGTAGGTTTGCGCCTGGTTGCGGTCGATGTGCAGCTGGCGGGAAAGCCCCCAGGCGCTCATACCGTAAATCAAGCCAAAGTTGATGGCTTTAGCACTGCGGCGCTGGTCGGCGGTGACCTTTTCTAATGAGGTACTGAAGACCTCCGCCGCTGTAGCCGTGTGGATATCGCGACCTTCGGCAAACGCTTCCAACAGGCCTTTATCTTCTGAGAGGTGCGCCATAATGCGCAGCTCAATCTGCGAGTAATCCGCCGCCACGATGCGGTAACCGGGGCGCGCCACGAATGCTTGGCGAATCTTACGGCCCTCTTCGGTACGGATGGGAATGTTTTGCAGGTTGGGGTCCGACGACGAAAGCCGC
This sequence comes from Halomonas sp. SIMBA_159, assembly GCF_046536035.1. Classification (NCBI taxonomy): domain Bacteria; kingdom Pseudomonadati; phylum Pseudomonadota; class Gammaproteobacteria; order Oceanospirillales; family Halomonadaceae; genus Halomonas; species Halomonas sp. SIMBA_159. The sequence continues at coordinate 46,537 of NZ_JAWJBT010000017.1, forward strand.
CCGGTGGCCGTGACGGCCTGGTGGTAGCTGGTGTGTACGCGCCCGGTGGTTTTGTTGAGCAGGCGTGGCAGCTTATCGGTGTAGGTGGACTTCAGTTTGGCAAGCCCACGGTGCTGCATAATAACTTTGGGCAGCGGGTAGTCGAGCGCTAGCTCTTCCAACACCGCCTCCGCCGTTGAAGGCGCACCTTTGGGGGTTTTCTTGATCACCGGGATTTTCTGCTCTTCAAACAGAATCTGGCCCAGCTGCTTGGGCGAGCTTAAATTAAACTCGCGCCCTGCCAACTCAAAGGCTTCGCTCTCTAGCTCGCGAATGCGCTGCTCTAGCTGCTGGCTCTGCTGATGCAGGCGCTCGGCATCCAAGGCCACGCCGTTACGCTCAATGCGCGACAGTACATTGATCAGCGGCAGCTCTAAGTGATCCAACACCTGTGCCAAGCGCCCTTCTTGCTCTACCTGCGGGCGCAGCACTTCTTGAAGGCGCAGGGTGATATCCACGTCTTCACAGGCGTAGTGGGCCGCCTGCTCTAGGGCGATTTGATTGAAGGTCAGCTGCTTGGCACCTTTGCCGGCAATCTCTTCAAACGAAATGGTTTTTTCGCCCAGATACTTCAGCGCCAGCGAATCCATGTCGTGGCGGGTCACGGTGGAATTCAGTACATATGACGCCAGCATGGTGTCCGCCAGCGGCCCGACAACAGCAATGTCATAGTTCGCCAGTACGGAGATATCGTACTTGAGGTTTTGGCCAATCTTGGTTTTGGTTGGGTCTTCCAGCAGCGGCTTTAACGCAGCCAGCACGGCGTGGCGGTCAAGCTGTGTGGGGGCATCCAGGTAGTCATGAGCGAGAGGAATATAGGCGGCTTCCCCCGCCTCCAGCGCAATCCCTACCCCGACAATATCGGCATCCATATAGTTAAGGCTGGTGGTTTCTAAATCGAAGCAGAACCGCTCGGCGTTTTGCAACCGCGCAAGCCACTTCTCCCACTGCGCTTGGTCGGTAATCACGTGATCGTCGCGCTGGGTGGGGGCAGCAGCCGGTTCATCGCTGGCGCTTTCAGGGGTAGGCTCGCCGCCTTTTACATCGTCAACGCCCTGGTCTTTCCCTTCCAGCAGCTCGGCAAGCCACTGCTTAAACTCCATCTCTTTATACAGCTCGACCAGCGCTTCGCGGTCTGGGTGGGCAATATCCAAATCATCCAGGCCCACGGGCAGGTCACAGTCAGTTTTAATGGTGGCCAACTGATACGACAGAAACGCCTGCTCGCGATGCTCTTCCAGCTTTTTGGGCAGCGTTTTGGCACCGCGAAAGCTTAGGGTAGTAACGCGCTCTAAATCGCCATAAATCGTGTCTAAGCCGCCGCCCATGCCTTGCAGCAGGCCAATGGCGGTTTTCTCGCCCACCCCAGGCACGCCAGGAATGTTATCTACCTTGTCGCCCATCAGCGCGAGGAAATCGATGATCAGCGCAGGCGGTAGGCCGAACTTCTCCTCCACGCCCGCCTCATCCAGCGTTTCCTCTTTCATGGTGTTAACCAGGGTGATGTGGCGATTGACCAGCTGCGCCATGTCTTTATCGCCGGTGGAAATCACCGCATCGCGGCCTGCTTGGGTCGCGTGGTGAGCCAGTGTGCCTATCACGTCGTCCGCTTCTACCCCTTCAATACACAGCAGCGGCAAGCCCAAGGCCTTTACGCAAGCATGCAGCGGTTTAATTTGGCTGCGCAGGTCATCTGGCATGGGTGGGCGATGGGCTTTGTACTCGCTGTACATCTCATCGCGGAAGGTTTTGCCCGGCGCATCAAAGACCACAGCCATCGGGCTTTCCGGGTAATCTTTGATCAACCGTTTGAGCATATTGATGACCCCCTTCACAGCCCCGGTAGGCTGGCCGTTAGAGGTCGTTAGCGGCGGCAGCGCGTGAAACGCGCGGTAGAGGTACGAAGAGCCATCAACAAGCACGATTGGAGCACGGGCCATAACCAAATTCCATAGTCAGCAAAACAGTGAGAACGTCTATTCCCCAATAATACGCGTTCGACGCTCTGGCTGCAGAAAAGCCCCGCGAAAGACGCCACTCTTGCCGACACAACGCTGCCAACTGGCGCGCCAAGCCGCTACAATAACGGGCTTAGCAACCTGGGCGAGATTCTCATGGCTGTATTTACTCCGCTGAGCGACGCACAGGTCGCCGCGTTTTTAGAAAAATTTGATGTCGGCAGTTTTGTCGCTCTGCAGGGAGTGGCGGGCGGTACGGAAAATTCCACGTTTTTCGTGACCACGGACCGCCGCGAGCTGGTGTTGACCCTGTTTGAACAGGGTGAACATGAAGAGCTGCCCTTTTTTGTTGAGTTACTGGATTACCTAGACGAGCACCGTCTCCCGGTGCCCGGCACTATTCACGACCGCGAAGGCATTGCGCTGCATAGTTTAGCGGGCAAGCCTGCGCTGCTGTTTCCGCGCCTGCCGGGCAAGCACCCCAGCGCCCCTAACCTGGTCCAGTGCCAAGCGCTGGGGTCAACGCTTGGGCGGTTACATAAAGTGTCGCAACACTTCCCCGGCCATCGCCCTAATCCCCGCGATCTTCACTGGCTGCGTGCGGTGCACCATAAAGTGCTCACCTACATCAGCCCCGACGACCAGACGCTGATGAAAAACGAGGTCGATGACTTCGAAGGGGCGTTTGGAGCGTACGGCAAACTGCCCCAGGGGGCGCTGCATGGCGACCTGTTCCGCGATAACACGCTGTTCGAAGACGACGCGCTGGGCGGCATTATCGATTTCTACAATGGCTGCACCGGCGACTTGCTGTTCGATCTGGCGATTGTGATTAACGACTGGGCGTCCAATGAAGACGGCACGCTGAACGCCGAGCGCTACAACGCAATATTAAGCGCCTACCAAGCGCGTCGCCCGCTGACCGAGCATGAGCGCGCGCTCTGGCCTACCATGCTGCGCATGACCGCGCTACGCTATTGGTTGTCGCGGCTGTTAGTGGTCTACGTAGACCCACCGGCACACGACTTAACTCCCCATGACCCCGAGCGCTTCCGCGTGATTCTCAAAGCACGCATCGCGTTTGGCGCACTTCCGATTCCAGAGGCTTCTTAATGAGTGATATGGCAACGACCAGCAGCCCCGCCGTGCGTGCCCGCCGCACTTGGAACATGGACCAGTGGGGCAGCGGCTACTTTGACGTAGACGACCACGGCCAAGCCCTGGTACACCCGCTGGGCAGCGATGCAGAAGGCCCGGCGCTGCCGATCAGTGCATTAGTGCGCCAGCTGCAAACCGCCGGGCTGCGTCTGCCGGTACTGGTGCGCTTTAGCGATATTCTCCATGACCGCGTAGAGCAGCTGTGTGGCGCGTTTGATGCCGCCATGCAGGACGTGGATTACCAAGGCGGCTACACCGCGGTCTATCCGATTAAGGTCAACCAACAGCGCCGTGTGGTCGAAGAAATTCTGGCCACCTCTGAGCGCGGCAATGGCCGGGTGGGTTTGGAAGCCGGTAGCAAGCCTGAACTCCTGGCGGTGCTGGCCCTCTCCGATGGCGGCTCTTCGCTGATCGTGTGTAACGGCTACAAAGACCGTGAATACGTTCGCCTAGCGCTCTTGGGAGAGAAGCTCGGCCACAAAGTGTATCTGGTGGTGGAGAAGCTCTCTGAGCTGGAGCTGATTTTAGAAGAGGCCCGCGAGCTGGATGTGACCCCACGCATTGGCCTGCGCGCGCGGTTGGCCTCGGTCGGCAAAGGTAAGTGGCAGAACACCGGCGGTGAGAAGTCGAAGTTTGGTCTTACCTCCAGCCAAATCCTTGAAGTGGTCGAGACCCTGCGTGCCCAGGATGCCCTGGCCAGCCTGCAGCTGGTGCATTTCCATTTGGGCTCGCAAATCGCCAATATTCGCGATATTCAGCGCGGCCTGCGAGAGTGCGCGCGTTTTTATCAAAACTTGATGAGCCTGGGTGCGCCCATCGACACGGTCGATGTGGGTGGCGGCTTAGGGATCGACTACGAAGGTACCCGCTCGCGCAGCTACTGCTCGGCGAACTACTCCATGCAGGAGTACGCCCGTAACGTGGTCAGCGCGTTTGCCCAGCTGTGCCAAGAGGCTGACCTGCCCCAGCCGCATCTGATCAGTGAGTCTGGTCGCTCGCTGACGGCCCACCACGCGGTGCTGATCACCAATGTGATTGGCGAAGAGCGCGTGAACGACACGCCACCCGAGCGGGCTGACCAAGAAGAAGACCCGCAGGTGGAAGAGCTGTGGCGGGTATACGACCAACTCGCCGATACCCAAGAACCACGGGTACTGGTCGAAGCCTGGCACGATCTGCTGCAAGCGGTTAGCGAGCTGCAAGACCGTTTCGTACTGGGGCTGAGCAATATCAATGCCCGCGCCGAAGGCGAGCGGCTTTATATGGCGGCCTGCGCACGCCTGCGTGGCAAGCTGGACACCCGCAACCGCGCGCACCGGGAAATTATGGACGAGCTGGCCGAAAAATTGGCCGATAAACTGTTCGTTAACTTCTCGCTGTTCCAGTCGGTGCCGGACGTATGGGGTATTGAACAGATTTTCCCCGTACTGCCCCTCTCCGGGCTGGATAAAGCGCCCACTCGCCGCGCGGTGGTTCAAGACATCACCTGCGATTCCGATGGCCGTATCGATAGCTATGTGGATGGCCAAGGGGTGGAAAGCACTCTGCCGCTGCCAGAGTGGGCCAACGACGACGAGCGCTGGCTCGGCTTCTTCTTGGTCGGTGCGTATCAAGAGATTTTGGGTGACCTACACAACCTGTTCGGCGATACCGACTCGGTGGATGCCGCGCTTGGTGAAGACGGTCAGTGGGTGCTCTCTAACCCCCAGGCAGGAGACACCGTTGCCGACGTACTGGCCTACGTGAACTTCGATGCCCGTGTGTTAAAGCAGAAACTCACCGAGCAGCTGATCACCAGCGGTTTCTCGACAGAAGAGCAGGCTCACTTCGCGGCCAGCCTGAGCGAGGGCCTGGAGGGCTACACCTACCTGGAGTAACCCGGCGCGTTTGCAATACTCTATTCAGGACGAGTCAATCGCACATAAAAGGCCACCGAGCGCATCGGTGGCCTTTGTTTTTGCAGCCGCTATTTTGCAGCCACTATCACGCTTTGCTGACCGTTACTCCACCACGCTGGTGTTAATTTCCAGACCGCCAGTGAGGGTCAAGCGCAGCGCAGCGCCACGGGGCAGTTCGCCCACGCCAGCCGGGGTGCCGGTTAAGATCACATCGCCAGGTTCTAGCGTAAAGTGACGGCTCATCTCAGCAACCAACGTAGGAATCGCAAAGATCATATCCGCGCCTTCACCGTGCTGGCGCTCTTCACCGTCGATTTCCAGCGTAAACGCCAGTGCGTTCCAGTTCGGCACGCGGCTTAGCGGAAGAAACGGCGACAGCGGGCAGGCCCCATCAAAAGCCTTGGCAATTTCCCAAGGGTGGCCTTTCTCTTTTAGCTTGGTTTGCACGTCGCGCAGGGTTAAATCCATCGCCAGGCCAATGCCTGCAATGGCGCGCTCCGCTTCGTCTTGAGTGGCGTGGGTTAACGTTTCCCCCACCAGTAACGCCAGCTCAACTTCATAATGTACATCGCCCCGTGAAAACGGCGGGTCGAGCGGCTTGGTTAAATCCACCACGCTGGTAGCGGGCTTGATAAACAGCAGCGGCTCACTGGGAACCGGGTTATCCAACTCTTTGGCGTGGTCGGCATAGTTGCGGCCGACACAGACGACCTTGCCCAGCGTGTGGGGAAACTCCTGACCATCGGTAAACTGTGGAACAAAACGCATGGCGGGTCTTCTCCTTCTCATTATGCGTGCCGCATTCGCAACGACAGGCGCATTAGTCTACCCCAGCTATGCGTATGTTCCACAGTTTCACCACCGCTTTTCCAAGACGCAGGCCAATCACACCCGTTTACTCGCCTGGATTCCAGCGCTCATCTGGGCCGTGGGCCAAGAACGGCGGGCGCTGTTTGGGAGCGGCAAAGGGCTCTACACAGCGATTATCAGGCCGGTTAAAAACGAAAAACACGTTACTGCGCGGGTCTGGCGAGAGATTTGCGTTAGACGCGTGCAGCGTGTTGCAGTCAAACAGCAGCAGGCCCCCCGCTTTGCCTTTGGGCGCATCAATACCGTATTTACCGACCAAGTGGGTCAGCGCTTCAGGGCTTGGTACGCCTACCTCTTGGGCTTTCAGCGAGCTTTTATGGTTATCCTCTGGCGTTTCCCCTAAGCAGGGCACAAATTCCATGTGCGAGCCGGGAATCAGCATCAGCGGGCCGTTAAACTCGTGGTTATCGGTCAAGATCAGCGATGCACTCACCGCATGCATATGGGGCATGCCATCTTCCGCGTGCCAGGTTTCAAAATCCGAGTGCCAGTTAAAGCCTTTCCCGGCAAAGCCCGGCTTGTAGTTAATGCGCGACTGGTGCACGTAAGGGTCATCGCCAATAATTTGCCGTGCGGCACCGGCTACGCGCTCATCGCTGGCAAGCGCGCCCAGCCGCTTGGAGAGCTTATGTACCGCAAACAGCGAACGCATCTCCTGGCTTTGCGGCTCCGTGACGCTGAATTCCTTGTCACGGTAAGCGTCGTTGCTCATTAGCGCGCTCAACTCTTCACGCAGCGCTGTCAGCTCTTCGCCAATGAACAGGTTAGGGATAAACAGATACCCGTTGCGCTCAAACTCATCCAACTGCGCTTGGGTAAGCGGCCCCGGCAATTGACGCCCTTTCACCACCCCATCGCGACGGGGCTGTGCCAGGGACTTAGGTGCTTGGGCTAGGCGCGTCGGGTAGGCGTCCACTACCTTCACATTACCTGCCGAGGGCGTATCGGCCATCTCGCTATACTGCTTGTGGGCCTTCACATTATTAAGTGGGGAATTACTGACTGTCATCTAATCCAATCCTTGTATGATTAAAATTCAGTTAAAACGTACTTCTTTAGAAGCACAGCGTGCCCAATAGGGTAGCTAATCAATTCACGCTTGCAAGCTAAGACTCCCTCTTTCATAACGTGGGTTATGACATTTTCCTAAAGATATTCACATCGCTAAAAACCACTACAACAACTTCGCTTAAAACCATCACCAGCCACTATCACTTTAATCTTTGATAGCGATAACTCATGCTACCCAAGGCATAAATGACCATAGATAAAATCTCGATCAAACCCGGTATTACGCGTCATCTCTTCTGGCTGCAGCAGCTTGACACTACTGCGGGTCTTGCGAATTAACTTTTTCTGCTCAAGCGCTGTCATACAGCGACTTACATGCACACTGGTCATGCCTAGCAATTCACCCACGACATCTTGTGTGACTGGAAAAGAAAAAACGTTACTAGCTAACAGCCCTTTAAAGGTAAAGCGGGCATAAACCTCTAAAAGAAAATGCGCCACGCGCTCTTCAGAGCGATGATGCGTACAACTTCTCAAACGCTCAATAGTAATATTTTCATTCACCATCACATACGAAGTAATTGCTTTTCTTACTTCCTCATTGGTTTTAAATAATTCATGCAAACCATCAATGGATACTTTTTCAAGCTTACAATTAGTTAAAGAAAGAATAACGATATCATGATTTTCAAAAAAACTTTCTCGCATGCCAACAATATCGCCAGGCATAAAGACGTTACAGATACCCTGCCCTCTTGTGCTAGTGGCATGTGAAAGGCTTGCCCACCCCTCTTTCACCACAAAAATATCGGCACGGCCCTCACATAGCGAAAATACCTTCTGGTTGCGTCGAAGCTCGACGGGTTTCTGTCGAATGTTCGCTAACGCTTCACGGGCACCAGTGCTTAGCTCCCCATAAAGGCCCAGCACGTCACCCAAACTTATACAAGAGCTATCACTACTTAGGCCACCCCTTACATCTTTGCGATTTCTATCTTCCAATTGCTTATGCTCTTCTGCAGTCACTTTATCCATCTCTACACTCCTTGTAGTTAGACAAAAGCTATACCCACCAGGATTATTGACAATGCCCACATTTAGGAAGGAAGATAACGCGCCAAAAATATAGACAAATATAAATAACTAAACAAGATGGTTTTATAACCCCAGCTATCAAAAGTCAAAAAACCCTTGATTATTAACATTTGTTAATGTTTTTTTCGCCATGAATCACCTTTATCTAACACAGCCTATATCAATAACTCTTTCACAACAAAATAAAAAACACACCAATTGAAACATCCATAGCTGTATATAAATCATTCAAAGCCCTGTATAAAATCATTATCTCCACTTAAAACATGTCGCACTGTGAACAATAAAAATAGCTTTTATAACATCAACACTCCAGAAATAGAAAAAAATACTAACCGAGCAACCATAAGAGCTATTTCCCCGATCACCTCGTAAAATAATTAAAAACACCTACCAAAAAGTGATAGCCTAACAAGAATGCATGCAAGAAAATTCATCAATACATAAAAACCAATCACCAGGAAATCAACGCAAATCTTTAATAATTCAAATCAACCATCTAATACGTGAATAAAGGATGACAAATCAGTTCTTAAAACAACCGAAAAATATTTAAACACTCCTACCAACGTTACTACTATCACTAATCATCAGGATATCAAACTATCTCACTTTTTCTTAGCTGCCACGTAACATTCGAGCGGGCATGCGCACATCAGACCCTATCGTTAATACAGAACCTCCTTATATAGAAGAAGTAACCACTCCTTGATAACAGTGCTTGCATGACCAAAACAATCATCCTTGGCACTGAACGCTCATACAGTCATCTCTGCCTCGATATCGTACATCAGTTTTATAAGCATAAAAAAACCCCGGCCTGGGCTACCGGGGAAAAGGGCGTGACTAGCCATCTCGCTCTGCGTTACTTCTTGCTCACACTGCCTTACTTCTTGACCTGCACGTCGTTGTCAGCGGCGCGGGTAAGGAAGGAGCGGGTGGTTTCATCCAGGTGCTGGTCGAGCCATTCGGCCATGGCCCGCTCTTCCTGCAGGATCTCGCGACATACGCGCACTACTTCTGGCTGGTTGGCCTGCTCCGCAGAGGCAATCAACGCCTTATAGCTGGCAATTTCAAAACACTCGAAGGCGTAGCTGGCAATACCCCCTTTCACCACTTCATCGCCTGCCATCATGCCGCCAATCGACTGCCCGAAAGCAGTAAGCTTGCCGCCCATGTCCTTCATGGCCGAGGTATCAATCCCCAGCTCATTCATCACCCGCTCCAACTTTTCCGCCTGGTGCTCGGTTTCATGCAGGTGCTGCTCAATACGTGCGCTCAGAGCGGGATAGTGTTCAATCCGCTTCGCTTGCGCTTTCAACATCTCTTCCGCCTGCTTTTCCATTGCATGGGCATCGCGTAACCAATCTTCCAGATACTTGGCTTCCATCGTGCGCTCTCCTTGTTCATCAGCGGCGTGGACAACAAATAATGCTTACTTTTTAGGGTCGATCTGCTCTTTTTGCGCCCCGGACTTCTCTTTTGCACCGCCCAGGCTCGGTTCTTGGCCTTCCGGCGCGGGCTGGTTGCGCACGCTGTACTGGTTTCGACCATCTAGCGAGATGCCTTCCGACCAGCGGCCTTTCGGTGCCTCTTTATCCAATAGCGTGTTGAGGTAGTAGTAAGAGTGCTGCATCGCCTCGTTATCTTCCGGCGTAGCGTTGGGAATCGGCAGCTGCTTCTCAAAGCCGCCCAGCTCTTCAATCACCGCCAGCCACTGCTGTTGGTGATAGGTATCGCGAGCAATCAAGAAGGAGAGGAAATCCTTCATGCCGTGGTCATCGGTCCAGTTATACAGGCGTGATGCCAGTACGCGGCCACCGGCTTCCGCCGTGGCGTTGGCCAGCATGTCGGCGGCGATATTGCCCGTGGCGTACACGTGGCTCATATCAAAGGGCACCCCGTTAGCATTCACCGGCATGGCCGAAAGGCCCGATGAGAGCAGGTGGCGCGGGTTAGCACCGCCCAGAATGGCATTCATAACCGGGTCTTTTGCAGTGGCCTCTTGGTAGGAGACCGGCGCGCCTTCCAGGTTAAGGGCAACCGCATGACCCAGCATTTCAATATGGGACAGCTCTTCTGTCGCGGTGGACATCAGCATGTCGCGGATACGGTCATCGCCGCGTGCGCCCATCGCTTGAAAGAAGTACTGCATGGCTACCCGAATTTCGCCTTCAATGCCGCCAATGGCTTGTTGCAGCAACATGGCAAATTCAGGATTGGGTTTATCGACTTTAACGGGATATTGTAACTTTCCAGAGTGGTGAAACATTGCGCTATTCTCCTAACGTAATTGCCAGGGAGCGCACTCCCTGGCAACGAACTTAAAGCTTCTGCTTTAGCAGCTTCCGTGCTTCATCTGCGATTTCCTGGTAATGCTTAGCAACACGATCAAAAAATGCCTGAGCATCTTGATCGGAGTTCTCTTTAGCATCTTGAGAAAACTGCGAGCTTAGCTGAACACCTTGAGAGGCATGATATAGCGTACTCACCATACCAAAGTTCTTATCGTTCACAGGGCGACTCATCCTTGACTCCTTGTGCCTTTAGCCTTAGCGGCTAAAGGCACTCTTGAACGTGTAAATCAGGAACAGTTAAAAGCGCGCTCGTCAGCGGTTATTACCACCGCCACTGTGGCTATTTTCGCCACCTTTCTTACCAGCTTCCGAGGCGCGCTCAGGGTCGTTGGCAAAGTTACCACCGCTTTTTTCACCGCCTTTTTGGCCAATATCTTCGTAAAACTCTTTACCATGGGTTTTGGACGTTTGCTCACCGCCCTTCTGTCCTGCCTCTTCGCGACTCATTCCATTATCGTTGCGTTTGTTCGTCATGATAAATCTCCTTTTCATGAATTCGGCAAAACCATCTCATTTACTCGCACTCGGTGTGTCACTCGAGTAACTTGAGACTAGCCAACCTCACTCTCTTATCAAGCGAACAGAAACACAAAGGAGCATCTTTAATCTTTATAACGACGCAAACAGATATGCATCAAATAACTTTTCATCGGTCATTTAATAACGAAAGATAAAATAATTGACTAACCCCATCTATTGCCAACACACTTCTTTAAAACACCACCACACAGAGTAAAAGGCTACCGCCATGCGTATTTCTCTCGCGATCACCGCCACCCTCTGCCTATGGCTAAGCGGCTGCCAAAGCCACGCAGCCCAGCACGCACACACGGCTCCGGATGAATCGCTCACCAATACCTATTGGAAGCTACTGACCGTAAACGACAACCCCGTGGTAGCCACAAACAACGTTCGCGAAGCGCATATAGTGCTGCATATCGACAGCACCCGCTTAGCAGGCTCCACCGGCTGCAACACGCTCAGCGGCCGCTACCAACACACCGGCCAGCAGCTCACCTTCCACCCCATCGCCACCACAAAAATGGCCTGCCCTACTGCACAAATGCGCAGCGAGCAGGCCATTTTGAGTGCACTTCAGCACACCAAGCGTTGGGAAATTAGCGGTAGCCGCCTTGAGTTAACTAACGCCCACGGAGAACCGCTAGCGGTGTTGGAGGCAGTGCATCTTTATTAGCAGGCCATATAGTAAGGTAAGGAAGCGTATTGAACGCTGCTGCTCAGGATACCGCTTAGCGGCTTAACAGAGGTTTATAAGCCCCATCACTCATAGGCGTCATTTCCACAACGGGGTACCCACACCTAACGATTCTTGGTAACATTCTGTTACCGATATTCGCTTAGGGTTCATGGACGATGAAAACACCCGCGCTGATTGCTCTGTTGGTACTGCTGCCATTGACTGCCAACGCTGAAATTTATAAATGCGTCGCCAACGGCCACACCACCTTTCAGGACTCCCCCTGCGCGGGCGGCAACTCTGAAACGGTGAATACCAACAACCTTACGATTATTTCAGCGCCGCCAGTGTCATCTCGTCCTACGGCTGCCCTATCCGCAAACGCTCCTGCCTTCCCGCTCATTGCAGTGCCGTACAGAAATCAGCATCAAACGGCTCTGGAGCTTCGTAATAGTCGAGTCAAGACGCGTGCTCGCTATCCCTTGAGACGCGGGTGGTGAAATGGGATTATTAATCACTACTTATTACAAGCCGCGCTTGTCATAGTTTTCTATAGCTCCCTATATTTTATTTTGAGCACACCCCACACGCCTTGCTCGCTGTCAGAGGGGGATAGAGGTAGATAAGGAACTGAAGATAGAAGTACCGGAAGGACAGCTAACCCACGTACTTCGTCACACGTTCGCGAGTCACTTTATGATGAAAGGGGGAAACATCCTGGTGCTGCAGCAAATACTTGATCATCAGTCGATCACCATGACCATGCGCTACGCACACTTTGCACCGGATCACCTGGAAGAAGCCATAAAGCTAAATCCGCTATCCACCACGGCATAATGTAGGCACTGCCTACGTCCACACTGTGGACACTTTGTGGACACATACGAAAAAGCCGCCTCGAAAGGCGGCTTAATCACTGTCTCAAATGCTTTGCTTATCAACCACTTAAGTGGTGCCGACACCAGGAGTCGAACCCGGGACCTACTGATTACAAGATAACTCAATTTTATATAGCAAACAGATATTTAATAAAAAAAGAACTATGCAAAACTGTTTATACCATCCAAAGTAAAACAATGGCTTATAGAAAGGAACTACGCAGCATTTAAGGCATTGCTTATGGCACCTGCTAATCAAAAGATAAAGCGGTTTCGTTACTCGATACGGCAAACACCTACCGGCGAACCGACCATCGTCTTTGAGATCCGCCATCAATTCCAAGGCGCTAAGATCGGCCTCACTCCCTCCGACACAGTTGAACTCTGGCTAACCTATGCCGAAATGCCCCACGTCATTGACCATCTAATGGATGAACGCACCTGGGAAGCGCACCGCAAAGCCATATTGAATTTGCTCGCATCGCACTTCACCCCACAGCATCACTGACCACTGCCAAAGAGTGCATAAACGCGCATGAAAACGCATAAAAAAATAGCGCATTAGAACCGCCCTTCCGCCCAGCAGTGGCGCGGCTTGAACCGCTGCTGCAAAGGTGCATAAAAAGCACCACATTTAGCGCGCGGGCGGGGCGGGGTGACGATAGCGCGGCGTGGGTCGCCGCCGTGGGTGGGCAGGCGGGCCGTACAGCCGTCACAAGGCGCGTTCTCGCTTCGTGCACGGTCGGGACAGGCTTAGAATTGCGTCGCTTGTAGCGAATAATAGAGCTAATCATAAGACTAATACGACTCATTCAAAAACCAGCTTCACGTATGCGCGCACAAAAAAGCCGCCCCAGTGGGCGACTGCGTTCAGTGGATTGATTCACTCTGCGTTAGGGTCATCTAGCCGATAAGGATCGAACCTCACCACCTCTTCACCAACGTGTTCGTTGATCTCTCTCATCGTCGCCTGCAGCGGCTCCAGTTCGTTGGCCACGAATACCCGGGCGGCTTTCTCGATGTCACCAAAGCCGCCAGTGTTTTGCGGAATGATGCCCATGAGCTGCGGTGGTATGCGGTGGCCAGCCAGTTGGTCATCGCGGGTAATGTTCTTAATGGAAGCAAACTCATCCTTCGCAGCCACTTCACTGACCGGGATGATCTGAACGCCGTCCTTCTTACCACGAGGCGAGTAAAGAAACAGGTTCCTGAAGTTGCCCGGCCCCTTGCTCTCTTTCAGTGCCTTACGCATCGCGTCGATGTCTTTTTGATCGTGGGCTGGGTCATTCACATACATGATAAATCCAGCGTGTGAGCCGTTTAGATAGTAGCGGCGGCGGAAAAGCGTAGCCGACTCATTCAACCAGGCGCTCTGCAGGCTGCCGATATAGTCCGGCACCCCATAGATGGTCTGGTCTATGTCGGGCTCCAACAGGTGGATGGTCCGCCCTTTGGGCAGCTCCACGCGCTCCATATAGTTGGGGTTCCACCAGTACCGATCATTGTCACCGCGCCGCATGTACTTTGACGAACGGTGTTGTAAACCCAGTAAGCGCCCTAGCCGCCCTCTCACCTCCTCCAAGTACCCGTTGCCGAACACCAGGTAATCAAGAGCCACCGCGCTAAAGTCACGCCGGGGTAGCAGTGGATGAGGTACAAACGTCTTTAGCAGTATATTCCGCTTAACCTGCATGGCACTGCCATGGTGCGGCGTTGCCCTGTAGCTTTTAGCCAACACGCTCAGCGGGATCGGCGGTTCGTACCACTCATCGGGCGTCAACCAGACGCCTTCATACCAAACATCACGCATTGAAGTAACAGGCTCGGGGTCGCCAAACGTAAAGGCCTCCATTCTCCCGCTGTCGGTGGCCACCGCTTGGGCGGCCTTGTCAGTCTCATAGGCATACACGCGGTGACGCGGCTTAGCTGCAGCGGTCGTTGTCATTCGTAAATCTCCATTACAGATTGCCCAGCGCCTTCGTTGGCCGGGCCGTCGATAGGCTCAAAATGTAAGGCGTGCATCGTTGCCCACGCGAGATCCGCGTGGCCGGTCACCTTGTTGCGACCCGATACATAGGTGAATTGGCGGCCAGAGCCGGTCAGCTCCTTTTTGATACACATGAACGACGCGGCGAGATCCGACCAGCCCGCGTCGAATTCGAGCCGATCCTTGCGCATGATCTGCTGTGCCTGCATGACCATTTGAGTTTTCAAGGCAACGTCATAGCGATAGCGCGCGACCGTGGGGAACCACTTCTCAACATACTCTGCCACCGCCCCACCGATGCCGGTGGTATCAATGCCGATATGCCCAATGTTGTATTTGTCGCGGAACGCCTCGATGAACGCGGCTTGGTCCTCGTAGTCCTGGCCCTTTAGCCGGTGCCGTTCTAATACTCGGTGCTTTTCTTCGCTGGATTGAGCAGGCAATAACACCACCAGCCCGGCACCGTCGCCATCCTCGCCGGTACCTGTCGGGTCGTAACCGATCCACACTTCCCGATCACCCACCGGGCGCGGCGCAAATGGTCGGTAGTCGTCCCACACTTCCCAGCTGTCGACCATGCAGGCCTTCATCGTGGCCAGCGGGAACGCGCTTTGCGAATCATCGACAAACCCGCACATCAGCAGGTTGTCGAACTCTTCGGAGGAGTACTCCATGCGCAGCTGATCGAGGTCGAACAGATCACAGCCGCCCTCGATAGCATCAAGCACGGTCACGATCTGCCGCCAGTGCCCATCAGGGCACAGCTTGCCGTTTTTCAGCGCTTCGTGACTGACATCAAACTCTTCACGTTCGGATTTTTTGCGCCGCTTGTTAAACAGCTCACCGTTCCAGAACGGGTAACCCTCATGGACAACGCTGGAAGGCGTGCTGAAGTAGGTCTGCCGCCACTTCTTGTGCATCGCCATGCCAGAAGTAACCTTGCGGAACTCGGCAAAGCGATGGATCCAAAAGTACTCATCCAGATAAACGTCACCGTGGTACCCCTGGGCGGTTTTAGAGTTGGTACCCAGAAAGTGCAGCTCGGCACCGTTGTCTAAAACAATCGGGTCGCCTTTCAGCTCGACATCGCACACCTCTTTGACGAACTGGACGATGTAGTTACGGAAGATGTGCGCCTGAGCGCGGCTGGCTGAGAGAAATATCTTATTCCGCCCATGCTTAAACGCATCGACGATAGCCTCGCGGGCGAAGTACCAAGTAGCGCCAATCTGGCGGCTCTTGAGAATGTTGCGAATGCGGTGCTTTTGGCCCGCTTCATGCCAAACCGCCTGGTATTCAAACAGCGAATCCAGAAACGCCGCTTCAAGCGCTTCCACCTGCTCATCATCCAGCGCGTTGCGCCGTGGCTTCTTCTTCGGCCCAGCGTTGCGCGCCTCGATGTTGGGGTTTAAGTCCCCCTCGCGCCCGGTTTCGTCGTATTTGCGAATCCTGGCCAAGCGCTCCATTTGCCGAACAAGAAGATCAATCTCTTTTAGATGATGGCCCTCTTTTTTCGGTAATGCTGTGAGCTGAACTATTCGCGCTTCAAGCGTGTGCTCTACGCGTTCGGTGGGCGTGGCATCTTCCCAACGGTCGCGGGCTTTCCAGCTATGAACGGTGGCTGGCTTCTCGCCAATCTCCTCAGCAATACGCGCGACTCGCCACCCCTGCCAGTAGAGATGGCGGGCGGTCATACGCGGCGATTCCTCGGCGCTCAATATCGGGGTGGGGGCTGTCGTCGTCATGCCGCCAGCGTACCCGCCGCGCGCGATGCCCACGCCTGCCTTGGCTTGTCTTACGAATCCCGCACAACGCATAAGCGTTGAGCCAAACGCGCTACACGCGGAACCTGAGCGCTATCAATCAGCAACCCCGCTCAGGATGCCCAACATGGCTGGAAAAACTAAAAAATTCCGCGTCGCTACAGAAGGCGCAACCACAGACGGCCGCGAGATCCAACGCGAATGGATTCAGCAGATGGCCGACAACTACGACCCCAAGAAATATGGTGCTCGCGTCTGGATAGAGCATATTCGCGGCATTGGACCAGATAGCGCATTTGGTGCCATGGGCGATGTCATCTCACTAGAAGCCAAAGAAGTGGAAGACGGCAAGCTAGCCCTGTTTGCGGAAATCGACCCCACCGAAGAGCTCAAGGCGCTGAATAAGAAACGCCAAAAGGTCTACAGCTCCATCGAAATTAACCACAAGTTTGGCGACACAGATCAAGCATACCTAGAAGGCTTAGCGGTCACTGACAGTCCTGCCAGCTTGGGTACTGAAATGATGCAGTTCAGCCGTGAAGCGGGTGATAAGTCACCGCTGGCAAGCCGCAAGCAAAAGCCTGAAAACCTCTTCACCGAAGCCGTTGAAGTCGACCTCAACTTCGAAGAAGAAGAGGCACCCAAACCGAGCATCGGCGAATTCGTAAAAAACCTGTTCAGCCGTCAAGACGCCAAAACCAACAAAGGCTTTGAAGCATTTGGCGCAGACATCAAAGGCGCGTTCTCAGAGTTTGCCAAGCGCTTCGACGCGCTAAGTAACGACCTGGAAAAGCGCCCCACCGCCGAACAGTTCAGCCAACTGCAAGCCGATCATGCGGCGCTGCAAAAGCGCTTCGACGAGCTGTACACCAAGCTCGATAACGAACCTGATACCAAGCATCGTGCGCCCGCCACCGGCGGCGGTGAACAGCTAACCGACTGCTAAGCCCTGGCCAACAAAAAGCCAGCTGCCAGAGCCATTAAATTTAAGGGATAACACCAATGCGCAACGACACACGAGTCAAGTTCAATCAGTACCGGGATCGATTAGCACACCTCAACGGTGCTGCCAGTTCTGCCGAGCAGTTCAACGTCACACCCAGCGTGCAACAAACGCTTGAAAGTAAAATGCAGGAATCAAGCGAATTTCTCAGCCAGATCAACATGGTGGGCGTTGATGAGATCAAGGGGCAAAAAATCGGCCTCGGCGTCTCCGGGCCTATCGCAGGTCGAACCAATACAGAGCAGAACGAACGCGCTACCCGTGATGTATCGGAGCTAACTGATAACGGCTATGAGTGTGTGCCGACTGAGTTCGACACGCATCTTCGCTGGGCACAGTTAGATGCCTGGTCGCGTTTTCCTGACTTCCAAGCCCGAGTGCGTAACGCAATTTTGAAACGCCAAGCGCTAGATCGAATCATGGTGGGCTTCAACGGTACCGCCGTCGCAGCTGAAACCGACCGCGCAACGAACCCACTGCTTCAAGACGTAAACAAAGGTTGGTTGCAGAAATACCGCGAGCGCGCGCCTGCCCGAGTTTTATCCGGCGGTGCCGTAGCAGGGAAAATTACTATTGGCGCTGGTGGTGATTACGCAAACCTCGACGCTCTCGTGTACGACGCCGTGAATGAAATGATTGACCCGTGGTACCGCGACGATACTGGCCTGGTTGCCATCATGGGTCGAAAGCTGATGGCAGATAAGTATTTCCCGTTGATTCAGCAACATGCCGAAACGCCAACGGAAAGTCGTGCATTAGACATGATGATTAGCCAGAAGCGAGTAGGCGGGCTACAAGGCGCACGTGCCCCTTACTTCCCTGATGGCGGGATCTTCATTACATCAATGGAAAACCTATCCCTGTACTGGCAGTTGGGTAGTCGCCGCCGTCACGTAATCGACAACCCTAAACGCAACCGTATCGAAAACTACGAATCCAGCAATGACGATTACGTCATTGAGGATTACGGCTTCGGCTGCCTTGTGGAAAACATCGAGTTCGTAGAAGCCTAAAAGGGGAAGTCATGAAAAGCCCAGCCCGTAAACACTTTGAGCAAGTGACCGCCGCGAAAGCGGCGGGCACCGCGACCCCAGGCGAGCAGCAACAAGGCGAGCAATACGAGCTCCACGCCCGCGCGCTCTACGAAGCCCGCCGCACGCTAAAAACCATCAAATCGATTGAAGCCAAGATCGAGAAAAAGCGTGAATTGCTGCCGGACTTCATGCCCTACATCAACGGCGTCCTAGCGGAAGGCAAAGGCGCAAAAGACAGCGTACTCATGACCCTAATGGTCTGGTGCATCGACGTGGGCGATTACGAAACAGCCATGCAAATTGGAGCCTACGCCGTGAAGCACAGCCTAGATACGCCCGACCAATACGAGCGCGACACAGTCAGCATCCTGGCCGAAGAGATCGCCGACGGCGTCAAAGCATCGCTTGAAAAAGAAGACGCCAAAGCCGACGACCTCGCCAACGTCATGGCCCGCTGCATCGCCATCGTCGGTGATGCCGATATGCACGATGAGATCAAAGCCAAAGTACACAAAAGCTACGGCTACGCCCTGCGCGCCGCCGAAGACTACGAAGGCGCATTGGCCCAGCTCAAACGCGCGTTAGAGCTAAACGACAAAATCGGCGTCAAGCAAGACATCCAGCGCCTAGAAAGCGCTATCAAAAAACAGGGCGACCAGGCACCCGCCTGACCGCCAACCGAGTCGCACCCCGACGGCAAGGGGGCACCGCCAAGCAAGGGCTTTCAGCCTCGCGCAAAGCGGTCCACCCCCTTCTTTAACAGGTGGCCAGCATGATCGCCCACGGCACCAACCCACCTAGCCCAACGCTAGAGCCCATCGCCAATAACGGCTTTTGGCCAGAAATAAACCCAAACGACTTCCGTGAAGAAGAGCGCGTGCAAAGCGTCACGCCCAAGCGACTAACAAAATCGCTGAGCGCCGCCATGGCCGATGTAAACCGCCAGTTGGCCGACTACCAAGCCGAACAGCAGGAAAGCGGCCGCGCCACGATTGACGAAGTACCGGTCGAAAACTGGCAGACCCCCGGCGACCTTCAATTGCTCTACCGTCGCGCCGTCTACGCACAAGCACAGGCGGATCTCCTAGAACGCTACCGCGACGCATCCGCCACCGGCGAAGGCGACGAACGCGGCGAAGCTAAAGACCTCGCGGCAGACGACTACCGCGCCGATGCCCGTTGGGCCATCGCAGAGCTGACCGGCATCAATCACACAACGGTCGAGCTGATATGAACCGCGTCGTACGCGCCCATCAAGGCGAAACGTTAGACGCCCTGCTCTACCGCGTGTACGGCAGAACCGCATCGATTACCGAGCAAACGCTGCAGCTAAACCCGCACCTCGCCGAACAAGGGCCGGTGCTCAAGGAAGGCACGGCGGTAACACTGCCGCCACCGCCAGAAACCCGCGAAACCAAAACGCCAAAAATCCAGCTCTGGAGCTGAACGAACACAAGGGGAACACATGGCCGAACCATCAACCGCCGCTGCCGCCGGTACCGCATCGCTCGCCGCGTTGGTGATCGGCATGCTGCCCGGCATCGACGCCAATGCAGTCGTGGGCGCATTTTGCGGCGCCACGCTATTCGTCATCAGCGCAAAAGAGCTAGGCATCTTAGAGCGCCTGGCGTACCTGCTAATCAGTTTTTGGGTGGGGTACCTCGGCGGCCCCGCCACGCTCGGCAGCATGCTGGAGCACTCTGCAGTAGCCGCGTTCATCGCATCCGCCGTATCCGTAACCGCCGGGCTAAGAGCGATTGAGGGAGTAAAAACGCTCGATCTCAAAGCCTGGCTAGGGGGCAGAAAGTGAGCATCGCCTACGCAATCACCATCGCCGCCGCGCTTGTTGTCGTTGCGCGGCTGCTAACGTTTCGCCGCCGTGGGCGCTACCGCCCAGGCGTATCGCTCGCCGCATGGCTAATCATCGTACTGGCCACCGTGCTAACCGTGCTTGGCCCGCCACCAAGCGACGCCGTCCGCTGGCTAATCGCCCTCGCCATGGTGGCATTGGCCATCGGTCTCATCCGTACCGGCGGCAACGTCGCCCACCTTATCCGCCCACTACGGAGGCAATAACGTGCAAGCCTTGGTGAAATACGCAGCCTTACAGCAACGGTCGCTTTTTATATCCGCTGGCCACAGTGACAAAGACCCCGGTGCCGCCGCCAATGGCTTCACCGAAGCCCAGGTGGTGCTAGATTTTCGTGACCGTTTAGCCGACTACCTACGCGACAAGGTCTACTTCACAAAAGACGGTGAACGCGGCCAAAACATGCCCCTAACCGTAGCGGCAAACGAAGCGGTAGCGCATGACCTCGCAGTCGAATTTCACTGCAACGCGTTCAGTAACGCATCAGCAACAGGCGTAGAAACCTTAAGTGACCAGCAGCACTACCCACTAGGCAACGCACTGTGCATTGCCATCTCCACCGCACTCGGCATAACCAACCGAAAAGCAAAGGGAGAGGGTTCAGGCCAACACAGCCGACTCGCATTCATCCGGCGCGGCAAAGGCGTCATCGTCGAGCTGTTTTTCATAACAAATAAAAACGACCTCGATAGCTACATCGCCAACATCGACACCTGCGTTAAGGCTGTTGGCAACGTGCTAATCGAGGCCGTGTGCCTGGAAAACGCCGCATGAACAAACTCACCCTCCTCGCCAGCGCCGCCGCGCTGGCCGCCACCTTCGCCGGTGGCTGGCAAGTCGCCAACTGGCAAAACGACAGCCACGCCCTCACCGCCGAGCGCGCCGCCCAGCAAGCCATTGACGCCGCAATGTCGCGAGAGTCAGAGATCGCCGCCCACATTGAAGAGCGACTGGGCACACTCCAAGCCAATGAACGGGTAATCGATAGGGGAATCATCCGTGAAATTC
This sequence comes from Halomonas sp. SIMBA_159, assembly GCF_046536035.1. Taxonomy (NCBI): domain Bacteria; kingdom Pseudomonadati; phylum Pseudomonadota; class Gammaproteobacteria; order Oceanospirillales; family Halomonadaceae; genus Halomonas; species Halomonas sp. SIMBA_159. The sequence continues at coordinate 67,664 of NZ_JAWJBT010000017.1, forward strand.
AGAAGCCCATTTATCAGCGCGTCTGTCTTGAGCCTAGCGTTATCAGCCTGCTCAACAACGCCGCCACCGGAACCGCGCCCGATACAGCAGAACCTAATGCAACGCTGCCCTAGCGTGTTGCCCCTGCTCACCACCGGCACCGGCGGCGATGTCGCGCTCACCATGAGCGCCTGGGCGGCCGAGTATCACCGCTGCGCAACCCGTCATAACGGCCTAGTCGAGTCACTACAATGATCAAATTAAAGCACCTAAGGGCGCATTTACTGGCTAGTGTTCCCGAATTAGCACGCAATCCCGAGCAGCTACACACTTTCGTGAACGATGGAAAAGTGAAGTTCGCGCGCGGCACAAACCTGAGCCACCAGTACACCGTCGATGCTCAAATCATCATCACCGACTACAGCGGCAGTCTCGACACGGTCATGGTCCCGCTACTGCAATGGCTCAACACCTACCAGCCGGATCTCATCGAAGATGAGGCGGTGCAGATCGAGGCCGAGATCCTCAGCAACACCCACTGGGATCTCGCGCTAACCGTTCGCCTAACAGAGCGCGTCGTCGCCAACGTGGATTGCAGTACCGGCAGCATCAACGCAGAGCACCGAATGCCAGCATTTCCCGCCGATGCTTGCCCAGCCAAACACTGGCAGCTCTACATCAAGCACCCCGAAAACGCAGAGCATGACCTGGTAGCGGAATGGGATAGCCCCGCATGAGTGACGCCCTCGAACAGGAGCTAAAGCAGCTAGACAACTGGCTAACGCCGCTAATCGAAAACCTCAGCGCAAAAGAGCGCCGCGTGCTGGCCAGAGAGGTCGCGCGGGATCTACGGCTCGCCAACCGCGAGCGTATCAAGGCGCAAACCAACCCTGACGGCACGCCCTACGAGCCACGCAAACAGCTACGCGGCCGAAGCGGAGCCATCCGCCGAAAAGCCATGTTCAAAAAGTTGGGTACCGCCAAATACCTCAAAATCAAAACCTCCTCCGATGAGGCTGCGCTGGGTTTCTTCAGCAGCGTCGCCCGCATCGCCCGAGTGCATCACTACGGGCTGCGCGACCGCGTCGAGAAAGGCGGGCCACAACACAAATACGCCCGCCGCGAACTCATCGGCATCACCGCAAAAGACGCCGACCACATCGCTGAAAGCGTCCTGAACCACCTGTCGCCACCCAGCTAACATACCGCCACTTGTCCTACTGGGCTGGCACAACGCCCGCCGCTACCCATGCGCGCGTAGCCATCGCAGCATGGCCGCATGAACAACGTCGCCGAACTACTCCGCCTGATTGAAAACGTCATTCGCCTAGGCTCCATTGCCCAGGTAGATCACGACGCCGCCCGCGTGCGCGTTAAATCTGGTTCATTACTCACCGGATGGGTGCCGTGGGTAACAGGTCGCGCAGGCACTACACGCGATTGGAACCCGCCAACGGTGGGCGAACAGTGCGTATTGTTTTCGCCCGGCGGCGATACCGCCAATGCCTTCGCGATGGCCAGCCTGTTCCAGCTCACCGCTCCACCGCCCAGCAGCGACCCCGGGGTCATCGGCCGCCTATTTCCTGATAGCGCCCTGTTTGAATACGACCACGCCAACAGCGTGCTACGCATCAATCTGCCGGGCTCCATCGAAATCAACGCCCCCGGCGGCACGCAGTGGGTAGGCGGCATCAAGCACCAAGGCGATATGCAGCGCAACGGCAGCTACAGCCAGCAAGGCGGCTCGCACACCCACAACGGCAAAAACACCGGTAGCGACCACAAGCACGGCGGCATTCAGCCCGGCCCCGCCAACACAGGAGAGCCCATCTAATGCCCGGCATGAACATCAACACCGGCAAACAGTTGGATGGCATCGAACACATCCGCCAAAGCGTCGCCGACATCATCACCACGCCCATCGGCTCCCGCGTCATGCGCCGGGAATACGGCAGCCTAGTGCCCGAGCTGCTCGATATGCCCATGAATGACGCCCTCCTCATGCAGGTTTACGCCGCCACCATCATCGCCGTCACTCGCTGGGAACCGCGCATTCAGATCACCGGCGCGCGCCGCACCGTCAATACCCAGCAGCACGGCGCCGTAGTGATCGAGCTGCAAGGCCGCACCGCCGATGGCCAAGCCATGAACGTAGGAGTACCCCTGGCATGAGCACTGCGATTGATCTTTCCCAACTGCCCGTGCCCAACGTGGTCGAAGCCATCGACTACGAAGAGATCTTGTCAGCGCTGCTAACTGACCTAGTTGGCCGCTACCCTGAATTTGACGTACCCGCAGAATCCGACCCCATCTATAAAGTGCTGGAAGTCGCCGCCTATCGGGAAATGCTGGTTCGCCAGCGGGTCAACCAAGCGGCTCGCGCCGTCATGCTTGCGTATGCCGAAGATGAAGACCTGGACAACCTCGGCGCACTCTTCAACGTCAAGCGGCTGCAAACCTACGCAGGCGACCCCGCAGCCATTCCCCCGGTACCGCCCGAGTACGAAACCAACCCCGACTTCCGCCGGCGGATTTTGCTTTCCCTCGAAGGGCTATCAACGGCTGGCCCAGAAGGCGCTTACATTTTCCACGCCCTCTCCGCCAGCGGCAGCGTATTAGATGCCAGTGCCACCAGCCCCACTCCCGGTGATGTCGTCGTCACCGTGCTAGGCCGTGAGGGCGACGGCACCGCACCGCCAGAGCTGCTTGATGCCGTGGAGCAAGCCGTCAGCGCCGAAACCGTGCGTCCCTTAACCGACCACGTCACGGTGCAAGGGGCCGAGGTCGTGCCCTACACCATCGCCGCCACGCTCTACTTTCAGCCGGGGCCAGATAGCCAAGTCGTACTCGCCGAAGCCCAAGCGGAAGCCCAACGCTATGCGGATCGCCAACACCGGCTAGGCATGGACATCACGCTATCAGGCGTTTACGCCGCCCTGCACCGCGCAGGCGTCCAACGCGTCGAGCTGGCAAGCCCAACCGAAACGCTGACCGTCAACAGGCAACAAGCCACCTACTGCACCGCTATCGCGCTCACCGATGGGGGCGTGCATGAATAACCACCTGCTACCCGCCAACGCCACCGCGTTAGAAAAGAGCGCCGCCGAAGCCACCGCCCGCGTATCAGACGTACCCACGCCGCTGCGCGACCTATGGAACCCGGATAACTGCCCCACCGAGCTACTGCCGTGGCTCGCGTGGTCGCTCGGCGTCGCTGCCTGGAAGCCCTACTGGTCCGAGCGCATCAAGCGCGAACGCATCCGCCAAGCGGTCGAGATCCACCGCCGCCGGGGCACGGTGCAATCGGTGCGCCGCGTGGTGGAATCGTTTGGTGCTGGGGTGGCCATCCGCGAATGGTGGCAAACCGAGCCAAAAGGCACGCCGCATACGTTTGAACTGGTGCTCACCGTGCGGGCAGATAACAACGCCGCCGAGCTGCAAGACGACATCATTCAAGAAGTGCACCGCGTTAAACCCGTGCGCAGCCACTTCACGCTAATCGCAGGCATCGCCGCCGAAGGCGGCATCGGCACCTACGCCGCCGCCCGCCCCATACTTTATCGACGCTTACAGGTAGAGGAATAACATGGCGCTCAACATCACCATCACCGACGCTGGGCGTGCTGAAATCATCAACGCCAACAACACAGGCACCGCCCCCGTCACGCTCACCCATATCGGGTTCACCGCCGCCGCGTTCACGCCCAACGCCGGGCTCACCGCATTGCCCAGTGAAATCAAACGGGTAAGCAGCATCGCGGGCGAGATCGTCGCGCCGGATACCATCAGCGTTACCGCAAAAGACGAAGGCCAAGACACCTACACCATGCGCGGCTTCGGGATTTTTACAGGGTCCGGCACCCTGTTCGCCGTGTATGGCCAAGCCGATCCAATTATCGAAAAGTCCAGCGGCTCCACCATGCTGCTCACCATCGATGTCGTACTAGCAGATATCGACGCGGCAAGTCTCGAATTCGGCGACATCAGTTTCAGCAACCCACCCGCTAGCCTCAACACCCCTGGCGTGGTCACTCTCAGCAATGCCACCGACAGCACCGCTCAACACCAAGCCGCCACGCCGCGCGCGGTGAAGTCAGCCAACGACAACGCCAACACCCGCCTAGCCAAAAACCAGAACCTCGCCGACCTCACCAGCGCCGCCACCGCGCGGGTCAACCTCGGCTTAGGCACCTCGGCCACGCTCGGCAACACCGCGCTACGCAACTCGGCAAGCACAACGGTCCTCCTGCAAGCCGCCGCCATGAACGACCACCGCACCAGTGGCGACCACGACGACCGCTACCCCCAGCGCGGCAACAACCTAAGCGACCTGCCCAGCCCAAGCCAGGCGCGCAGCAACTTAGGCCTCGGTGCCTCCGCCACCATGGGCACCACCGCCAGCCGCACCTCCAGCAGCACTGCTACCGTGCTGCAAGCCAAGGCGATGAACGACCACCGTCAGAGTGATGATCACGATGGGCGGTATCCATTACTCACTAACACGGGATCGGCAGCGGCGCGCGATGTTCAAGAGAACGCGACTGACAACACATCGAACCGGCTAATGGAAGTAGGTGCTTTTGGCATCGGAAGCGGGGTCGCTCCTTACAAAAACAACTTAAATGATTTATTCGTAACAGGTATTTATCGTTTCGATACAAGCACATTAGGCGCGCCACCGCAGTTGGCACTGGGTATCGTGTTTGTACTAGGAGCTTATAACGCTACTCAAATCGCTGTACCACGAGCCACCACTAACTCGGTGTTACTAACACGCAGCTTTGCAAGCAATGAGTGGGGCGAATGGGTCGAGCTATACCACTCTGGGAACCTATCTCCAGTAGAAGTCAGTAGGCAAATTAGCACCGGTGATGGCTTGAAAGGGGGAGGTAACTTAGAAAGCAACCGTACGATTAGCGTGGACAGTAGCGTATTAAGAAAAAGCGATATTCAAACCGAACCGACGGATAACACAGCAGGAAAAATAATGGCGGTGGGGGCTTTCGGAATCGGCGTTTCGGAAGGAGGAGTACTAGCCCCCGATAACGACATAGAGAAAGCACTCATTAGCGGGTTTTATCAATGCGATGAAAACACGCTGAACATGCCAATAGATGTACAAAATAGTCAGCTCGCTCGAGGCACTGTCTATGTGGGTTCGGGAATTAACAGTAATACAACGACGCTCATTTTCGTCAGCTCTCACTCTAGCGCGATGTACATGCGAAGGCGCGCCAATAGTGCTTGGCAACCGTGGGTAAAAATGTACCACGGGGACAATCTAAATCCCGTCGAAACCTCTAGACAAGTAATTAGCGGCGATGGTCTCGAAGGAGGAGGAAGTCTTGCAACGAATAGAACTCTATCCGTTGACAGCAGTGTCGTTCGTACTAGTAGAACCATTACAGCAGGAAGCGGCTTAACAGGCGGTGGTAATTTATCGAGTAACCGAACGCTTAGTGTCGACAGCAGTGTACTGAGAGCTAACCAAGTTCAAAACAGCTATACAGACGACTCCATCGGAAAACTCTTAACGGTCGGAGCATTCGGCTTAGGGGGCGGGGATCCTGCCTGGCCGAACGCATCATTACTAGATACGTCCGGCATGAAAACAGGCTTTTATAGATATTCAAATGTGAATGATCGGCCATCCTTTGCCTATGGGGCTGTTCTTTATCATCGAGAAGGTGGAGGAGAAACACTTCTCGCGATCGCCAGTGCATACAGTAACTCTCCCAATCCCACACTTTACGTCAATCGCAAAACTTCCAGCACTGGGTCTTGGTCTGGCTGGGTAACCTATTACCACACAGGTAATCTTTCAGAGGCCTTTCCCATATCCAAAGGCGAATCCTACTGGCATGAACTCCCGAACGGCTGGATTGAGCAAGGCATGAACCTCACGTTGCCCGGTGGGCAAACAGAGATCTATGCCCCTTGGCCAACCACATTTCCTACCAGGGCATCGCAGTACAGCGCCTCACGCTTGTCGGCAGCCGTCGGGCCTGCCGATATCATCGGCGCCACGCTCACACGCTTTGGCATCACTATTAACCTGCCTTCCACCACCAGCGGGCCGCGTACCTTCAGCATTACAGTAAGGGGCTATTAAGATGACCACGTTCTACAGCGCCGCTACCAACAGCTTCTACGACACCCGTCTCTTCGGCGAGCCCACGCACACGATCATAGACCCCGACTTTGAATGGCCGATGGTTGAGGTGCCCGATCCTAACCATCAGGGCGAAGACGACGCGCCATTAATCCAGGTACGCGATGACACCATCGAACCGCCAATGATCACCGTCCCAAATCCCGATTGCCGCCTGCCTGAAGACGCCGTCGAAATCACCGAGGCACAGCACCAGGCGCTAATGCAAAACGACGGCAGCAAAGTGCTAGCACCCGACGACGACGGCTACCCCACCCTAGTCGACAGCCCGCCGGTCACGCTAGGCAAGTTGGCCGACCAAAAGCGCCTTGAAATAAACGCCGCATCAGTCGAAGCATTAGCAGCAGTGCGCGACGAATACCCCGACTACGAGCAGCTCAGCTGGGAACGTCAAGAGCGCGAAGCGCTGGAAGGTGGTGGCCCGCTGATCGAATCCATCGCCACCGCGCGTGGCCTAGAAATCAGTGAGCTAATCGACCGGATCCTGGAGAAATCTAACCTCTACCAACAAGCAGCGGGCAACGTCATCGGAAAGCGCCAAGCGTTAGAAGATCAGATTGCCGCCGCGCTAAAAAATGGCGACCGCGCAGCCATTGAAGCCCTAACGTGGTAGCTGAAGTTAAAGAACAAGCCCGCCGTTTGGCGGGCTTATTGTGGCCGTCTGATGTAATAAACGTAATCAAATAAGTCTTTAGCCAGCGGGGTAAGCGCATTGGTATTTTGTGAGTAAGACCCATAGTTCATAGCAGGCGGGGTCACTAAGCCTGTTCTCATCAAACCATTGGCCAAAGTACCAAGTTTAAATGCATCAATGCCTAAACTTTTGCACGCATCAATCTCATAGTCCTTTTTCACATCACCGCTAATAGCTGTTCCATACTCATTAAAATATAAATTATGCTTTTGCATTAACACCAGAATATTTAACTCAGTATTAGTCACACCAGTCAACGACCCAACTGCCATATGAACCATGTCCGGCTGTTTATCAGCATCTCCTTTTTTTATGCCACCTATCATTGCGTCAGCTATAAAGTCGATAGCATCCTTATGCGAGCACACTTCAAACGCACGACCAGCCCGCATAAATAATGAAAAGCGCTCATCACTATTACTAAGCTCTTCAACACTCAAACCATGCTCAAATGCCTTCTTGTAAAGCCGGTTAAATTTCCAGTCCATATAGCTAGCGTGAATAAGTTTCGCAGCTGAAATAGCAACATCCTGAGAACTCATGGCTAGACCACCTTAGAAAATTTTAATGAAGTCTAGCAGAGTTTTTCTGTCCCCCACTCCCCGCACAACGCCCGCCGCTACCCTCCCACGCGCAAGCACCACACCATGGGCTTCACTCAGCCAGTACCCCATGACCCCGCTTGAACCTGCGCAGGAGACAAGCCATGACCGAACGCTTCCACGGCGTCCGCGTGACCGAGATCAACGAAGGCACGCGCCCAATCAAAACCGTATCCACCGCCGTCATCGGGCTGGTGGCCACCGCACCCAATGCCAGCCCCGGCGTGGCCGCCAGTGTCGTGATCAATGGCCTCGCGGCCAACGGCAACCTCACCTACACCGCCGCCAATGTCGGCGTGAATGGCGATACCATTCGCATCACCCACCGTGATCCCGGCGAGCCCTCCACCGCCATCAACGTCGCCGTGGCCGATAAACACGTCACCATTACGCTCGCCACCGATGCCGAAGGCGAGATCCTCAGCACCGCCGACGAAGTGGCCACCGCCATTTCAGCGGATAGCGCCGCCTCGGCGCTGGTCAGCGTGGGCATCAACGGCGATGGCCAAGGCACCCCGGCCACTGCACAAGCCGTGCGCCTCACCGGCGGAGTGAACGAGCCGTTCCCACTGAATGAGCCAGTGCTACTCACCAATCTTTACACCGCCATCGCCAACGCCGGGGCAGGCGGCACGCTGCGCCGCGCGCTGACGGCCATCGTGGAAGAAACCAAAGCCGTGGTGGTCGTGGTGCGCGTCGAAAAAGGCGACACCGAACAAGCCACCACCGCCAACGTGATCGGCGGCGTCGATCAAGCCACTGGCCAAAAAACCGGCATTCAAGCGTTCACGGCCGCCGAGACCAAATTCGGCGTGAAGCCGCGCATTTTCGGCGCGCCGGATCTCGACACCCAAGCCGTCACCGCTGCTCTCGCAGGCATCGCCCAGCAGCTACGCGGTTTCGTGTACGCCTCTGCCCACGGCTGCCAAACCAAAGAAGAAGCCCGCATGTACCGCGAGAACTTTGGCCAACGTGAAGTGATGATCCTCTGGCCCAACTGGCAAGCGTTCGATGTCGACGCAGAAGAAACCCTGCCCTTGCCCGCCGTCGCCAAAGCACTCGGCCACCGCGCCAAGCTGGATAACCAGATCGGCTGGCACAAGACGCTTTCCAACATGCCTGTGAACGGCGTCACCGGCATTAGCAAAGACGTGTCCTGGGATCTCCAAAACCCCGCCACCGATGCGGGCTATCTCAACGACGCCGACGTCACCACGCTGATCCGCAAAGAAGGCTTCCGCTTCTGGGGCTCTCGCACCTGCTCGGCAGAACCGCTCTTCGCGTTCGAGTCATACACCCGCACCGCCCAGGTGCTCGCCGACACCATCGCGGAGGCGCATTTCTGGGCCGTTGATAAGCCCATGCACCCCAGCCTGGTGCGCGACATCATCGAAGGCGTCAACGCCAAATTCCGCGAACTCACACGCAGCGGCTACATCCTCGGCGGCTCCGCTTGGTTCGATGAAGAGCTGAACAGCCCCGAAGTGTTGAAGTCCGGCAAGCTCTACATCGACTACGACTACACCCCGGTACCGCCCCTGGAAGACCTCACCTTCCAGCAGCGCATCACCGACCGTTACTTGGTCGACTTCGCCGCCCGCATCAGCGAATAAACCGCCGCCCGCGATAGGCCATAACAGGAGCCATCAGCATGCTTCCCAATATTCTCAAAGACTTTAACTTGTTCGGCGACGGCAACAACTGGCAGGGCATGGTGCCCGAGCTAACGCTGCCCGAACTCGCCCGCCGCATGGTCGAGTACGAAGGCGGCGGTATGGACGGCCCCATCGAAGTCGACCACGGCAACGAACTACAAACCTTCGAATGGACACTCGGCGGCATGACCGTCGCCGGTCTGTTCGATACCTACGGCAGCCCCATTCACGACGCCGCCCTACTCCGCATGACCGGCTCTTACGAATCCGACGACGACGGCAGCATCATCCCCGTCGAGATCGTCATGCGCGGCCGCCACAAAACCATCAACCTCGGCGATGCCAGCAAAGGCGACAACAATCAAATCAGCATCACCACCACGCTGAGCTACTTCAAGCTCACGGTAGACGGCGAAGACGTGATCGAGCGCGACGTGCCCGGCTACGTGTTCAACGTGCGCGGCGAAGATCGACTCGCACAGCGCCGCCGCGCTTTAGGCCTGTAAACCCAATCCCAACCACCAAGGCCGCCCCGGCGGCCAAGCACAACCCATAGGAACGCACCACCATGACCGACAACACCGAAGCCCAAGCCGTAGAAGCCACCGAAGCCCAGCCCACCACCGCCCCCGGCGTACCCACCGAAGTGGTCGACCTGGAAACCCCGCTGCAGCGTGGTAAAACCACCGTCACCAAAATCACCGTGCGTAAGCCCATGTCTGGCGGCATGCGCGGCGTCTCGCTGGTCGACATCATGAACCTGGACGTCGCCGCCCTCACCAAAGTCATGCCCCGTATCACCACGCCCGCGCTAACAGAAGCCGAGCTGAAAACCATGGACATCGTCGACCTTGTCCAGCTCGGCACGGCGCTGAATGGTTTTTTAACCCCAAAGAAATTCAAGGACATCGAGGCCTAAGCCTTCCGGAATTTGTGGAAGACGCCATGGCCGACTTGGCGATGGTCTTCCACTGGGAGCCCCAAGCCATGGACGGCATGGAACTCGACGAACTCATGGAATGGCGCGAACGCGCCCGCAAACGCCACGAAGGCAGCAAGCCCAAGGGTGGCAAGCAAGGCAAAAAGTAAGGCAGCAAATAAGGAAAACCGATGGCACGTAATCTACGACTGCAAGTGATGCTCAACGCCGTGGACCGTGTCACCGGCCCACTCAAACGCATGCGCCAAAACGCTGGCCAAACCGGCCAAGCCATGCGCGAAACCCGCGACCAGCTCAAAGAGCTGCAGCGCACCCAAAGCGACCTCACCAGCTACCGCAAAGCCAACGCCGCCCAGCGGCAGAACACCCGCGCGATGCGCGACGCCCGCGCACGGAACCAGCAATACACCCAAGCACTGGAACAGCAGCGCGAAGCCCACGCCAACGTGAAATCAGGGCTCACCGTTGCCCGTCGGGAATACGACCGCCTCGCCAAAGAGCTGCTCAAAACCAAACAGCCCAGCGACCAGCTCACCGCCTCGCTAGAGCGCGCCCGCGTGCGCCTGCACGGCCAGCAAAGCGAGTTCGACCGCTCCGCCCGCGCCCTGCGGGAATACCGCAACCGAACCCGTCACGCAGGCGAAGAGGTCAAACGGCTCACCCAGAACCACGCCACCCAAACCGAGCGCATCCGTGGGCTAAAAACGCGCCTGGATGAAGCGGGCATCAGCACCGACAACTTAGGCCGAAGCGCCCGCGAACTGCGTACAAACGAGGAGCGGCTTAACACCACCCTGCAGGAACAGAAGCGCCACTTATCGGAAGTCGCCCAACGTCAACGCCGGTTAACAGAGGCGCGCGACCGCTACCAGAATGGCATGGCCAACGTTGCCCGCGCTCAAGGTGGGGGCATGGGCATGTTCGGCACCGGCATCGCCCAAGGCTACGCAGCTACCAGAGTGCTACAGCCTGGTGTTTCATTTGGTGAGTCGATGTCTGCTGTTCAAGCGTTAACCCGCTTGAATGAGGACGATGAAGCATTCCAAGCGTTAAAACGTCAGGCTAGGGAGAAAGGTGCGACCACTGCTTTTAGTGGCACTCAGGTCGCCGATGCCCAAGGCTTTCTAGCAATGGCGGGCTTTGAAGGCGACGCCATCGAGACTGCAATACCGGACGTTCTAAACTTGGCTTTAGCCACCGGTGCCGATCTCGCCAGAACAGCCGATATTTCCTCGAATATTCTCTCTGGTTTTGGTCTAGACCCTTCTGAGATGGGCAGAGTGAGTGACGTGCTCACTGCCACAGCGACGCGGGCAAACGTAGACCTGAGCATGCTTGGCGAGTCTATGAAGTACGTCGCTCCCCAGGCGCGGGCTATGGGGATGTCGCTAGAACAAGCATCGGCAATGGCTGGGTTGTTGGGTGATGTAGGTATTCAAGGAAGTCAAGCTGGCACCACTTTGAGAGCGATGGTGACCCGTCTTGCAGCTCCAACAGGGGCCGCCGCAGGAGCACTGGATGAATTAGGGGTCAACGCAAAAGACGCTCAGGGCAACCTAAGAGATGTTCCCCTCATTCTCGCAGACGTTGCGCGCGCCACAGAAACGATGGGTAACGCGGATCGAGCAGGCTTCCTAAAAGCCATCTTCGGCGAAGAGCCGGGCGCGGGCATGGCCGAGCTTATCGCCCAGCAAGGCACCGCAGGCATCGAAGCGTTCGTGGAAGTGCTATCCACTTCCATGGGCGAAGCCGCCCAAGTCGCCAGAGTGCGCGCTGATAACATTGGCGGCGACCTAAAAGGCCTGCGTAGCGCTTGGGAAGACGTGGGCATCAGTATCACTGAAACCAACAAAGGCCCCATCCGCGACTTAATCCAAAACATCACCAAAGTGACGCGCAGTGTGAGCGCATGGATAGAGGCCAACCCCGAGCTAGCGGGCACCATCGCCAAGGTGGCGGCGGGAATGATCGCCCTGGCCACCGTCGGCGGTGCCGTCACCATGACGTTCGCCAGCATCCTTTCCCCGCTGCTGTTCGCCAAGTTCGCGATGACCACGCTGGGCATCAAGGTCGGCAGTCTCGGCACTGCGCTGGGCTGGATCGCCAAAACCGCCATCCCTTGGGTGGCCGGTGCGCTGAAAGGCCTGCTGGTGGCCATGGGTCCCATCGGCTGGGGCATTGCCGCCATCGCCGGTGCCGCGTTCCTGATCTACAAATACTGGGAGCCCATCAAGGCGTTTTTCGTAGGCCTATGGCAGCAAGTTAAAGCCGCGTTCGATGAAGGCGTGGGCGGCGTTGCTCGGCTGCTCATCAACTGGTCACCCCTTGGGCTGATCTACAACGCGTTCACCAGCACCTTAGAACGGCTGGGCGTCTCGGTGCCCGAAGGCTTCCGCACGCTAGGCGGCTTTGTGATCGACGGCTTGCTGAGCGGGCTGGGGGCAAAACTCGCCGCGTTGCGCGAGTGGGTCACCGGCATGGCCAGCGGCATAGCCACTTGGTTTAAAGACGTGCTTGGCATCAATTCCCCCAGCCGCGTGTTTGAAGGCTTCGGCATCAACATCGTGGAAGGCATGATCAACGGGATCGCCAGCATGGCAGGGGCACTCCGCGACCAAGTGATGGGTATGGCGGGCAACATCGCCGGTTGGGTACAAGAGGCGATGACCAGCGCATGGGATTCCATCGGGGACGGGGCGAACCAAGCCATGCAATGGGGCCGGGAGACAGCCGCAGGAATGGGGCAAGGCATTCGCGACGGTGCCAATCGTGCAACCGAAAGCGCCGCAAACCTCGCCAGCGATGTCACCGGCACCGTGCGCAACTGGCTAGACATCAACTCCCCCAGCCGCGTGTTTGCCACCATCGGCAACTTCGTCTCACAAGGCCTGGCCAACGGTATCGAAGACGACGCCGACAGCCCCATCAAGCAAGTACGCGGCATCGCCAACAACCTGCGCAACGCCGCCGGTGGGTTAATGCTCGGTGCCGGGCTGGCCACCAACGCCAGCGCCGCCAACATCGACACCAGCGCGATACAGATCGACGCCCGCCCACCGCTGCAAAGCCACGCCAGCGCAGCCCCCAGCGGCGGGCTAGTGATTCACGGCGGCATCAACATCGAAGTGCACGCCTCCCCCGGCATGGATGAGCAAGCACTGGCACGCCTGGTGAATGAGCAAGTACAACGCGCTCTGCAAGATGCCGAACGCCGCGCCGCCGCTGCCAGCCGTCGCAACTTCCACGATAACGATTGAGGGCAATCACATGATGATGACCTACGGCCTGTTTGTGTTCGGCCTCAGCACTGCCGCTTATCAGGAACTACAGCGGCAAACCAACTGGCGGCACGCCAGTACATCACGCATCAACGCTCGCCCGGTGCGCCAGTTCCTTGGCCCCGGTGACGACACCATCAACCTCACCGGCACCCTGCTGCCCATGTTCACCGGCGGCCAACAGAACCTAGACATGATCCGCGCTCTGGCCGATGAAGGCCGCGCGTGGCCACTCATTGAAGGCACCGGCACCTACTACGGCATGTACACCATCGAAAGCCTCACCGAGCGCAAAAAAGAGTTTTTCCGCGATGGTGCCGCAAAAGAAATCGAGTTCGATATCAAACTCACGCGCATTGATGAAGGCCGAACCGAGCTGCTCGGCATTCTCGAAAGCAGCGCCCTCCGCGCCATTACCGGGGCACTGGCATGAGCATGCAGCCCGACTACCGCATCAGCCTACAAGGCCAAATCATCAGCCCCGAATTTCGCGCGCGCCTGGCATCGCTCACCCTGCATGATCGGCGCGGCATGCAAGCCGACCAGCTCGATATCACCCTCACCGACGACGACGGCATGCTCGATATACCCCCCACCGGGGCGGAACTTACCCTGGCCATCGGCTGGAAAGGCCAAGCGCTCACCGAGCGCGGCACGTTCATCGTCGATGAAGTCGAGCACACCGGCGCACCGGATACCCTCAACATCCGCGCATCAAGTGCCAACATGCGCCAAGGGCTACCGGGCAAGCGAACGCAAAGCTGGGATAGCGTCACGGTGCGCGACATTATCGAAACCATCGCCGCCCGCCATGAGCTGGTGGCCAGCGTGGGCGCAACGCTAGCAGGCGTGCGCATCACCCACATCGACCAAACCGACGAAAGCGACCTGCATTTTTTAACGCGCTTGGCAGAGAGATTCGACGCGGTGGCCACCGTCAAAACCGGCCACCTGATTTTTGTACCCGCTGGCCAAGCCACCACCGCCACCGGGCTTGAGATCCCACCCATTCAGCTACGCCGCCAAAGCGGCGACCAGCACCGCTACCTAAAAGCCGAGCGCGACGCCTACACCGGCGTAACCGCGCTATGGAATAACACCGCCCACGCCACCCGCGAAGCCGTCACCGTCGGCGACGCCTCCAACGCCCAGCAGCTACGCCACACCTACGCCAGCGAGGAAGAAGCACTCGAAGCCGCCCTAGCGGAGTGGCAACGCATCCAACGCGGCACCGCCTACTTCAGCATCACCCAGGCAATAGGCGACCCCGAGCTATTCCCCGAAACGCCCGCTTGGTGCATCGGCTGGAAGCCCCAGATAGACGCCACGCCCTGGATCATCACCGAAGTGACGCACAGCCTCACCGACAGCAGCTACACCACGGCGCTACAGCTGGAAAAGCGCGACGGCGACCACTTAGCACCGAATTGATTAGCGTCACTCAGCGCTGACAATTGTCATATTATTTAATACAAATTCACTTGCGACCCGCTTGGATTATGTGTAACAGTGCATACATCGAAGAGAGAAAATGTCTTGAAAAATTTGACATGAGTTTGTAAAATACGCGTCCTTTTGATCTAGGTAAAATTAGCCTAATCTACAATAGAGATATGGGGACGCAATGAACGCTATCAGCCAACAGCTTGTCGAAAGCGTATACGACCAAGTGCTACATTCCGCTAATTTGGTCTTGCGCAGCTGCAAACTGTTCTCTATATCTGTATTGAAAATTGAAGATCCAACATATTCAGAGATTGCCGAGCAGCTTAAAGAACTGTGCGACATCCTTGATAAGGTGAATATCAGCGGACCTGACGAACTGAAAATCTCTAAGGCAAGAGAGTACGCGAACCACGTGAGACTCATTGCGGCAGCGATTGAAACGGAAGATGAAGAAACGCTGAATAAACACGTCCAGGAACTTGATCGGAGGCCTTTCCTATGAAAAACCAAGAGCTTGAAAACATCAAATTACTTCGTCGTGCTTTAGAGATCGCTAGCGATGTGAACTCAAAGCTTGACTACTGCCATCAGCAACACCTCAAAACTGCTGAGCAAACTCAAAAAGCTGCTTGATAAGCCTACTTATCGCGGCAAAACAGAAGCCCCGCTATGCGGGGCTTTTTTATTGCCTATAAATCAAAAACCTCAAAGAACAGTCGATGATGCGTCGCTTTCGTCATAATCAAATGTCCTGTATAGAATGAAGCCCTCCCAGCTAACCAAACAAAGGCGAATCACAGCGCCTCATCCAACTGACACCTAGCTTGATGCACCACCACACCGCGCACCATCCGCGCCGTGGCCATCAAGCCATTGCCCCCATTCGGTGGCAACAGCCGATACCGCGACCCCACGCGAAACGTCTTGTAAAGGTGAAGCGCGTCGTCCATTTCCACCACCACCCAATCGTCATGGCCAAGGCTGTGAGATTCATCGACCACCAGCACATCACCCTCAATCACTGCACCGTGAACGCCCGCATCTGCACCCACTTCAACGGCAAAGCAGTTAGGGGAATAACCATCACAATCAACGCCCACTAAAGCAGGGTGCTGAATATCCATCGCCAACGGGCCTAAGTACGTCAATCGCATGGGTCACCGGCAAATGCTTTCACACGGCACGCCGTCTTTATCGCGGTCGAGGCGTTGAAGGCCGCACTGTTCTAAATGGAAGTAGGCTTGCGCGCAGCTGGTCATATCGCCGCAATACGGCTTATCGCTGCAGCTCCAAGGCGAGTCGCTCGCGGAAGAAACAGGCGTAATAGCCGGGGCGGGTAACCGCTCACCACGCCGCCAATTCCATGGCTCGATGGGCTCATCAAACGCCCAAAGCCCACGGCCCTCTTCACGCGCGGCAGTCTCATTCTCAAGAAAGCTCGAATCACTCATGTAATCGCGATAAACCCACGCCCCGCCGCGCACCACCATTTCACGGTTCACGTCCAGATCGCCAACGTAAAAGCGTCCCAGCGTGCGGCCATAGCGGTCGGTGCCTTCCGATTCCAGCGTGACCAGATCCTGAGCCACCATATCGGCCAGCATGCTGGTGGACTCATCGCCAAATGGTTGGTCGTTCTCAGGTGCATCAATCTCGGTCAGACGAACGCGCAGTTCGTTACCGCCGGTCAAAAAAACGACCGTATCGCCATCGGTCACAGAGATCACCCTGCCGCTCAACGTGTCAGCTAGGGCAATTGGCGCGATAAAAAACAGCAGCGCTGCCAACAGGCAGTTCTTCATTTTCACGTTCATGGGACGAAGACCCCTTATTGGCAGCTGTTAACGCAGTAGGGCTTTAGTTCGCTAATAAGCGCGTCAAGGCCAGGTGAGCGGTCTTCGTAATAGACATCGATGTAATCGTCAGACCACTGAAAGCCATACTCCGTCTGAGTCTTCACATCGGTTAGTGCATCAACATCAATGAGGCTGGAAATAGCATCAAGCGCCTGTTCGCGGTTGATCTGAATGGTGACCTCACGGTCATTCAGCAGCATGCCTTCATCAGCACGCTGAAAGCCGGGGATTTGATAAGGAATGGCGGAAACGGTAACCGATTCGATGGGCGTATGGGCAAACACGTTATAAATGCCGTAGGCAGCGGCACGCCAGTTTTCGTAGTACACCACTTCATTAAGATCATTCTTGAAGACGGTTTTAGACAAACGGTAATGCGGCTTGTCAGCGTCCAGAATTTCTAGCGAATTGTTCGAAGGGTCATAATCCTGGTGTGCGTCCATCAGCTCTTCGACAGTCTCAAACTGATCTGGCAGATCCGCTAGGGCAGCCGAAGACAGCGCAAAAAGCCCAGCAACCGATAGTTTTTTAATAACGTGCATTCCCTTACTCCCTGTTTTTTTAATACACCTAGAGCACTTGCCCCAGGTTCACTAGGCACCGTCCCAGCACTTCAACAAATTGCTTTTGCTCCGGTGCTATCAACTCTTTGTCGTAGCGCGGGTTATCGCTGATCAGTAGCCAGCCCCCGCCCGCCACGCGCTGCATTCTTTTTATCCGGCGCTCGCCATCCATCAGGATTAAGTACACGCCCTCGCGGCTCGGGTCACGCTGGGTGAAGTCCACAAACACGTAATCGCCGTCGTCGATCGTACCCACCATCGAGTCACCGCGCGCCCGCACCCATGCCCCGGAATCAGCGGGCAATTTCAGCTCACTTAAAACGGTTCGATCCATGTGGAAGTAACCCAGCACGGGTTCCCCTTCAAAGCTGCGACCGCTGCCCGCTGCACACTCCACGTCATACATCGGTATTGATGCCACGTTGGGGTCGTTTAGTTGCTGATCAAGATAAGCCGCTGACTGTTCAGAGGACCCGGCTTTTGTCGCTCGATCGCTGCGCTCACCAGTGACGATGAAGTTCGTGTCCACTCCAAAGCCGTGAATTGTTTCTAAGTAATCTGTTTTTGGGTATCTCTCGCCGCTTTCATAGTTTGCCTGTGCACGTTTGGACACGCCTGCTTGACGGGCGAATTCGTCCTGAGATAGGCCCAGTCTCTGCCTTTCGATTTTTAGGCGATCAAAAATTTGCACAAAATATCCTCGTCAACCTTTGACTAATGCAATTACGTGCATTATCTTTCGATGCATGATGCACATTTGTTCAATTCACTACACTTTTGGAGCCTTCACCATGACCGAGCCAACCACCATCCCCCGCCCCTCGCTGAACGACTATCAACGCCAGTTGGCTAGCGGCGTGTTCATCGAAACGATGTGCGAACTCGCCAAGCACCGCATCAATCACGGCAAGCTGGAAGGCATCGCCGATGAGCTTTCTTCCGCGCTGTGCGTTGGGCTGGCAGAGATCAACGCGGTAGAGCCGGTGGGTCTGGACGCGACCCAGTTAGCCCAATTGGATCAGGCGTTCAGTGACGCCACCGCCGCCCTTCCCGCTACAGGCATTCGTGTGTTGTCGGTGAATAGCTCGGGCGGCCCTGCACATTATCCCCGTGTAAGTGCCGATCAGTCGAAAGGCTACTTGAACAAAGCCGCCACCAAGCTCAATACCACGAATGACCTACCCCGCTTCCTGTTCGACGTCTTTAGTTGCGGTTGGCCCGATGTCGCGATCACGTTTTGCCTGTGTGGGCCATTAGAGAAGCACATCCCTTCCTTGAGCCTTCAAGTGGCCCTACTTGATCCTGAAAACCCACGTCGCCCAGGCGGTTCGTCAAACCCACCAGCTCACTCATGCTCAAGCCGATCAGGCGATACACCTCGCCCGCCTCATTCTCAATGCCCATGAGGTAGTCGCGAAAACCGCCCGCCGTCCAGTTTTCATCATCGTCGTTATTGGGGAATTCATCAGCCAGTGCCTGGGTAACTTTCTCGTCGTAATCAGGCACTGCCACACCATCAAGGTAACGATGTTCCATAACCAAAGTACTCCAAATTGAATTAAAGGAAGCCTAAACCATGCCAACTGCAAACGCCATGCCATCAAAAGAGAACGTTCGTGCCCAGCAGGCACCCTGCAACCAGCAGCTCAACATCTACATCACCGCCGAAGAGCGCGAGCGCATCGAGCAGGTAGCGCGTGAAGAAATGCGCACCGTCTCGGCCACCATCCGCATGCTGACTCTTCGCGGCTTAACCCAGTACAAATCCGACTCACTCATCGCCGATTAACCCCGTTTGTGACGTTGCATAAGGAACCTAGCCATGCACCAAGACGTTCGTCGCATCCGTTCACGCTACGCCGCCGTCAACCTGGACGACTACGAAGCCAAGCTCATTGATGCCCTGGTGGATTACAGCGGCATGTCGAAGGCCACGCTGTTGCGCCATCTGGTCATGAAAGAGGCGCTTGATACGTTCGGCTTTAGCGAGATTGCTGATGGCAGTGTGGGTCAACGCTCGTCTTAAAGGCAGGCCTAAAAAAGGCCTAAAAGGAGCACCCAAAATGCCGGAAGAAAACCGCATAGCACTAGATGAAGGATTGGAAAGAGTGCTGGAAGCAACGCGGCAAGAGGTGGGGCTGGAAACGCTAGACCAGGCAGCCGAATGGTTGCTGAGACGCCGCATGCGTAAGGGCGTTACGAGCCTCACCGGAAGAGGGCGAGCGCTCTACGAAGTGAAGAGGGGGCCAAGTGACTGAGCCTAACGAAGAGAACGAAATGGAGGAGGTGAGTCGGCTACGGTTCGGCTGCCCTCACTGCGGTAGCCACCTAAAAGTGCGAACTTCGAAGACGCATTTGCCGGAATACCGCGAGCTGTATCTGTATTGCGTCAACGAATGGAAATGCGGCTTCCGCTGTAAGGGGCACGCCAGTCTCGACGAGACGTTAGTGCCCAGCCATTGCCCTAATCCAGAAGTCAGTATCCGCCCCTCTAATTGGCTCCTTAAAAAGCTGGCATTAGAGGCTCAAGGCCAAATAAGGCTAGGCGATTTCAAGCCACCGAATCAGGAAGCGAAACCGTGAACGTCAAACATATCAACTCAGCGAAAGCCCCGTTCGATCTCGCCACCGAATTGCTCTGGCAGCACCGCTGGGACAGCCGCGCCGAAGCGCTGCGTATCACCATCGGCGCGCTAGTGAACGACTACGGCCACAGCGAAGCCACCGCCGAAGTGGCGGCCATTCAGGCCTTTGCAGATCTCGATAGCGTCAACGAATCGTCGCGCATTGACGTAGACGCCACCACCTCACACGTCGTCGTTTTCCGCGACGACAGCGGCCGCCCGGTGATGCTCACCGCCCGCGACCTCAGCCGCATGATTCAGCAAGCCCGCGACGTTGGCCTAGCTCGCGTAGTGGATGCCGACACCCGCCGCCCCGTCGTTCTTGAGCACTGAGGTAAGCGCCATGACTAACGTTACCCCGCTACCCGCTCGCCAGTCACCGCCGCGCGTTCAGCCCGACCGCGCAGGATTCGGCGCATTGCGTGCCGAGCTGCACCAGCGCGCCGCCGATCAAGATCTTGTCAGCGTGTGGGCGGGCCTCCCTTTTGCCGAGCGTCGCCTAGTGCTGAAAAGTGCCGGCCTTTCTGTCGATGCCACTCAGCAAATCAGCCAGCTCACCAAACCCGAACGTGCCGCCGTGCGCGCTGCTATTCACCGCATGAGCGAATACGCCAGCGGCCTTAAAGACCAGCTACGCAACCGCAAGCACCCCAGCGCAGAGCTGGCCAGCCACGCCCGCGTAGCGCTGGAAGAAGGCAACACAAAAGCCGCGTTTCACTGGCTGAGCCTAATTGAGAAGGGGGTGGTATGAACGTGAACAAAATCATGCTTGGGCTCTATGAAGCGCACGCGCAACTTAAAAGCCTCGCCGCTGAACTGCAAGTACAACCGACGCAGAACAGCCAAATGGCCGGTGAAGAGCTAAAGCGCGAAGTTGAAATACTTGGCAGCCAACTAACCCAAATCGAAGGTGTTTTAAGCGATAACGATCTGGCTATCGCCGCTACGATGGCAGCCGCTCTCTGCGAAACGCCGCCGCGCTTCATCGGGGTGAAAGCGTGAGCGCGTTAGCCCTAGCCTTTCAACACAGCTCTGGCACCCAGGATTGCTACACCTTCCTGCAGGCGCACTTCGAGCGCTTGCCGTCGTTGGCCAGTCAGTTAGCCGATGGCTATGTCCATGTTTCAAAGCGACATGGTCACGCCGCGGCTAACCGCTGGCTACGTCGGAATGCGCAGGATCTTACCGAGCCGTCTTTCATCATTGACCGGTTCCTGCCGATCCGGCCAGAACTAACGCGCGCGATGAACTCAATCGTGCATCGTGGCTCAACGACCATTGAAGGGTTGCATGCGGCTGACAAGTGGTTAAAGAGCATCGAAAAGCGCCTGATCATTGGCAGCCTGAACGCAACACACGACGATGATGCGCTGGTGAATCACGCCCAAGCCCAAGCGGCAGCCATCGATAAAAAAGCGAGCCTCTTGATAGGCGATATTGCAAAGGTAAACCGCTTGCAGCGGTTGGGGCTGTTGCCACCTGCCGGAAGGCCTCGCATGGCGGCAGGTAATAAGCCTTTGTCTGAGCAATTCCGCGACTATCAAGACGCTTGTGCCCGCACTCGCAACCAATTCACTCCGCCGCCCTTTATTGGCAACTTCCGATTCCAAAAATGGCATTACATGCGCCCGCTGTGCCTTTCTGTCGTTCAAGCTGCAGCCATTGAGTTTGGGCGCACTAAGTGCAAGCTCCATGGTATCGCGCCCCCTAGCGATAAGTTGGCGAGCAAAACCCAGTTAGCGCGTCTGAGCTGCTCACTCTGGTGGCGTCGTAAGCTACGTCGCCAGTGTGGCCGCGCGGTTGAGCAGGTTATGCGTGAAGCTCACCGCGTACACAAGCAGGCGGGCATTTACTGCAGCGACTTCACGGTGGAGCGCCGCCGCTCCCAGAAATTCCGCAATAACGCCTTGCTTGAAACCCTAGAGGCTATCAATCAAGAGGGGCAGGTTTTCACGCTGGCGGAGCTTGCAGAAAAGGGGTTGGCCAATCCCGATCATCGGCGCGCTGAACTCATGCTGCGTATCAGCGATACCGAAGCCGAAGCCCGCCGCCTGGGGCATACGGGCATGTTTTACACCATGACCACGCCGTCAAAGTTTCACGCGGTGATCGCTAATAACTGCGTGCGCAACCGCAAATACCAGGGCGACACACCACGCCAGGCGCAACAGTATTTGCAAGGCTTGTGGTCGAAGGTTCGCGCGAAGCTGGCACGCGACAATATCGGCGTTTACGGCATCCGCGTCGTAGAACCCCACCATGACGGCACACCACACTGGCACTTACTGCTTTGGATGAAGCCCGAAGATGAAAAACGGGTAACCAGCACTCTTCGCGACTACGCCGAAGAGTCACAGCAAGAAGAGCTGTTTAGCCGTGGCCGAAAAACCAACGCTCGCTTTGATGCTAAACGCATCGACTACAGCAAGGGCACCGCCGCGGGTTACGTCGCTAAATACATCAGCAAGAACATTAACGGCGAACAGTTCATGGCCGCCGACAAATACGATCACTCCATGACCGAGAGCGCTCCACGTATTGAAGCGTGGGCCAGCGTGTGGGGTATCCGTCAGTTTCAGTTTATCGGCCTGCCTTCCGTCACTGTCTGGCGTGAAGTGCGCCGCCTCACTGAGAAACAAGACCAAATGCTCAAGGACTGGGAAGCGGCTACCCGCCCACATCCGTGCGCAGCGATGCGTTTCGCCCAGATCCGAAAGGCGGCCAATGCTGGGCAATGGGATCAGTTTCTGAGGCTCATGGGCGGCCCAATGACCAAACGCAAAGACCAGCCGATCAAGCCGTGGGTAGAAACCAAGATGAACACCGGCCCCAACGTCGAGCATTTCAGCCACGCAACCGGCGAATACTACGGAGCCGAAGCGGTGGTGGCCAAAGGCCGCTATGGCGAAGAGCAGAAAGTGACGTTCGGGCTGGTGGCCACCGGCCGCCCTGGCTTTTCTAGCGAGTACGTGACCCGCGTTTATAAGTGGCACGTTCGCGCGAAAGGCGCGGGGTTAGGGGTTGATTTTCAGGCTGTAGGCGAAGCCGAAAGCCCTTGGACTCGTGTCACTAACTGTACGCAGGGGCCAGATATCCAGCCCCGCGAGCCTTCCCCAGCGGAGCGAGAAGCCCAGCTCGAACGCCTTAAAGCGTGGCAGAGCTCAGAAATTTACCGAGTGGAACGCGATGCCGAGTATGAAGACGCCATCGCAGCAAGAGAAGCCGCGCGAAACCTCTTCGCGCCGCCCACCCCTACCCCGCAGGAAGAATACTTCCCGCCTGAATTGTGTTGAAAGGAGCATCCCTATGAACATCGATACACATGATTTTGATACGTGGTTTGAAACCTTGGTGGAACTGCTAGCAGATCGCGGCGTTATGTTCGCCGATAGGGACGCAGTAGAACCCGACTATGAGCAAGGCAAGGACGTTCACGACATCGCTGACGAGATTGAAGAGGAGTATGGCGAAGATGCTTGAACTAATGCTGAACCAGCAACGCTGTATTCCAGAGATTGAGAGAGGCATTAAAACAAAGGATGCAGATAAGTTCTGCTCAGGGTGCCAAGAATACTATCCCGCTGATACCGAGTTTTTTTATCGAGATCGCCGGGAGGCGGATGGATTAAGAAGCAAGTGCAAGGCCTGTTATAGCGAGCTGCCGAGCGTTCAAAAACGCCAAGCCAAAGGAGGTGCTTAATGGATCGCCCAACGCAATGGCCAGACGGCCGCCCGCTAGGTGGATTAAACGGCTACCCACCTAAATGGTTCGAATGGGCCAGAGAGCAAGAAGTGAAGTTCGTGGCATCACAAATGCTGCTAGCCCCTGAGCCAAACCGTAACGCGGTCTTTGAGCAGTGGAAACAGAAGTTCACCCACGTCACCCGCGAAAAAGTGAACGCGGTATGGGATGAAGTGGCCAGCCGTAGAGGTGCCCGCGATGCGTAACCCAATACCAGTTCAACAGCGCTTTGCCATCAAGATGATTGTGTTTGGGTTTTGCCTGGGTAGCGCTTTCCAGCTGGGCATCAGCACCGTGAGTCACTTCAAGCCGCGCGTTGAAGTTATCGAGATCCGAACCGAAGCAAAGCCCAGCGCCAAGGGCATTGCTCATCGCGTTGAGCTTTAAGGGGAAAGTATGGCCATCGATCCGAACTGGGTTCGCGAGAACCCCGAAGAAGCAGCGAAGCAAATCGACATGCTGCAAGTGCATTGCACACGATTAGGCCAAGGCGGTGCCGAGCGATATTGGGAAGGACGCTATCGTGATGAAGCAAATATTAATGAGTCGCTGCAGGAAATGTTCGAAGCCCTAATGGGCGCAAAGCTTGAAGCCTTGCCCGCTGATCTAAAAAGCCGCGTTTTGATAGTGAAGATGACTGGCGATATAGAGAAAGAAACTGTGCGCAAACTCGGTCAGCATCTGAGAAAGCACGCCGCTGGTTGTGGGGTGTTTTTAAACATGAAGGTCGATATAGCAGCGCTCGATATGACCAACCGAGACGCTGAGAAAAAAGCCGAAGCGCTCGAGGAGGCAGCTAAAGACACCGTGCCCGCAATGCACCAGATGGCTAACTGGCTACTTGCCCGCGCTGCAGAAGAGCGCCGCAAAGTTAAAGAAGGTACTCAATGATGAATAGCAGTCGCATCCCGCCCCAGACAAAAGGCGGCGCCGTTGCTAGACAAGCGGCCATGCTCTGCCAGGATCGCGCCTTCCAGCTCTACCTGGACCGCCGCCGCCGCGCCAAGTTTGGCCTTAGCGAGCGCGAGCTGCCCGATGGTACCCATAACCAGGAAGACGCCCGGGACTGGCTTACCAGGGCCTGCAATATCGAAAGCCGCGCCGAACTTGATAGCAACTATTGTGCACGTCAAACGTTCCGCGTGATCCGCAACCGCTTCAACCACTGGCGGGCAAGGAATAAGTCATGAGCCTACAAAACGTACTAGACTGCGAGGAAATCAAGAAGATAACCGGCTACCAGCGCCCAGCCGATGCCGCACGCTGTTTGAGAGAGCAAGGCGTCGTCGTGTTTAACGGCCGCCGTGGCCCCTGGACCACCATCGACTTGATTAACAAAGCGGGCGGTATCGAAGCCGCCCAGCCGACTGAGCTGAGCCCGACCGACATACTATGAAGACACGCCCGCGCAAACACAGCCCCGACATACCCGTCCACATCAACCAGTCAAAGCTCCCCAACGGAGTCTATTTTGACAAGCGCGGCCGGGGCCGCTGGTATGTTCAATACCGCGATGAAGCGGGCAAGCTTAAAACCGAGCGTATCGCCGGTGCCGATGCCACGCTGTCAGAGCTTCACCGAATCATGGAGCAACGCAGTGGCATAGATCGCCGCACCTTGCGCTACCTGGCTAAACAGTTTCACCAATCGGCACAGCTCAAAGAGCTGGCCATGAAGACCCAGCAGGACTATGAATACTGCCGGGCCACGCTGCTGGAAATGCCCACCAAGCTAGGCAAACCGCTGGGGGATCTGCCCACATCGCAATTCTCACCGGCGCTGGTTCAGCGCCTAGTCGACAAAATCGCGGCCGAAGGCACACCATCAAAAGCTAACCACCTCTTACGATACCTACGGCGTTTGTTTCGCTGGGGGATCAATCGTGGCTATTGCGATAGCAACCCCGCTCAGGGCGTGGAGTCTGCAAAAGAGAGAAAGCAACGACGCTTGCCGGATCTGACCACCATCGCTCGACTGACCGAATTTGCCCAGCAACGTGGCCAACGCACACGCGGTGAAAAAGGCGCGTGTGCACCTTACCTTTGGATCGTGATGGAGCTGGCCTACATTTGCCGCTTACGCGGGATCGAGGTCGTCACGCTAACCGATGCCAACAGCACCGTCGACGGCGTGATGACCAACCGCCGCAAAGGGTCCCGGGATAACGTCGTTCGCTGGTACCCACGGCTGTCCGCCGCCTGGACCGCCGCCACCGAGCGCCGCGCCGGGATCTGGAAAGCCAAAGGCAGACCGGTACCGATGCACCCAGAAAACCGCCCGCTCATCGTGGCGGCCGACGGCAGCGAGCTACGCAAATCGAGCCTAGATACTGCCTGGCAGCGATTGATCAAGCTGGCCATCGAAGAGGAAATCATTACAGAGGAAGAGCGCTTCGGCCTGCACGACCTAAAACGGCGCGGCATCACCGACACCAAAGGCACCCGCCACGAAAAGCAGGAGGCCAGCGGCCATCGATCTGCTAGCATGATGGACACTTACGACCTGAGCGTGCCGTTAGTAAGTCACCCTGGGGAGGAATAATTAAAGTATAAATCTGAGCAACCACAACCGGATCAATAGCGAACATGATCAAGTACGACCTTACTATTATCGAAATAATTCAGACAGTTATTGCACTCGGCGCATTGGTAACAGCCGCAGCAACGATTATTTATACCAAGGTTTACACCAAGAAATCTAAAACAGCTGATTTGCTACTAAGCCTTGACAACAACAAAGAGCTGTTAGCGGCTATGCAAGTTATAAGGGGCATTCATTATAGCGATAGAAAAGCTGACATTTATGCCGAAAAGCAGGAGGTTGAGTCTATAGAGGCTGAATCACTTCGATACGTTCTGAACCACTTAGAAAGGATCGCAGCTTGCGTTGAGCATAAAATTTACGATTACTCATTAATCAAAGCCACTCAAAAAAACAGAATTATAAAAACCGTTGAAGTGGCAATGCCCTATATATCAAAGATAAGAGAAACCACATCCTCAGCAGAAGCCTACGTGGCGATTGAGAGACTGGCAAAGAAGCTGAAAACATAGCTGGATCTACGTAGAAAACTACGTAAACGAAAAAGGCCACCCGCTTGGGTGGCCTTTCGTATTCTCTAATGCTTTGCTTTTCAACCACTTAAGTGGTGCCGACACCAGGAGTCGAACCCGGGACCTACTGATTACAAGTCAGTTGCTCTACCAACTGAGCTATGTCGGCGCTTCGCATTTTCTTGAGAACTTGATTGGGTTGCCATTAGGCTAGCCAATCAACAAGAAATCTTGTTGGCAATGGCTGGGGTACCAGGATTCGAACCTGGGAATGCCGATACCAAAAACCGGTGCCTTACCACTTGGCGATACCCCAACGTTGTGGTGGCCAGAGACGGAATCGAACCGCCGACACGGGGATTTTCAATCCCCTGCTCTACCAACTGAGCTATCTGGCCCTTGCCAACGGTGCGTATTAAACCAAAAGCTCCTCTTTTCGTCAACACCTTTGTGAAACTTTCTTTCTAGTCACGTGCTTAGGGCACATCAGGCGTTAAACCAAAAGCGGCAAAGGCCACGCCATTCGTGGCTTTGCGCTGCGTTTCTAGGTTTATGCCTGGCTGGGCGGTACGTACCCTTCGGCTTGGTCGGTGGTTTCGTTATCTAGGAAGCGCTGCATCTGATCCATCAGATACGCGCGTGCTTCCGGCTCTAGCATGTTGAGGTGCTTCTCATTGATCAGGCGGGTTTGTAGCGCCTGCCACTCTTGCCACGCTTGTTGTGACACTGTGGCCTGAATCTCTTGGCCCTGCTTACCCGGTAGCGGCGGGAACGGCAGTGCGGGTAGCTCTTGTTGGTACTTACGGCAGAAAACCGTGTTGCTCATGGTGTGCTCCTATGGCGTATATCTGTGAAGGCCAGTGTGTGCTCAACGGCTAAGGCCCAGGGGTCGGGTCTAGGGTAAATGGTGCCAGCTGGCTTAACAGCGATTTGACCGGTGCCGCTAAGCCTAGCGCAGGCGGATGATTAACGTCATACCATACGCCGCTTTCGCGAACGCCGCTGATTCGTTCGCAGGTAACAGGCTGCGGCGTAATCATCAGCTTAAAGTGGCTGAAGGTGTGGGTGAAGCTGGGCAGCGCGGCGTGACGCTCGGGGGAATTGGTGTTGTCTTCTAGCCAGTCGTTGAGTTCGCTGTGGCGTTCAAACTGCGGCAGGCTCCATAACCCGCCCCATAAGCCGCTGGGCGGCCGCTGCTCTAACCATACGCGCCCTTGTGGGTCGCGCAGCATCAGCATAATGGTTTCGCGGGTGGGGGTGGCTTTTTTGGGTTTGGATTCTGGGTAGCGCTGTGGCTCGCCTTGGGCGTAGGCGCGGCATACGTCATTAAACGGGCAGATCAGGCAGTCGGGCTTGCTGCGCTTACACAGCGTCGCGCCGAAATCCATTACGGCCTGGGTGTAATCCGCCAACCGCGTGGTGGGCGTAAAGTATTCGGCCAGCGCCCACAGCGAGCGTTCTACTGCTGGCTTGCCCGGCCAGCCTGCCACCGCGTGTAGGCGGGTGAGCGAGCGTTTGACGTTGCCATCTAGAATTGCCGCCTGCTGCCCGGTGCTTTGGGCGATGATGGCGCCAGCGGTAGAGCGGCCAATGCCGGGCAGCGCTGTTAATGCATCTACGCTATCGGTGGGTAGCTCGCCACCACACTCTTCCATGGCCACCTGGGCAGCTTTGTGCAGGTTGCGGGCGCGGGCGTAATAGCCCAGGCCCGTCCAGTGGTGCAATACGTCATCTTGCGGCGCGGTGGCCAGGGCTTCTAGCGTAGGGAAGCGGGCCATAAAGCGCTCAAAGTAGGGAATCACCGTGGCTACTTGGGTTTGCTGCAGCATGATTTCAGACACCCATACCCGGTAGGCGCTGCGGGGCGACTGCCAAGGCAGGTCGTGGCGGCCATGCTTATCAAACCAAGTGAGCAGCCGGTGTTGAAACTCTTCCGCCGGTAGGCACGGCGTGGGCATATCGGCCATCGTTATTCCTTAAAACACTCGCTATGAACGACAGCGCCGGCGGTAAGGCCGGCGCGTGCGGTGCGTGTTGCGTTAACGCGGCTAGGCGTTAAGCAGGCTTAGGTTAATTAAACAGGCGACGAATACCGTCACGCAGCTCTTGACCTGCGCCTTCGCCTAAGCGCTCATCAATGCGGTCGATGGATTCACCAATCCGCTCTTCTAGCTCTTCTTCTACTCGGCTCCCAGCCTCGTTACGCAGCAGATCAACCACCGATGCTTCGAAGGCGGTGCGATCGAAACGGCACCACTGAGTTTTGTCATCGCCTACATGGCCTTCACAACGTACTGGCAGCGGTAGCTGCCGTAGCCGTGGGTTCACTTGGCAAGCGGCATCGGCGGTATCCACCAAGCGGGCATTGGCTTGGGTGGTGAAGTTGAGGCTGTTGAGGTTGAAGTCGCCCTCCCCTTGCACGTCGATACCCGGCAGGGTAATCAGCAGGTCGTCACTCTCTACAACGCCATTGCGCACTTGGAAGGTGGCGTCAAAGCGTTCAAAGCGAGTGTCTGGGTGCCATTCGCGCTCTACCTGCTGGCCTTCCAGTTGGGCGACCAGTTCACACATCTCGCGAGAGATGTTAGTGCGTAGAATCGCGCCGTCGTTCAGGCGGGCGTTCAGTTCGCCGTTGAGGTTACTGGTGAGCACATCGCGGCGGTTGCCTTGGGTGGTCAGCGCGCCTTCCAAGTTGAAGCGGCCGCGCAGCGGGGCTTCCTCTTCGCTGAAGGTTTCGATTAACGGCGCGACCTGCACATTGCTAATGCTGGGCGAGAGCTGCCACTCCAGTACATTACCAGTGGCATCCAGTTGACCGGTGGCGCTCAATTCCCCTTCGTAGAAACGCGACTCAAAGGCAGTGAGGCGGTGGTTGCCGTTTTCACCGCGCAGTGCCAGCTGGGTATCGTCAAAAGTCAGCCCGGCCAGCAGCAGTTGGTCGACGCTCAAATCGCCCTGAAGGGTGAGCGTGCTTAACCATGCCTGGGGCAGTAGCGCTTCACCGGTTTGGGCGAAGGCTTTGCGCAGTAGCCCACGGCTCGCCTGCTGAGCGGTCACTGGGCAAGGCAGATAATGATCCAGGTTGAGCGTGTCGCCCTCCAGGTTAAAAGCGAGCTGAGTGCCATCCGTCGCGGCGCTGATATCACCGGTAAAGGTGCTGTCATCTACCACCAGCGAGAGTCGTGGCAGCGCGATGCGCTCCAGGCTACCTTCGATGGGGCTGGTAAGCGCGACATCGCTCAATGCGGCTTCGCTGGCAGTATTCAGCTTTACACCCGTGCGGGAAATCCACGGCCGCAGCGTAAACGGCGCGGCGGTTAATTGCCCGCTGTACTGCGGCGCGTCCAGCAGTTGCTCGACATTCAAGTGGCCGCTTACACGCAGGCCATCCGGCCCGGTGAGCTGAACATCTTTCAACTGAGCGGTTTGGGCGGCAAAGTCGGTATCTAGGCCAAATGCCAGCGCCAGCGCGAGGCTGCCCTGCCAGTTTTCTGGATGACGCAGCCCGGCTTCTAGCACGCCTTCCGTGACGCTGAGCTGCTGCTCGGCTAAGCGGGCAACGATTTCAGCGGCGCGCAGGCTAAGCTGCTGCGGCTCGCTGGCCTCACCTTGGCGTGTGTGGGTGGTGAGCTGGGTGCTTTCAAAAATAATCTGTTCATCTTCCAGCCCCAGCCGCAGGCGTGTTTCCAGATTGACCTCGCTGGAGAGGTCCGGCGCGCGCTCCAGCACCTCGGCATCTAGGCGGTTGTGTTTGGTCAGCGTGAACATGGCTTTTAGCGGGAAAGAGCGCACCGGGTTGACGTTGGTGCCGGCAATGTTCAGCGGCTGTACCCGCCAGAGCGCTTGGCTTTGCTCATCACGGTAGCGAATATCAGCATTTTTGACTTCGACGCTGGCAATATTCAATACCACCGAAAGGTTGCCTGCATCGGCATTGGGGCCAGCACTTGCCGGGGCCAGAACGGTTTCGGCGGTTTCGTTGTTGTGCTCAGAAAGACGCTCCAACAGCGGCTGCCAGTTGGCTTCGCCTTCGGCATTTTTCTCTAGATTGAGGCGCATGCCGTCAAGCGTCAGGCCATCGACGGCAATCTCGCCGCGCAGCAGCGGGGCAAAGGCCACGCTCACTTCGGCACGATCAATGGCGGCAAACGCGGTTTCGTCTTGGGTTTGTTCAGGCAACCAAGCGCGAGCCTGTTCGACGCTCACGCCAATACGTGGATAAAACGACCAGGTGATCGGGCCTTCCAGGGCAAGGTTCAGGCCGGTTTGCTCTTCCACCACGGCGGTTAAGCGCGGCTTGAAGTCTTCTGGGTCTAAAAAAGTGGTGACGTACACCACGGCGGCCACAGCTACAATGGCTAAAATGCCCACTGCGGCCAGCAAAATGCGTAATAGCTGTTTCATTTACCCTTTCCCTTGTGGGTCTAGCTCAACAAACTCACTGGTCGCCTGCTGGTCTGACCCAGACGATGAATCGGCCACGGGCCGATAACCCAATTTGGATAGCAGCATGCGGTCTGCCAATGGCAGCGTGGTGGTGGCAATCCGTAGTACGCGCCCTTCCTGTTTGGCTTGTTCGCCTAACAGCGCCATTAGCCGCGAGCCAACGCCGCGTCGGCGGGTGGTTTTGCGCACGCAAAGCTCTGCCAGCCACCAGGCACGGTCGTCGGCTTCATGAAGGGCCACCGCGCCCAGCAGGCGGTCGTTGAAGTGGGCACAGGCAAAAACGTGCTGCTTGCTTAAATGCTGTTCAATAAAGGGCAAAACCGTGGGAGTGGGCATGCGCTCCTGAGGCGCATCTTCATAGATGCGCAATAGGTCGATGCGCACCTGCTCGTCTGCTTCCCAACGGGCCTGGTCGACATATTGCAGTGTCACCGGCATGGTGAAATCCTCGTTGCCAACGCAGCTAGGCTGCTATGTTAGCGCCGCAAACGGCGGCGACATTCTCCGCATTGTAGCGGATGGGGGCGCCGATTCTCTATAATGGTTGTTTTGGCCGCAGTTGCCGCCCGCCGATTATTCCTCAGAGTGCGCTCCGGCGCAGGAGATGCAACATGTCAGCGCGTATTGCCACGGTAAGCCGTGACACCAACGAAACGCAGATTACGGTCAGCGTCAACCTTGACGGCGAAGGCCGCTTGAACTGTGAAACTGGCGTTCCGTTTCTAGACCACATGCTGGATCAAGTGGCTCGGCATGGAATGGTGGACCTCGATATTCATGCCAAAGGCGACCTGCATATCGATGATCACCACACCGTCGAAGACTTGGGCATCACCCTGGGCCAGGCATTCAACGAGGCCATCGGCGATAAACGCGGCATCTACCGCTACGGCCACGCCTACGTACCGCTGGATGAGGCGCTCTCTCGGGTAGTGATTGATTTCTCCGGCCGTCCCGGCCTTTATATGAATGTCGAGTTCACCCGCGATACCATCGGCCGTATGGACACGCAGCTGTTCTGGGAGTTCTTCCAAGGCTTTGTGAATCACGCTCGCGTGACGCTGCATATCGACAACGTGAAAGGCTTCAATGCTCACCATCAGGCCGAAACCATTTTCAAAGCCTTTGGCCGCGCACTGCGCATGGCCGTTGCGGAAGACCCGCGCATGGCTGGGCAAATGCCCTCTACTAAAGGCAGCTTATAATGCCGATCGTTGCGATTAGCGGCGCAGTGGTACGCCTCTCGCCTACGAATCTATCGCCCACGACCTTAAGGAGCGCTTCATGACCATTGCGGTAATCGATTATGGAATGGGCAACCTACACTCTGTGGCCAAGGCGCTTGAGCACGTCACCCATGAGAATGTGATCATCACTCGCGACCCACGGCGTATTCTGGGCGCTACCCGTCTAGTGTTGCCCGGCCAGGGCGCGATTCGTGACTGCGTGGGCGAGCTTGAGCGTACCGAATTGCGCGGGCTGGTGGATGATATTTTGTCCCGCCAGGCCAAACCGCTACTGGGCATCTGTGTTGGCCAGCAGATGTTAATGGAGCGCAGCGAAGAGAATGGCGGCGTGGACTGTTTGGGCTTTTTCCAAGGTAGCGTGGACCGCTTCCCGGCCAATATGCGCGATGCCCAAGAGCAGCGCCTGAAAGTACCACACATGGGTTGGAACCTGGTGAATCAACACCACGATCACCCGCTCTGGGCAGGCATCGATAATAATGAGCACTTCTATTTCGTGCACAGCTATTACGTGAATGCCGCCGAGGACGCCCAAGTGTTCGGCACCACCCAGTACGGCAGTGTGAGCGCTCACGTGGCGATTGGCCGCGACGCCACCTTTGCCGTGCAGTTCCACCCGGAAAAAAGCTCCCGTGCGGGCCTGCGCCTGCTGGAAAATTTTGTCACCTGGACGCCCTGAGAGGTTTCACTATGTTGGTAATTCCCGCGATTGATCTCAAAGACGGCCAGTGTGTGCGCTTAAAGCAGGGCCGCATGGAAGACGCGACCTCCTATGGCGACGACCCGGTGGCCATGGCCGCACGCTGGGTAGAAGCAGGCGCGCGCCGTTTGCACCTAGTGGATTTGAACGGTGCCTTTGAAGGCAAGCCGGTGAACGGTGAAGCGGTCACCGCCATTGCCCGCGCTTACCCGAACCTACCGATCCAAATTGGCGGCGGCATCCGCTCGGCGGAGACCATCGAGCACTATTTGAGCGCCGGTGTTTCTTACGTGATTATAGGCACCAAAGCGGTCAAAGAGCCTGAGTTTGTGGGTGAAATGTGCCGCGCCTTCCCCGGCCATATTATTGTTGGCCTGGATGCCAAAGATGGCTATGTGGCCACCGACGGCTGGGCAGAAGTCTCAACCGTCAAAGCTACCGAGCTTGCCAAGCGCTTCGCTAACGACGGTGTTTCAAACATTGTGTACACCGATATTGCCCGCGACGGCATGATGCAAGGTGTCAATGTAGAAGCCACCGCCGCACTGGCCCGCGAGGGCGGCCTGCCGGTGATCGCCTCCGGCGGCGTAACCAATCTGGACGATATTCGTGCGCTTTGCGATGTCGCCGATAGCGGCATTTTGGGAGCGATTACCGGCCGCGCCATTTATGAAGGCAGCCTGGATGTCGCCGAAGCCCAGCGCCTGAGCGACCAGCTAAGCGGAGGCCATCAATGAGCTTATCCAAGCGGATTATCCCCTGCTTAGACGTAGACGCCGGGCGTGTGGTGAAAGGCGTTAACTTTGTGGGTATTCGTGACGCGGGCGACCCGGTAGAGATCGCCCAGCGCTACAACCAGCAGGGTGCCGACGAGATCACCTTTCTCGATATAACCGCCAGCCACGAAGACCGCGCCACCACGGTGGATATGGTCGAGCGAATTGCCGGTGAGGTGTTTATTCCCTTAACCGTCGGCGGCGGCATTCGTACCTGCGACGATATCCGCACCATGCTGAACGCTGGGGCCGATAAGGTCTCGATCAACACCGCTGCGGTAACGAACCCCGAATTTGTGCGTGAAGCCGCCGAGCGTTTTGGCAGCCAGTGCATTGTAGTGGCGATTGACGCCAAAAAAGTGTCTAAGGAAGGCGAGCCCGACCGTTGGGAGATTTTCACCCACGGCGGCCGCCGCCCCACCGGCCTGGATGCGGTGGAGTGGGCCAAGAAAATGGTCGAGTTTGGCGCAGGCGAGCTGCTGCTCACCAGTATGGATCGTGACGGCACCAAAATTGGTTTTGATCTGGGTGTCACCCATGCCATTTCTGAGGCGGTGAGCGTGCCGGTGATTGCTTCCGGCGGCGTCGGCAATTTAGATCACTTGGTGGATGGCGTGCTGAAAGGCGGTGCCGATGCGGTACTGGCCGCGAGTATCTTCCACTTTGGCGAATACACCATTCCAGAAGCAAAACGCTATATGGCCGAGCGCGGTATCGAAATGCGCTTGTAACTCACCTCGTTCCCTTCACTGAGGGGCTTTCAATGCGACGCTATTTTCCATGGATTGGAGGGATAGCAGGGATTTGGCTGAGCGCGTCTGCCTCAGCCTTCTCTTTGCCGGATTGGCCTCCCACTCTTGCGCTTGATCACACGCTGGTGCAAACCAGTTTACTCACTCGACATTTCGACCCTGACCCCGAGCATACCAATCAGCAGCACTTGCTGAGCATTGAGCTGCATAACCCTGACCGCTGGCTAACAGGGGCGGCGTGGTTCAAGAACTCGTTTGATCAGCCCACTTGGTACTTTTACGCTGGCCGTGAGTTTCCGCTATGGCAGTTCGCCGATGAGATAAACGTGCGTGCCAAGCTAACCGGTGGCCTGCTGCGCGGTTATCAAGATGAGTACCGGGATAAGATTCCCCTCAACCACTTAGAGGTGGCCCCCGCGCTGCTACCCAGCATTGGCGTGCAGTGGGGGCGTGTGGAGTCTGACCTGATTATCTTCGGTACGGCAGGCATGATGGTCACAGCAGGCGTGCGCTTTTAACGCCTTAACCGTCGTTCTCTTCCAGGCTCAGTCCTAAATTACTAATGCCGTTATTACGCCCAAGCGTGCGAATCTCTTTTAAAGAGGTTTTGTTGATCGGTTCGCTAACCGCTTCTAGCACCGCGTCTTGGAAGTCGTTTTCGTCTTCCATCAGCGGGTGGTCGCGAATGATCAGCGCTAGCGCTTGGGCATCTACTTCCCCTTCGGTGAGTTCGATAAACGCACGCACGCCTGCGCGAGAGGTACGGCTCACGTCTAGCACAGCTTCAGGGGACTCACCCTGGAGCGTATCCAAGAGTGCGGATATCGACACCACTGCATCCAGCGCGCGGCGTGCCCCAAAGCTTTCGTCCTCTTCCGGCGGTTCGCATTCGGCGAGTTTTTCGGCTTGGCGGGCAAAATCGATGCTGGCATTAGGGACACTAAGGCGCTCCCACACAAGGTTCAGCACGGTGCGCAGGGTATGCCCATCGCCATGGCCGCTGGTTTGCTCATACAGGGCGTAGTTGGGCTGTAGGCGCTCGCACAACGCAGCCATAAATGCTTGCTGGGCGGGCAACGGCAACAGTTGCAGCCGTTGATAAAATCCTTGGGGTTTAGCCACCATGCTGATTTCCTGAGTCACTGTGTCTGTGAAAGTACGTTTATGGAATGACGTTTGTGAAACTGAGTCTATGAAACTGAGTTGGTGAAATGAACGCGATACGTTATCGTCGCACTCTCGCGGCGGGTGATCCCCGCAGCGTTTGATGTGCTCGGCCGGCGAGGAGATTACCATGCATATTCATCTGCTACAGCACGGCCCTGACCATGGTCCCGCTCGTTTAACCGATTGGCTTGCGAGTATGGGCCATAGTTACACCGTTTTTCACCTCTACGCGGGCGAACTGACACCCCGTCTAGGCGAGTGCGATGCGCTAATTGTGTTAGATGGCCCAGAGGCCTTCTATAGCGAGCCACCTGCCTGGCACAAGCCAGAGCGTAAACTCCTCAACCGTTACTTAGATAGTCAGAAACCCCTACTCGGCATTGGCCTGGGCGCGCTGTGGATAGCGGATGCGCTGGATGCTGTGGTTGCCCCTGGCACTTACCCTGAAGCGGGTTGGCATCAGGTAACGCTGGCACCCGAGAGCAGCTTTGATCTACCGGAGCAGTTTGAAGCGTTTATGTGGCATCGGTTGGTGTTTAGCCTGCCCGACAACGCGCTGCCACTGGGCGGTAGCGCTGCCGCACCATTACAAGGGTTTAGCTGGGACTCTGGCCGCGTAGTGGGGCTACTTTGCCATTTAGAAACCACACAGGCGAGCGTTATGCCGCTCTTACTAGGCAGCGAACGCCCTGGGGCGACACACGCGGCGGCCAGTCGCTTTCTGCAATCCAATGACTTCATCTTGGAAGATACCTCCCGCTTTCAGCGCTTAGCGCCGTTACTAGACCGCGTAATGACTCAGTGGCTGAAAACGGCGTAGCCATGTACTCACCGCCGTTAAGCACTCCACTGTTTAGCGGCGGCAAGGCAGCTCTCCCAATCCCCAATATGCAGTTCAGCAGGTCGGTTGCCCTGCTGTTTTTCCACGTGATAGCGATAGAGCGGGTCGTAATATTCGGTTAACAGCGGGGCAAGCCACGCTTCATGGGCTTGAATATCGCCTGCGGCATGGGCCCGGAACGCCATGGCCTGCATACGCTGTATGCGCTGCAAACGGGCATTACCTAGCCGCTTGGCCAGCCTTTCCAGGGCATTGGCTAGCTGCTTCTGCATGCGCTGCCACCCTTCCTCAGGGCCATAACGCTCGGCATAGCCCTGCTCAAGCGCCTCAATGTAGTCGCGGCGCAGCTGGTCTAGCCGCCAATCGAGCGGCATTTCCACACGAATACGCGGCGCTCGCTGCAGGGCGTGCCAAAATTCGAGGGGGATATTGGCATTGCCAATCTGCCGCGACTCATCTTCCAGCACGAGCTTGCCATGTTGACCAATCAAACGCTGGCCCAGCGCGTGCTCAAAATCGATTTGGGTGGTGGGTTCGTCGGGCTGCCGCCCAAAGGCTGAACCTTTATGGTTGGCGCAGGCTTCTAAATCAATGCCGTTGGGCAGTTGGTGAATCAGCTGCGTTTTCGCGCAGCCGGTGAGCCCTGACACCACCAGCAGCGGCTGGTGCGCGGCTTCATCAATACGCTGGCAGAGCAGCTGACGCAGTGCTTTCCAGCCGCCTTCAATGCGTGGGCGATGAAGCCCCGCATCCGCCAGCCACTGCTGGGCAATTTGTGAGCGCAGCCCACCGCGAAAGCAGTAGATAATCGCCTCTGGATGCTGCGCTAAACACGCCTGCCAAGCGGCCACTCGCGCTTGTTTCACCTCGCCACTCACCAAACGTTGGCCCAGCTCAATGGCGGCCTGCTGCCCCTGCTGTTTGTAGGCAATCCCCACTTGGTGGCGCTCTTCATCCACCATCAGCGGTAGGTTGACCGCCCCCGGCAAGCTGCCTTGGGCAAATTCTACCGGGGCGCGCACATCGATCAGCGGCGTGTTTGCAGCAACTAACTCCAGCGCTGCGGGTGCCGTGGGTAGCGTCATCCAATCATCTCTATCAGCGCTTCGCCTTGCGCCGCTTTCATTTCACCAAAGGGAGTCAGCGTTAGGCCATGGTCACGGCCAATGCTCTCTACATCGTCTTCCCAGGCGGGATCAACGCTGATCAAAAGCCCGCCGGAGGTTTGTGGGTCGCACAGCCACTGCCAGTGCGCCTCGTCCATCGCGGGGAGCATGGCACCCAAGGCGTCGCGGTTACGTAGCGTGCCTCCCGGCACTGCCCCCTGGCGGCGGTAGCCTTCCGCCTCGGCAAGCCTTGGCAAGCGGCGAAAATCAACGTGGGCCATGACACCGCTGGCGCTGCACATCTCGGTTAAATGACCGGCTAAGCCAAAGCCCGTGACATCGGTCATCGCATTGACGCCCTTCACTTTGGAGAGTGCCACACCAATGCTATTGGGTTTCAGCATGGTTTCGCGGGCAAGGCCATGATGCCCTGCTTCTAGCAAGCCACGCTTCTCGGCGGTGGTGAGCATACCGACGCCGAGCGGTTTGGTGAGAAACAGCAGGTCGCCAGGTTTGGCCTGGCTGTTGAGCTTTAAGTGCTCAAGATCGACCAGCCCGTTGACCGCTAAGCCAAACATTGGCTCCGGGGCATCAATGGAGTGGCCGCCGGCTAAGGCAACGCCCAGTTCGCGGCAAACGGCTTGGGCACCCGCCACTACATCACCAGCGACTTCCGGGCCTAGCTTATCCAGTGGCCAGCCTAAAATGCCTAGCGCCATTACTGGCGTGCCGCCCATGGCGTACACATCGCTAATGGCGTTGGTCGCGGCAATACGGCCAAAATCAAAGGGGTCGTCGACAATGGGCATAAAGAAGTCGGTAGTAGCAATCATGCCTCGCCCGTCACCAAGATCGTAGACGGCAGCGTCTTCACGTCCTTGGTTGCCGACGATCAGCCGCGGATGCCCGGCGGCGGGCCCTGCCTTTGCCAGAATGCCATCGAGTACGTCAGGGGCGATTTTGCAGCCGCAGCCCGCTCCGTGGCTGTATTGGGTTAACCGAATCGAACTCATCATCCCTCTCCTTTTTAGATAAGCATCGCTGACGTTACAGCGCTTCTAGGGCATCGCTCAATTTATCTACTGGGATCACTTCCATCCCTTTAGGTGACTGCTTGGGCGCGTTACCACGCGGCACGATGGCGCGTAAAAACCCATGCTTAGCGGCTTCGGC
The DNA here is from genome assembly GCF_046536035.1 of Halomonas sp. SIMBA_159. NCBI lineage: Bacteria > Pseudomonadati > Pseudomonadota > Gammaproteobacteria > Oceanospirillales > Halomonadaceae > Halomonas > Halomonas sp. SIMBA_159. Next base: position 106,476 of record NZ_JAWJBT010000017.1, read on the forward strand.
AATGCGCTCTTGGCCACTGGGCACCGGGCGGATCTCGCCGGAAAGGCCAACCTCACCAAACACCACCAGTTCTTTCGGCAAGGCTCGGTTTTGCAGGCTTGAAACAACGGCTAGCAGCACGGCAAGGTCGGCACTGGTTTCGAGCACTTTGACACCGCCCACCACGTTTAAAAACACATCCTGGTCGCCGGTAAATAGCCCGCCATGGCGGTTAAGGACGGCTAACAGCATCGCGAGACGGTTTTGATCAACCCCCACAGCCACACGGCGGGGATTGCCCAGCGCTGACTCATCCACCAAGGCCTGTACTTCTACCAGTATGGGCCGTGTTCCTTCCCACACCACCATGACGAGGCTGCCCGGCGCTTGCTCTTCTTGGCGTGACAAGAAGATCGCACTGGGGTTTTTCACTTCTTTAAGCCCTTGCTCCAACATAGCAAACACGCCCAGCTCGTTCACCGCACCAAAGCGGTTTTTCTGCCCGCGTAGCGTACGGAATCGAGAGTCCGCACCGCCTTCTAGCAGCAGCGAGGCGTCAATCATGTGCTCTAGCACCTTGGGGCCTGCCAGAGTGCCGTCTTTCGTTACGTGCCCTACCAGCAGCAGGACGGTATTGGTCTTTTTAGCAAAGCGCGTCAACGCGGCGGCGGATTCACGTACTTGCGCCACGCCCCCAGGGGCCGAGCTAATGTCTTCAAGGTGCATGGTTTGAATCGAGTCGATGACCAAGATCTCAGGCTTCTCTCGATCAGCGACCGCTAAGATGGTCTCAACGCTGGTTTCTGCCAGCATTTTCAAGCCGTTAGTGGGCAGCTGTAACCGATGCGCCCGCATGGCCACCTGGGAGAGCGACTCCTCCCCCGTGACATAGAGAATCCGCCGCTGCTGGGCAAGCTTGCAGGCGGTTTGCAGCAATAGCGTCGATTTACCCGCTCCAGGGTTGCCGCCGAGCAGCACAGCCGAGCCGGGCACCAAACCACCGCCGAGCACCCGGTCAAACTCTGCAAAGGTCGAGGTAAGCCTGGGAACTTCGCTTAGATCGACATTGCTTAGGTCAACCACATCTCGTGAAAGGTCGCCTGCGTAACCGGCTCGCCCTGTAGTGGCACCACTGCCCGGGCGGGCACTTGCCAGCGTCACTTCGCTGAGCGTGTTCCACTCTTGGCAGCTGGTACATTGGCCCTGCCACTTACGGTAGTCTGCACCGCATTCGGTACATACAAAGGCGCTTTTTGCTTTTGCCACTGCCTTATTGCTCCTGTCTATCGCGTCTCATTCAAAAGAAAGAGCGCTCAGAAATGCAAAAGGCGGCCAGTGGCCGCCTTTGAGCGTCGCGTATTAATTTACTGACGCTGTAGCTGCAGCATCTCACCATTTTCAAAACGGCGGCGCTCAGGGTCGATCAATTCCAGGGTACGCTCATCAATACGCTGGAAGTAGTAGATCTGACCGTCGCCATCCGGTGTTAGCTCGTATACCGTGGCATCGGGGTCAGAAGGTGTACCGGTCAGCACTTCCCAGTTACCGGCATAGTTTTCGTCCGGCGGTGTTTGGGGGTGGTTACGGTAGGTCGCATTTAGCATGAACGTCCGCTCTTCTGGGGCGCTCATCTCTTCCCCTTCCAACGTGACATCCAGGTCAATGCCGTCACAGTTACGGCAAGGCAGTGTGCCTTGGTAGTTAGCCTGTGATGCGGTCATACCTGCATCTTCGCGCTGATCCGTCGGGCCAGCTGCGCAGCCCGCCAACAGTGCCAACATAGCCGAACCGGCTAGCAAACTCCTGAATTGCATTGGGTGTCTCCTTATCGTGTTGGACATACATTTCTTTCGCGCGCTTATGACAGCATAACCGCTACAAGGTGCGACGCCCACCCCTTCCCTGACAGAAGTGAAAGCAACTTAACACCTTATTCGAATGCTTGCGCTCTGACAGCCATCAGGCGACCATGGTGTCATTACCGCTAGGATAATCAGGTTACCCTTATGAGCCAATATTGGAGTCCCGCCGTTAGGGAGCTTACCCCTTACGTGCCAGGGGAGCAGCCCCGCGAACGCGTTATTAAACTCAATACCAACGAGAACCCTTATCCGCCAGCGCCTGGGGTCGGCGAAGCGCTACGCCATTATGCCGTGGACCACTTACGCCTCTACCCTGACCCAACGTCTCTGGCGCTGCGTGAGACACTCGCAGACACCTACGGTGTAAGCGTAGCAGAAACCTTTGTTGGCAATGGTTCTGACGAAGTGCTGGCTTTCGCGTTCCAGGCGTTCTTCTGCCAGGGCGCTCCGCTGGATGTGCCCTCCATTACTTATAGCTTCTACCCTGTGTATGCCAATCTGTATGGCGTTGAGCTACGCAAGCACTCGCTCAATGAGAAGTGGGAAGTCGACCTAGAGGCGCTTGCCAGCGCTTCTGAGCGCAGCGGCGTTATTTTCGCCAACCCTAATGCGCCTACTGGCCATGCTCACTCTCTTGAAAGCATCGAAGCACTGCTGAAACGTGTGACAGATCGCGTAGTGTTGGTCGACGAAGCTTATGTCGATTTTGGCGCCGAAAGCGCGGTAGCGCTGATTGAGCGCTACCCAAACTTGCTGGTCACCGGCACGTTCTCCAAATCACGCAGCTTGGCGGGTTTACGTCTGGGCTACGCGATTGGCTCCCCTGAGCTAATCGAAGGCTTACAGCGGGTGAAGGATTCGTTTAACTCCTATCCGGTCGATAGCCTAGCCAGTGTGGTCGGTATTGAAGCACTGAAAGATACCCAGCACTTCAACGCCTGCCGGGACAACGTCATTACTACCCGTGAGCGAACCAGCCAACGGCTGGAAGGGCTGGGCTTTGAGGTACTGCCATCAAAAGCCAACTTCCTGCTGGCTCAGCACCCTGACTTTGCCGGTGCGCAGCTGTTTGCTGGCCTTCGTGAGCGAGGCATTTTGGTACGCCACTTCAATACCGAATTACTCAACAACTTCCTGCGTATCTCCATCGGCACCGACGATGAAATGGATAGCTTCATTGAAGCCTTAGAGTCACTCTGCGGTTAATGGATTATCTAGCTCTCTGAACGCTTAAACGCAAAAACCCAGCCATATGGCTGGGTTTTTATTTCGCTCGATTTTTTAGGCAGTTTTCTTCGGCACAACTTTCTTCGCCACAACAAAAAACCCAGCCTATTGGCTGGGTTCTTTGCGGTATAAGTGCCTGACGATGACCTACTCTCGCATGGGGAGACCCCACACTACCATCGGCGC
>NZ_JAWJBT010000018.1:0-105828 GCF_046536035.1 Halomonas sp. SIMBA_159
CCCGCGTGCTGTCCGGGCACGACCACAGAAATATGCGGTGAGTAAAAAGCCAGTCAGGCTTAACTGACTGGCATTACACCCTCGTGGTGCCGTTTTTCGTTTTAAAGCACTTTAAAAAAGACCTTTAAAATAGCCCGTTATCCAGCCCGGCGGCCATGGTCATGCCCAGCTCTTCGGCTTGGCGGGTGAAGTCCTCCTGCCACTCACCGCGAAAAATAAGCGGGTCCTGCACCCAGCGCCAACGTAGCCCGGTGATGATGCTTTCCACCGCGCGTTGGGTGCCCGTGCCGTCATGACCCGCGCGAATATAAAGCGCGCAGGGCAGGCCCTGCTTCTCTTCTAATACGCTGTAGTAGCTACGGTCGAAAAAGTCTTTTAGCGCGCCGCTCATGTACCCAAGGTTTTCGGTCGTGCCCAGCACAACGCCATCGCAGGCGAGAATGTCCGCTGGCCCCGCCTCGTAAGGCGTTTTGACAATGCACTCCACCGCCTCGATGTCCTCGTGTTCAGCGCCATGGTGTACGGCACGGCACAATGCCTGGGTATTGACGGAGGGCGAGTGAGCGACGATTAATAAGCGTTTCATGAGGATATCTTCAGGCAATTGGCGGTGTGTTCAAGAGGTGCCACACTGTCAGCACTTAATGACACAGCCTAGTGGCCTTAGTGCAAACCAATCAAACGCTTTCAAACTGGGTATGGAATAGGGTGTTCCGTGTTGAACGATCAAAAAGGGAATCGCGTCATGCGTCAGCAGGCCAAAACGATAGGGATCGCCAGTCTTTGTTCATTAACGCTGTTATTGGCAGCGTGTGCGGGTCAAACAAGCGCACCTGCCCGTAACGACAGCCGTTCAGCTCCTACCGCGAGCAGTGAAGAGATAGCGACTGCTCCTGCTGCGGCTGCATTGAACCATCAACCCGTCAGAACGGCGCAGGCGGAAGATTGGACACCGCCGCTGCTGGTAAGCCCGGAAGAGGAAGCCGCATACTATGTAAGCCGGTTATCCGACCGCCGGTTTGTTAGCCAGTATGGCGGGCCCGATAACCCAAGGCCCTGGTACATCGCAGCCGAGCGCCTGGGTGAAATAGGTATGCCTGCCGTTCCACTGCTGTTTGCAAGGCTTAATACCGAAGACCAGTACGAACTCATGCTGGTGCTCTACGCACTGCAGCTAGCCACACAAGACCCGCTTGTGACCTTCCAAACCGGCGGCGAAGCCGTTCAACTGCCAACGGTACTGGACCCGAGCGCTAATGCGGAAAATCGCCGCATTGCTCAGCATTGGAGGGAGCGCCATGCGGCACAGTTGGAGTTGCGCTAACACATTCGCTACATTGAGGCCTGCCACTTATTTCGTCGATTAGGAGAGCTCTATGGCATTTGCACTATCTACCATGCAAGTCACCAGCACGGCCTTTGGCAACCATCAAGCGATTCCTGCCAAGCATACGGGCGAAGGCGACGATGTTTCCCCTGCGCTCGCTTGGCAAGGGGCTCCGGAAGGCACCAAAGGGTTTGCGGTGATCTGTCACGACCCTGATGCCCCGCTGGTGAAAGAGGGCAGCTACGGGTTTGTGCACTGGGTGCTCTACAACCTGCCGGGGGATATCACCTCGCTGGATGAAAACACCACGCTAGGCACGTTGGGTATGGCTGATTTTGGTAGACCTGGCTACGGCGGGCCCATGCCCCCAGAAGGCCACGGCAGCCACCTTTACTATTTCTGGGTGCTGGCGCTAGATGAACAAACAACGCTGCCGGAAGGGCTAACGCTGGCTGAACTATTGAACGCGGTTGAGCCTCACTTGTTAGGCATGAACCGTCTCGTCGGCACCTACGAGCGCGCCTGATTTACCGCCCCAGGCTGGAGCATTCTGCTCAAGCCGTGTAGGCTCCATCGCTTTCTACGCCCTGCGTATTTGTCTGCTGCGATGGAGCCTTTATGAGTGACCTGCCTAATTGTCCTGCCTGTGCCTCTGAGTTTACCTACGATGATGGCATTCAATACGTCTGCCCAGAGTGCGGTAATGAGTGGTCGAAGAGCGGTGAGTCTGGTGATGCAGAGGCGGAGTCAGGCATTCGCGATGCCAACGGCAATATGCTCGCTGATGGCGACACAGTGACGGTGATCAAAGACCTAAAAGTTAAAGGTAGCTCATCGGTCGTGAAGGTAGGCACCAAAGTGAAGAACATCCGCTTGGTGGATGGTGATCATGATATCGACTGCAAAGTCGACGGCATTGGCCCTATGAAGTTGAAATCGATATTCGTCAAAAAAGCTTAATCCAAAGCGCCTGCGATTCGTTCGCGGGCGTTTTTTTGCCTAGCGGCTAGCGTCATAGCTTTCCTAAATGATAATGATTGGCTTTTTTGATGTTATCAGCTGCGAACGTGCTAGGAAATTGAGCTATTTGATAAGGATTTTGCAGAAGGGCTTCACATCAAATTTATACAGGACTAAAATGGTACCCAATTAACGGGTAAGCCAACGGCTCACCCTAACGTGATGGAAAACGGGAGTGACTATGCTCAAGCTTTCTCGGCTGACAGATTATGCCGCTGTGGTGATGGCGCAAATTGCCCGTCACCACCAGGCGTCGCATACAACGGCTGATTTAGCGGAAGCGGTTCAATTGCCACATCCCACGGTGAGCAAAACGCTTAAAATGTTGGTGAAGGCGGGGCTTTTGGAATCTCAGCGTGGTGTGCAAGGCGGTTACCGTTTGGCTCGGCCGGCCTCCCAGATTACCGCCGCCGACATTATCAGTGCGATTGAAGGACCGGTAGCTATGACCGAGTGCAGTCAAGCGGAGGGCGAGTGTGAACTTGCCGCCACCTGTGGGGTGGCCGATAACTGGCAGCGTGTTTCGCTGGCCATTCGCACGCTGCTTGAAAGCGTGACGCTTGCTCACTTGGCGGACACCGCGCCCATCAAGCTACCCGTACAGTTACCGATTCAAAGTATTAGCCTGTCAGCGGCATCAGCTTAAGCCGCTAGGCCACATTAATTCTATTGACGGCGAGCTGACCTCGCCACCCAACTGCCCGGAGGGTATCACCATGGCAAGCGAAGAAATGGAACAGTTGGTTCGTCGCGAGTACAAAGATGGCTTTGTAACCGATATTGAAAGCGACACACTGCCACCTGGCCTGGATGAAAACACCATTGCCTTTATCTCGAAAAAGAAAGGCGAGCCGGAGTGGATGCTGGAGTGGCGTCTAGACGCTTACCGTCAGTGGTTAAAGATGGAAGAGCCGTCCTGGGCACACCTGAACTATCCGCCGATCAACTACCAAGAGATCTCCTACTACAGCGCGCCCAAACGCCCAGAAGATCGCCCCCAGAGCCTGGATGAAGTCGACCCCAAGCTGCTGGAAACCTACGAAAAACTGGGTATTCCGCTGCATGAGCGTGCCGCGCTCGCCGGTGTCGCCGTTGATGCGGTATTCGACTCCGTATCGGTTGCCACCACGTTCAAAAAAGAGCTGGCGGAGGCGGGCGTTATCTTCTGCTCCATCTCTGAGGCTATCCGCGATTACCCGGATCTAATTAAGCAGTACCTGGGCACGGTGGTTCCCGTTGCAGATAACTACTTCGCTGCGCTGAACTCTGCCGTGTTCACCGATGGCTCGTTCGTCTTCGTACCGGAAGGCGTAAAGTGCCCGATGGAGCTGTCGACTTACTTCCGCATCAACGCGGCGAACACCGGCCAGTTTGAGCGTACGCTGGTGATCTGTGAAGACCGCGCCCAGGTCTCTTACCTGGAAGGCTGCACCGCGCCTATGCGCGATGAGAACCAGCTGCACGCGGCGGTTGTCGAGCTGGTAGCGCTGGATGATGCCTACATCAAATACTCCACCGTTCAGAACTGGTACCCGGGTGACGAAGAGGGTAAAGGCGGTATCTACAACTTCGTGACCAAACGTGGCGACTGCCGCGGTGAGCGTTCACGCATCAGCTGGACACAGGTAGAAACCGGCTCTGCAATTACCTGGAAATACCCCTCTTGCGTGCTGCGCGGTAAAGACAGCATCGGTGAGTTCTACTCTGTCGCAGTGACGAACGGTCGCCAGCAGGCGGACACCGGCACCAAGATGATTCACATTGGTGAAGGCACGCGCTCCTATATCGTTGCCAAAGGTATTTCAGCGGGTAAGAGCGACCAGTCTTACCGTGGCTTGGTTAAAATTGGGCCGCGTGCCAAGGGCGCGCGTAACTTTACCCAGTGCGATTCGCTGCTGATTGGCGACAAGTGTGGTGCCCACACGTTCCCCTATCAGGAAATTGGCAACAGCACCGCGACCATTGAGCACGAAGCCACCACCTCTAAAATCGGTGAAGATCAGCTCTTCTACTGCCAGAGCCGCGGTATCTCAGAAGAAGATGCGGTCAGCATGATTGTGAATGGCTTCTGTAAAGATGTTTTCCAAGAACTGCCGATGGAATTCGCGGTGGAAGCGGAAGCACTGCTGAACGTTACTCTGGAAGGCGCGGTGGGCTAACCGCTCCGGCACCCAACTTATTTTTAGGGCGTCGCGCTCGCGACCCGCAAGTATTTAAAAGGCGATCACTATGTTGCAAGTTAACGATTTACACGTCACCGTCGAAGGCAAAGAGATTCTGAAAGGCCTGACGCTCACCATTAATGCCGGTGAAGTGCACGCCATCATGGGCCCCAACGGCGCGGGTAAATCCACTTTGTCAGCGGTTATCGCTGGTAAAGATGGTTATGAAGTGACTCAAGGCAGCATCACGTTTGAAGGTCAGGACGTGCTGGAAATGGAAATCGAAGAGCGCGCCCAAGCAGGCCTGTTGCTAGGTTTCCAGTACCCGGTAGAAATCCCCGGGGTGAAAAACATTTACCTGCTGAAGTCTGCGCTTAACGCTCAGCGCGTTGCGCGTGGTGAAGGCGAAATGCCCGCGCCGGAATTCATGAAGCTGGTCAAAGAGAAACTCGGCTTTATGAAAATGGATGCCAGCTTCCTGCAGCGTGCGGTGAACGAAGGCTTCTCCGGCGGTGAGAAAAAGCGTAACGAAATTCTGCAGATGCTGGTGCTACAGCCGAAGCTGGCCATGCTGGATGAGATCGACTCTGGCCTCGATATCGACGCCATGAAAGTCGTTGCCGATGGCGTAAACAGCCTGCGTGCGGAAGAGCGCGCCATTCTGTTGGTTACCCACTACCAGCGTCTGCTGGACTACATCGTGCCGGACAAAGTCCACGTTCTGGTCGATGGACGTATTGTCAAAACCGGCGATGCCGAGCTTGCCAAAGAGCTTGAGACCAATGGTTATGAAGGCATTGAGGAGTCTGTGGCATGAGCGATACGCAAACGTTTTTGGACACGCTAGCCACGCGTAGCCAACAGCGCGCTGGCGAGCCCACCTGGATTGCTGCCCGCCGCCAGGCGGGGGCCGCTCGTTTTGATGCGATGGGCTTTCCCACCCGCCGCGACGAAGAGTGGAAGTACACCGACGTACGCGCCATCGCCAAGGGTAATTTTGCCCTGGCCGATAACGCGGAGTTTTCCCAAGCCCAGGCGGCTGCTATCACGCTGCCGCTGGATGCTTACCGGCTGACGTTCGTGGATGGCGTTTTTTCTGCGGCGCTGTCTGATGTAGATGCCCTGCCGGATAGCGTGCAGGTGATGCCGCTCTCTAAAGCGCTGGCGGAGAACCATGAAGCCGTGGGCGGCCCGCTGGGGCGTTTAACCGGCGTCGATTTCTCCACGTTCGCTGCGTTAAACACCGTCTTTATGGAAGAGGGCGCTGTGGTACGCATTGCGCCGGGTACGGTGGTCGAAAAGCCCATCTTGCTGCAGTTCCTGTCCCGTGCGGGTACGCCGGTGATGAGCCATCCGCGCATTTTGGTTGAAGCCGCTGGGCGAAGCGAAGCTACCCTCATTGAGCACTACGTGGGTGAGGCGGATGCCGCCAACTTTACCAACGTCGTGGCAGAGCTGATGCTGGATCGTGGGGCTATTTTGAACCACTACAAGCTCCAGGAAGCACCGATTGGCGACCTGCACGTAGCAAGCATTCACGTCGAGCAGAACCGCGACAGCCGCTACACCTCGTACAACCTGAACCTGGGCGGCGCACTGGTGCGTAACGACCTGATCAGTGACTTGAACGGTCAGGGCGCTGAGACGAACTTCTACGGCCTGTTCTTTGGTCAGGGTCGCCAGCACGTGGATAACCACACTAAGGTGAACCACAACGCGCCGCTGACGTTCTCCAACGAGAACTACAAAGGCATTCTGGATGACCGCGCTCACGGTGTCTTCAACGGCAAAGTGTACGTGAAACGCGACAGTCAGAAGATTGAAGGCTTCCAAAGCAACCAGAACCTGCTGCTGTCGGATCGCGCGCAAATCGACGCGAAGCCAGAGCTTGAAATCTATGCCGACGACGTGAAGTGCTCCCACGGCACCACCACTGGGCAGCTGGATGCAGACGCGATCTATGCGCTGCGTACCCGGGGTATCGACGAAGCCACTGCCCGTGGCCTGTTGACCCTCGCCTTCGCCGGTGAAGTGCTTGAAAAAGTGGCGCTGGATGCCATTGCCGAGCGCGTTGAGTTGGCGGTAGCCGGTAAGCTGCCTGAACGTTTCAATCTCGCCGGACTGGTTGAAGCGGCGGCTGCGCTCAACGATTAATCAAGGAGTCATCGATGCCCCATAGCGTGATTGAGAAGCCTACCGAGCGCAGCGTTGCGGCCTATGACGTTGAAGCGCTGCGCCGCGACTTTCCGATTTTGAATCGTGAGGTTCACGGCAAGCCGCTGGTGTATTTGGATAATGCCGCCACCAGCCAAACGCCACAGCAGGTGATTGAGGTGTTTAGCGATTACTACTCGCGCTACAACGCCAATATTCACCGCGGCTTGCATACGCTCGCCGATGAAGCGACGGCAGCTTTTGAGGCTACGCGTCATCGTGTTAAAGCGTTTCTCAATGCCGAAGATGCCCGCCAAATCATCTTCACGCGGGGCACCACTGAAGCGATCAATTTAGTGGCCCAAAGTTGGGGCCGTAGCCAGCTGAACGCCGGGGACGAAGTGCTGATCTCGATGTTGGAGCACCACTCCAATATCGTGCCCTGGCAACTGCTGGCGGCGGAGCGCGGCTTCACCATCAGGATCATCCCAGTGGATGCGCACGGGGCGCTCGATATGCAGGCGTATCGAGAGCTCTTGAGTGAGCGCACGAAGCTAGTGGCGGTGAATCACGTCTCTAACGCGCTGGGTACGATCAACCCCGTGAAAGAGATGGCGGCGCTGGCGCATCAGCACGGCGCGCTCATCTTGGTGGATGGCGCCCAAGCCACACCGCATCAGCAGGTGGATGTTCAATCCATCGATGCAGATTTCTACGCGTTTTCAGGCCATAAAGTGTACGGCCCAACGGGTGTTGGCGTGCTGTATGGCAAGCAGGCGTTGCTAGAGGCCATGCCGCCTTGGCAGGGTGGCGGCGAGATGATCAAAACCGTCTCTTTTGATGTGGGCACCACCTTCGCGGGTATTCCGCATAAGTTTGAAGCGGGCACCCCTGCCATTGCCGAAGTGATTGCGCTTGGCCGTGCGCTTGAGTGGATGGAAGGCGTTGGTGTCGAGGCGATTGGTGCGTGGGAAGCCGTGCTGTTAAACCATGCGACTCAGGCGGTGAGTGACATCGAGGGCCTGCGGATACTGGGCACTGCGCCGCATAAAGCGGGCGTGCTCTCCTTCGTTGTTGAAGGCGCTCACTCGCAGGATATTGGCCTGCTGATTGACCAGCTGGGCGTGGCAATTCGTACCGGGCACCACTGCGCCCAGCCGCTGCTACATCACTTTGGCGTTGAGGCAACCTGTCGTGCATCGTTTGCTGCTTACAATACCCTCGATGAAGTAGACACGTTTGTGGCAGCGCTCAACCGTGTGATTGGAATGGTACGCTAAGGACATCTATGGATATCGAGCAAATTGCGAGTCTTGAGCGCGGTCAAAAGCTTCCGCTCCAGCGGGATGTAGAGGCCATCGCGATTCCGTTTGGCAAAACGGACACGTTGACGGAAGACAGTATTGTCAGCGTGATGCAAGCCAAGGGCAGCTCGGTGAGTGTCGGTTTTGAGGGGCGCTTATACCTGATTGAAGGGCGCAACCTTGATGCATTGGGGCTTGAATCCTTGCCGCGTCCGACACTGTCAGAAAGTGCCACCGATGACGAGATTGAGCAGTTTGTCTGGGATCAGCTACGCACCTGCTTTGACCCAGAAATTCCGGTGAATATCGTCGATTTAGGGCTGGTGTACGGTTGTCGGATCGAGCGCTTGATTAGTGGCGAGCGGATGGTCACTATCCGTATGACGCTGACCGCGCCAGGCTGCGGTATGGGCGATGTGATTGCGGCCGATGCGCGCAATAAGATTTTGGGAGCACCGCAAATCAACAAGGTGCATACCGAAATTGTCTTTAGCCCACCTTGGAGTCGTGACATGATGAGCGACGAAGCCAAGCTTGAGCTCGGCATGTTCTAACCCCCGCTGGGGAGCTGGATGCACAGCCTGTTATTACGTTGGACAAAGCGTTTTCTAATGTCGCTAGGAGCTTTGCTGCTGCTGGCGACATTGCTGTTTATAGCCGGTAATTTATGGGTGCTTGCGAGCACTTCGCGGCATATCGACGGTCATTGGGCGCAGTGTCGGCCGACCGATGTGGCGATCGTCTTTGGAACCTCTCACTGGACGCGCAGTGGCCTGCGAAACCCCCATTTCCATGCCCGTATGCGAACGTCTGCACGCCTAGTCGCCGACCAGCGTGTGCAGCACCTGCTCATCTCAGGCGATAATCGCACTCAAGCCTATAACGAGCCGCGTGCCATGTGGCGTGATCTTTATCGCCGAGGGGTGCCTGCGGAGCAGCTGACAATGGATTTCGCTGGCTTCAGCACCTATGACACGATGGTGCGGGCGCGGGATGTGTTTCAGCTGGATGAGGCGTTACTGGTGACCCAAAGCTGGCACTTGCCTCGGGCGATTTTTATTGGTCGGGCGCTGGGCATGGACGTGACAGGCTGTATTGCAGAAGAGCAGCCCGCGGCGGACGAGTGGCGTCTGAGGATGCGTGAATGGGTCGCGCGTATTGCCACGCTTGGGGATCTCTACCTATGGGGGAGGGAGCCTTACTTTCTTGGCCCCGCTGAGCCTATCAGGCTACATCGTCAGGAGAGTAATCGTACGGAGAGTAACGGTGAGAGCAGCGAAAGTACACTTGATACAACGGTGGATATCGACGCTGCTCTTTTGCTGCTGCCAATGCCGCAGCCGGATGTGGAGTAACCCCTAACACCCGACGTTAACGTCGGGGTTTACGCTTTTGCAGGCTATACAGCTCGCGAATCAGCTTGCGGCAGCCTTGCATGCACTCATCCACGACCGGCTCGATGGGGTCGGGCAATGGATGGGTAAACAGCGTCGATAGGGCCTGCATCAGTACACGCTCTTGTTCCAACAGCTCATTGATTAAAACTTGGCTATCGTTGCCAACAAAACTTTTTAAACGGCTCCAGAGCCATAAAAAGTCATCCCGCTCAACGTCAGCATCCCGAGGCAGCATTTTTAAATGTGCGCGGGCAAGCTCCTGAAGCTGACGCATCTGCTTTAATCGCTCAGTATAATGCGGCTTCAGTGCATCACGCAGCGAGGGGCGCAGGCGTTCGATATTGTCCTGGAAATAATCAATGCTATCGGCCAGCGCTTCCAGCACGCTGTCCATCGCCACTTGGCGATTGTCGAGAAACATGAGCGTCTACCTCCTTCGGTGACGCAGATTGTGGGGGTGGCGGCGTTGATTTGCCACCCCTAATGCGGATTATTTTTGCATTTACCCGTTAACCTTTAGGCTTGGGTGGCGCTTTGCGTGCCGGCACCGCGTTTTTTTCAATATGCTCAATGATCATGCCAGCGATATCTTTGCCCGTGGCGTTCTCAATGCCCTGCAAACCGGGCGATGAGTTGACTTCCATAATCACCGGGCCGTGGTTGGAGCGCAGCAAATCAACGCCCGCCACGCGTAGCCCCATGGCTTTCGCCGCGCGGATGGCTGTGGAGCGCTCTTCCGGCGTAATGCGGATCACGCTGGCAGTGCCGCCACGGTGAAGGTTGGAGCGGAACTCGCCGTCAGCAGCCTGACGCTTCATGGAGGCCACGACTTTATCGCCAATCACGAAGCAGCGAATATCTGCACCGCGCGCTTCTTTGATGTACTCCTGAACCATGATGTTGGCCTTCATGCCCATAAAGGCTTGAATCACAGACTCAGCGGCTTGGTTGGTTTCAGCCAATACCACGCCAATGCCCTGGGTGCCTTCCAGCAGTTTAATCACCAGCGGCGCGCCTTTCACCATGGTGATCAGGTCGGGAATATCGTCCGGCGAGTGAGCAAAGCCGGTAATCGGCAGGCCTAATCCCTTGCGCGACAGCAGCTGCAGCGAGCGCAGCTTATCCCGAGAGCGGGTAATCGCGACCGAGTCGTTAATCACGTAGGTGCCCATCATTTCAAACTGGCGCAGTACCGCACAGCCGTAGAAAGTCACCGATGCGCCAATACGCGGAATCACCGCATCAAACGGCTCAATCTCTGCGCCTTTATAGTGAATAGAAGGGTGGTGCGAGGCGATGCTCATGTAGCAGCGTAGCGTGTCGACTACGCGAGCGGTATGACCACGCTGTTCGGCGGCTTCTACCAGTCGGCGCGTCGAATAGAGGTTACGATTACGAGAAAGCAGGGCAATATGCATGCAGGGCTCCGGGCCAAAAAGGGTCGTTGTTTAAAAGTGTTTAAGGCTCGCCGTGCAAAAATGCAGCGCCGGGGGCTACCAGTAGGCGGCGCATAGCGCGCCTACCCAGCAGCATCGCGTGGCGCATATTGCTACGGTCGGTCAGGGTTAATTCAACCGGAAAGTTCAGTTCGCCCAGTTGCATGGGAGTTCGAATGACATAACGCCACTCGCTATGGCCGTTCGAGCTGGTAACGCGGCGACGGTCATGCAGGTGCAAACGGTAGCGGTGGGCAGGAGATTCCGGCCCGCCGCTGTGTGTCAAAAAGCTTACCCACAATTGCCCTTCAGCATCTTCATGGGTTTCAATCTCTTCGGCGTGCAGCGCCGATGTCCGCGCGCCTGTATCGGCTTTGCAGCAAAGGTGAAGCCCTAGCTCAGGTAACGTCACCATTTCACGGCGGCCGATGACAGCTTTGGCCTGATAGGGTAATTCCTTCACAGCGCACTCCTGACATTATAAGAGAAACAAGACATAGTGATGACGGTGTCCGCTAGCCGCGTTGATTGGGCTGCATAGACGACAAACGTGCTTGAATAGCCGAGCCAGCGGGAGCATCACGCAACGTGAGCATCACCGGTAAGCGTAGCCGGGGAATCAGTGCGATATCGCGTACTATAGCCGCAAAATGGCTGCGTTCATCTTCTGCTAAACGCTGTAAGAATAGCGGTAAGCGCTCGGCATCTTCCAGTAATGGCCAACCGCGACCGGCGATGGCGGCCATCAGGTCGGGGCCGCTGGCGGCACTATCGCTTAATAGGCTGGTATACCAGCGGCCAGCGATATCCGATGGCGAACTGCCCACGCTACGCACGCAGGCACACAGCGTTTCTAGGTCGCCGCTGCTGGCGGCCTGCTCGCCTTGGGTGCGCAAAGCTTCTACCAATGTCTCTGGGAGCTCTTGGTGCTCAAGGCAGTAGCAGAGCGAGTGAAGAACGCTGGTCGGCAGATCGGCAATACGCAGTGCCAGCGCATCGGCGGTTGGTGTGTCCAAACGCACGACGTAATCCGCGATGCCCTGCAATCCTAATGCTTGCCAGTCAATTGTCTGCTGGCCGCTTAGGAAGGCCTCTACAGGCTCTAGGTGCTGGCTGGCGGGTAGGGCGCTGGCATAGGTGGCGCGGGCGTTTAGCATAGCCTGAAAGGTGATATCAGGCGTAAAGGCCAGCGGATTATCCTTCATTAAATGGTCCACGTCTGCTGTTTCTGCAGCGTCGAGCACATTTGGGTCTGTCGCGGCGGCATTGCGACCCAGGGTTTCCAGAAGGCGGTTAATAAAGCCATCGCGCTGTGCAGGCGATAGCATGCCTTGCTCATCCAGTGGCAGCGCTAAAAACCAGATAGCAGGCTCCTCCATCGCCCCTAGGCGAAAGACGATCCCCAGGCGCGCTTGCCCTTGCCACGGTTCTGGCCAGGCCTGTTCGGCATTTTCAAACGCGCGCAGGGTTTCCCTGGAGCAGGCAGTTACTCTGCGTCCCATATGGTAAAGCGACACTTCAGCGCCACTGCGTGTAAAAAACTCATCAAGGGTGTTAATTGGCTGCATGACATCCTTCCGCATTTCAAGCCTGCACTCTACCTTGCTGCCTTGCCACTGTCAGCCGCAACCGCTGAATAATCCGCGCTTTATTGTCTAAGTGGTTAAAAATTGAGCAACTTTGCGTAAGCCACGTGAGACTAGCGGTGGCGACACCTTTCCATAGTTTATCCACAGCCTCTTGCAGGTTTTCTGTGAATCGGTGAATAACTCCGTTGAGCACGCCTGCGAGTGGCAAGTTACCCACAGAGTTGGGATAATGGTGGCTAAATATGACCAACCCATAAGGTGTTTATGAGCGTCCATCAACAGCTTCAAACCGCGCTTCTTGAGCTTGAAGCCGCCATGAAGGCCGCCGATCTGTGGCGTACGCCCACCCCGGATGCGGCTGCCTTTGCCAGCCAGCAGCCTTTTTGTATCGATACGATGTCGTTGCCCCAGTGGGTGCGCTACGTTTTTGTTGCCCGTATGAATGCGCTTATTGATGCGGACGCTGCTCTGCCCGCCAAATGTGACGTCGCCCCCGCGATGGCGGCATATTTGATGCAGCAGAAAGTGCGAGCAAGCGATCAGCTGCTGGTAGTGAGAGCAGTAGAGCGCGTGGACAAGCTGGTTACCGAGAACTAATCAGCAACGTTGAGGTAGGGCCATATAACAATGCCCAGGGCGCGAGCGCTGGGCATTGTTGCATGAGCGAGAGTAGAGGCTAGAAGCGGTAGCTCAAGCCTGCCATGACCACCATGGGGTCAATCGCTACGGTACCCGCACCTGCGCCATTAATAGAGGCGTCGGTGTCGATATCTAAGTACCAAGCAGCAGCGTTGAGTGCCCAGTGGTCATCAATGAGCAGATCGACGCCCACTTGAGCGGCCGCGCCCCAAGAATCATCTAGCTCAAGCTCGCCAATGGCGAGGCTCTCATCGGAAAAGCGCGTGTAATTAATACCGGCACCCAGGTAAGGCTGTACTTGAGAATCACTGCCGCCCAAGGGGTAATACTGTAGCGTCAGAGTGGGTGGTAGGTGTTTTGTTGATGCTAGGTTGTCACCGTTGAGTTCAATGTCGTGCTCGAAAGGGAGTGCAGCCAGCAGCTCTACCCCTACTTTGTCATGAAAGCGGTAGCCTAAGGTGAAAGCGAAGTCGGTTTTATCCTGAACGTCGACCGCGAAGGCACCGCCAGCTAGCGAGCCGTTGTCGCTTTTAGGTGCCACTTTGGCCACGCCCACGCGAGTAAAGAAATCGCCAGCGCCATAGGCAACGGCTTGGCTACTGGCTACCAAGGTGGCGGCGGCAACTCCAGTAATAAGTAGAGAAGGTAATGATAAAAGGCGCATAGCGTCGCTCCTGACCGATAAGTGATGGGGAAGGGTTGAGGTGAACAACCATGCGGTCAGTGTATCGAGCCCTAGAGCAGCCAGTATTGACCTGGGGCAAAAGGCGGTAACCTCTTGTTTAGGCGGTTAGCAATATGCATCTAGCCTCAGGCACAAAAAAGGGCTCAGCGGGTTTCCCCGCTGAGCCCTTCTTGGTCATGCCGCCGTATTACGCTTCTTTGCGGTCAATATGCTGATATTCACCGGCATCGGCAGTCATGTTGCTGACCACCAAAATAGCGATGAAGGACGCGAGGAACCCAGGAATGATCTCGTAAATGCCGGGACCACCCATGAACGAGCCGTTCCAACCCAGAGTGATCCACAGCATGACGGTCACAGCACCGACAATCATGCCCGCTAGTGCGCCAGCACCGTTGGTGCGCGGCCACATCAGCGCCAAGATAATCAGCGGGCCGAAGGCCGCACCAAAGCCTGCCCATGCGTTACTGACCAGCCCCAGGACTTGGGAGTTTTCGTCAGAGGCAATAATCGCAGCCACCACGCCGACCAGCACCACGCAAACACGACCAACCGCTACACACTGTTGCTCAGTGGCGTTTTTGTGCAGGAACAGACGATAGAAGTCTTCGGTAAGTGAGGAAGACGACACCAGCAGCTGGCTAGAAATGGTACTCATGATCGCCGCCAGCAGCGCCGCGTAGAGGAAGCCAGTAATCAGCGGGTGGAAAAGAAGGTTGGCTAGAATGATAAAGATCGTTTCCGGGTCTTGAACGTCCAGACCATTACGAACGGCGTAGGCACGACCTGCCAAGCCCAGCGAAACAGCGCCAATCAGTGAGATCAGCATCCAACCCATACCAATGTTACGGGCGGTAGGCACGTCTTTCTGAGAGCGAATCGCCATGAAGCGCACAATGATGTGCGGTTGGCCAAAGTAACCCAAGCCCCAGGTCACCGCAGAGAGCCAGCCGATGAAGGTTAACCCTTCGGTCCAAGACAGCAGCGTGGGGTCGACCTCATTGAGCGTCTGTGACGCCTGAGAGAAGCCACCGCCGCCTTCGCCAAACAGCACCACCGCGGGCATGATGATCAGTGCCAGCATCATAATGCAGCCCTGAACAAAGTCCGTCATGCTCACGGCCAGGAAGCCACCTACCACGGTGTAGATAAGCACCACGCCGAGGGTGATCATCACGCCCATGGCGTAGTTGCTCATATCGCCGAAGTTATAAACACCGGTGAAGGCGCTTTCAAACAGCTTGCCGCCTGCCACTAAGCCGGAGGCGGTATAGACGGCAAAGAAGATAACGATAACGATCGCGGATACCGTGCGCAGAGACAGTGCCCGGGTCGGAAAGCGGTTCGCCAGAAACGCAGGGATCGTGATTGCATTGCCATAGTGAATGGTTTGTTCACGCAGGCGCGGCGCAACTAAAATCCAGTTGAAGAGAGCGCCTACTAGCAGGCCAATCCCGATCCAGGCGGAGCCCAGGCCAGAGACAAACATCGCCCCCGGTAAGCCGAGCAGCAGCCAGCCGCTCATATCAGACGCACCCGCTGAAAGGGCGGCCACTTGTGGGCTGAGTGTACGGCCACCCAGCATGTAGTCTTCAGAGGAAGACGTTGATTTGCGCATAGCATAAACGCCAATGGCGATCATGAGCGCAAAGTAACCGAATAAGCTAATCCAAACACCTGTAGCCATGAAACTTCTCCAGTTTGTGAGTACGAGGCTACGCTGGGTACAAAAGTGTCTGCGGATGCTGACTCTTTTGTACACGGCGAGCGTCGACAGGTGCTGCGTTGGCCGAGCAGCAGCGGCCATAGTGCAGCCTTGTTGTTGTTAACCCTGAGTTTTCATTCCACTGCCTGTCATCGCGAATCCGCTAGACAAGGCATGAGAGAGTTGATGGGTACGTGTGTGCGCAATGTTCCCCGTGCCCGACAGGCGGCCCATACAGGCCGCGCACGTCAAGGCAATTGCTCTATTATTGTCAACCATGAGACGGTTCCTTTTCAGGAGTTCAGGTTAGTTGTGTTGATGAGCCGTTCACTCATCCCCTAGCGCCAGAAGCGACGCGTTGCCACCCAGAGCGGCGGTGTTGTTAGTAATCGTTTTTTCGGTCACAAAACGCTGCAGGTAGTGCGGCCCGCCTGCTTTAGGGCCGGTGCCTGATAAGCCTTGGCCACCAAACGGTTGAACACCAACAACAGCACCGATGATATTACGGTTGATATACACATTGCCTACCCGAATTTTCTGCGCTATTTCAGCGGCAAAGGATTCGTTACGGCTATGCACCCCAAAGGTCAGTCCATAACCCCGGCCGTTAATGTCATTGATGACCTTATCAAGCTCGCGTGCTTTGAAGCGCACAATGTGTAGTACCGGGCCAAACTGCTCGCGCGTCAGGGCGTCAATACTGTCAATGGTAAAGGCGACCGGCGGTACAAAAGTGCCGTGCTGGGTATGCTCGGCAGACATCGGTGTTTCAGCCACTAAGCGGTTCTCGCCCTTCAGCTTCTCGATGTGGGCCATCAACCCCTTGCGGGCATCTTCATCAATGACCGGGCCCACATCGGTACCCAGGTCGCGGGGGTCGCCAATACGCAGTTCGCTCATCGCACCCTTGAGGATTTCGATGACGCGGTCAGCAACGTCTTCCTGAAGGTAGAGCACCCGCAGGGCAGAGCAGCGCTGGCCAGCACTCTGAAAAGCAGATTGAATGACATCCACCACGACCTGCTCGGGCAGGGCAGTGGAGTCAACGATCATCGCGTTCATGCCGCCGGTTTCTGCGATCAGCGTGGGTAGCGGCGCGTTGTCACGGGCGGCGAGAGCGCGGTTAATAATTTGCGCTGTGTCGGTACCGCCGGTAAACACTACGCCGGTAATGCGCGGGTCAGAGGTCAGCACGCTGCCTACGGTAGGGCCGTCACCCGGCAGCAGCTGCACTACATCACGGGGCATGCCTGCTTCGTATAGCAGCTCGATAACGCGGTGGGCGACAATCGAGGTTTGCTCAGCGGGTTTCGCTAGTACCGTGTTACCTGCGACGGCGGCGGCAACAATTTGACCGCAGAAGATGGCGACCGGGAAGTTCCAGGGGCTAATGGCGGCAAAAACACCTTTACCACCCATCATCAAGCGGTTGGATTCACCGGTGGGACCAGGCAGCTCAATGGGCTCGCCAAACGACTCTTCAGCACGCATGGCGTAATAGCGGCAGAAGTCGACCGCTTCTTTGATTTCATCGACGCCATCGGTCAGCAGCTTGCCGCCTTCGCGGGAGCAGAGTGTCATCAGCTCCGCCATGTGCTCTTCCATCAGGTCGCCCAAGCGACGCAAAATTGCTGCGCGCTCGGCAACCGGGGTGGCGTCCCAGCGGGGGAAGGCTTCCCAGGCGGCGTCAAGGGCTTTAGCGGCCTGCTCTTTGCTCGTCCACTGCACGCTACCAACCGTTTGGCGGCGATCAAAAGGCGACGTCACGCTATGCGTGTTAGCGCTGTCGTCTGCCACATCAAAGGCCAGTAGCGGCTTGGTGGGGTACTGCTTGTCCATAAACCCGCCCATCTTTTCCATTAGCGGGTCGTAGTGGCTACGGATGTTTAAGTTAACCCCACGGGAGTTACGACGCTTCGCGCCATAAATGTCTTTAGGCAGAGGAATACGCTTGTTGTAGAACGTTTTCTGCTGGCGCAGGGTGTCGATAGGATGCTGACACAGCGACTCCACCGGCACATCTGGGTCGACAATCTGGTGAACAAACGACGAGTTAGCGCCGTTTTCCAGCAGGCGACGTACTAAGTAGGGCAGTAGGTCTTTATGCGCACCGACCGGTGCGTAAATACGGCAGTAGGTGCCTTTGGGGGCACGCTCAAGGGCCGCATCATATAGCGCTTCGCCCATGCCATGCAGGCGCTGGAATTCAAACGGGCGGCTGTCGTGGTTCGCTAGTTCCAAAATCGTCGTGACGGTATGGGCGTTGTGCGTCGCAAACTGAGGGAAAATGCGGCCACGGGTGTCGTCAGACAGCAGGAACTGCGCGCAGGCCAGGTAAGCCACATCGGTACACGCCTTGCGGGTATAAACCGGATAGCCATCGATACCCAGCTGCTGAGACTCTTTGATTTCGCTATCCCAATACGCACCTTTCACTAGGCGTAGCGGGATTTCATCGCCTTGTTCATCGGCCAAACGGTTGAGGTAGTGCAGTACTGGCAGCGCGCGCTTGGAGTAAGCCTGAACCACCAAGCCAAAGTGGCCCCAGCCCTTGACGGCGTCGCTTTGGTAAATCGCACGGAAGACTTCTAGAGAAAGCTCCAGGCGGTCAACTTCTTCCGCGTCGATGGTGACAGCCACATCCAGTGCGCGCGCTTTGGTGACCAGTTGAATAACGGTATCTACCAGTTCTGTCAGAACTTGTTCGCGGCGTCCAAACTCATAGCGGGGGTGCAGGGCAGAGAGCTTGATAGAGACTGACGGCGCAGGGGTTTTGTCGCCCAGCGATTTGCACGCTTTGCCCACTTGCTCAATGGCACGAGCGTAGTCGTCAAAGTAGCGTTTGGCATCGTCGCGGGTGCGTGCGGCTTCACCCAGCATATCGTAGGAGTAGGTGTAGCCTTTATTGAATAGCGGCTTAGAGCGTTTCAGGGCTTCGTTGATATCGCGGCCAAGCACGAACTGCTTGCCCATGATTTTCATCGCTTCCATCATCGCCCGGCGAATCACCGGCTCGCCCATGCGATTAACCATGCGGTTAATAAAGTGGGCGGGCTGGCCCTCTTTCGGGTGGTCCAGCTTCAGCACGCGGCCGGTCATTAACAGGCCCCAAGTAGAGGCGTTAACCATCCACGATTCGCTCTTGCCCACATGGGACTGCCAGTCGGCGGGGCCAAGCTTATCTTCGATCAGCGCATCTGCGGTGGCTTTATCCGGAATACGCAGCATCGCTTCTGCCAGGCACATCAGCATCAGGCCTTCATGGGTATCCAGGCTGTACTGTTGCAGCAGCTCGTCGATGGTATCAACCGCGGTATCCATGTTGCGTACGTCGCGCACCAGTGCTGCCGTGTTGGCCTCAATGCGAGAAAAATCGTCCTGGTCAGCGCCCAGTAGTTTGATCAGTTCGCTGACATAAGTGTCTTCATCGACGATGTAGTGTTCGCTAACACGCTTTAGCAGCGTATCAAGGTCGGTTTGCCAGGTGGCAGAGTCACGCATTTGTTTAGCATTGAGCATTGAGGCCCCCGTAAGACAGGTCTGAAACGAGCAACTTGAACGAATAGCTGGGTCAGCTACCGTTAAAAAAGTGATGGCAGGGCAAGTGCCCAGGCTGACGTTTGAATGTAGAGCTAGCTGTCGTTAGGTGTATGTCGTTTTCATGGCAAAACGTGTCAATTTCGCGGCAAGAAGTTGCTAATTACGACTTTAGTAGAGTTGAGAGAGCGCCGCTAGCAGCAAACAGGATGACATTTTGAGCGTCTTCGCGAGCAATGCATTAACGAGACGCGAGTACGCCTGCTCCCACGGGGGATGCCGCCGGGGAGAGCGCCGTTGAATGAGGCGTTGAACGATTGTTGGCATCGAGTGAGGGCGCGGCAAAGCCTTGGCGTAACTGACGTGGCGATGCGCCATAGCTGCGGCGAAACGCATGAGAGAGCGCGCTCTGGTTGGCAAACCCAGTTTGAATGGCGATATCGGTTAGCGGTAGGCGGCTCTGCATCACTAGTTGGCGCGCTGCGTGCAACCGCTGCCTGCGCACATACTGCCAGGGTGAGAGCCCGGTTTGCGCTCTAAAACGTTCAGAAAAGTGCGCTTCACTCAGGCATGCCAGTTTGGCTAGGTCTGCCACGCGCAGCTCATCGGCCAAATGTCGGCGGATGAAGCGGTCGATCTGATCAAGGTCGATGCGTCGTTGGGCAGCACATCCAGGCGCACCTAGGCGCGCTTTTAGTGAGCCGAGGAGGGTGGCTGCCAAACGGTCTTGTTGAAAAGAGGTCGTCGAGTTGTCAAATCCGCGGGCCAGTTCGCTTTCGACAAACGTTAAGTAGTGGCGTAACGGGCTGTCTAAAGCAAAGAAACGCGGCGCATCAAATAGCGCGACCAGCTCTCGGTGTTCGCCAGTGAGGGCGGGAGCATCCTCAGGAAGGTCTAAAATCAGCTGGCGATTATGGCCATTTCCAGAGTAGTAGTGCTCATGGTTGGCGGGCACAATACAGCCGGAAAACGCATTGACCCGGCCTCCAAGCCCCTCAATTTCAAACTCGGAAGAGCCACAGAGCGTAATCACGATTTGGTGAAAATCATGGGAGTGATGCTTGGTAGCGCTTTCCAGGGGAATTTGACGGATAGTGCTCGGCATTGAGGTCTCCTCGTCGCTGCTGCTCTATTAGCGCTGACGAAGCGCTGTGTGGGCCGCTAAATGATCACGTAATGCTTTTAGCTCTGCGTAACCCTCTTGGTTAAGTAGCGGCTTGCCCTGCGCAATCTGCCATCGCCGCCCGTGAGTATCCATAAGATGCGCGGCACGGCGGCGGACGTTGTCTAAATACTCATCATGACGAATAGGGTAGCCAATCAACGCGTTCCACTCGGTTTCACTGACCTTACTCTCTAGCGCTTTATCAAATAGCGAAATCAGATCTTTCGGCTCAGTGCGGTAGCGCGGCGTTCCTGCGCTCATTAGCACCAGCAGCACGGCTCCTATTACCAGCACACAGACGCCAAACACCAGTAGGTAAAGTGCCATGTCAAGCTCCCAGCCGCATCAGGTTAGGCGCCCGCTTCTGCGCCCATTGGAGAGTGGCTGTCTAGTATACGCTCGCGCCTGCCCAGACGAAAATTTTAACCTTTTGCGAACTTTTTCTCTGCAGAGTGTCTGAGTGTGTACAGGCAACATCGCGATGGCAGTCGCTAATAGTGTTGTTCTGGCTATTGTTTTCGATCCCTTGCTTCCGCTGCTTTTTCAAGCAGCGGTTTTTTTTGCCTGCTTGTTGAGGACTAGCGCAGTGTATAATGATAGTGGCTAATGGCAGTGGCTAATGTCGGCGAATCGTAAGGAGTGCCATCAGAATATCGCGCCGGGTGACGATGCCCACCAGACGCTGCTGCTCAACCACCGGATAAATTTTCGGTTTAGCGCCCAGCATTTCCTGTGCTAAATCGGTAATGCTTTTATTGGGCGAGGTAGTGAGTACATCCTGGCGCATTAACTCTCTGACGAGTGGCGCTTCATCGTCATGATAGATACTGTCCAGCACACGCCCCAAAACGTCCTGCTCGGAAATAAAGCCGATTAAGCGGTCAGCCATATCCACCACAGGCGCGCCCGGCAGGCGGTGGAGGGCGAGCCCTTGCGCCAGGGTAGTAATGGATGTTTCTCCTGAAACACGGTAGCAGTCGCGGGACATAATATCGCGTACGGTATCCGGGATTTTTTTATTCATTGGAGCACTCCTTTACGTGATCGACAGGCCACAGCCGATTCTCTTACTGTAGGTGATTTAACTCACCCTGCGCTGCCCCCATACTGACGTTATTCAACGCTTTGCCGCTTTTTAAATTGGCCTCAACCGCGAAGAGGAACCGTAATGGATGCTCGAGAATATTTAAATCGTAAAGGCGTAGGCCTGGATCGAGACCCTGAAAGGCCCAACACGCTGGAAGAGAAAGCCTGGGAGCGCGCCCGTGGTGCTGGCAGCCATCGTCCTAAGTCGGGCACGCCACACGATTGGGAGGATTGGGAGCGCCATCACGACGACCTGGCAGAAGGCGCAGAAACCCTGGAGCAAAAAATCGACAAAGAGGCTCACCGTAAGGCGCTTGAGCGCGAAAAAGCCCAGTCGGCCCAGGCGAATGCTGCTGTGGGGCACTATACGCCACCGCCCATAAAGGCTGACACAGCTGCGAAAGCGGACGATGAGAAGGCGCCGCCTTCCTCTTCAGGGGCAGCCCCCGATCTCCCGCCAGAGCCTGAGACGTTGACGCTGGCTTATCGCGCGTTGGCCGTGCTGCTGCCACCTTTAGCGGTGGGCTTGACCGAAGGCGGTGCCCAACGGGTACTCATCAGTGCTGTGTTAACGCTACTAGGCTGGCTACCCGGCGTTATTTACGCGTTCATTTGGCTGAAAAAACGCTAAAGGCCACCGGAGACGTTTGGCCCATTGGCAGAGGGTATGAAAGGCGTATAATCCCCGTCAACTATCTTCTTTTCTGAGGTTTACTGATGGGCTACTTGGTCGGTGTGACGGCGCTCTGGGCGTTCTCCTTCTCTTTGATTGGCGTCTATTTGGCGGGGCAGGTGGACAGTTACTTTGCCGTGCTGGTGCGCGTGACGTTAGCGATGCTGGTGTTTCTGCCTTTTCTACGCCCAAGCTTGCTGCGCGGAAAACAGCGCCTTGCGTTGATGGCGCTGGGGGCCATTCAGCTTGGCGTCATGTACACCTTCTTTTATCACTCGTTTTTGCTGCTCTCCGTGCCCGAAGTGCTGCTGTTCACCATCTTTACACCCGTGTATATCGCGCTGCTCGATGACCTAATGTTCAAGCGCTTCACTCCTATTTACCTCATTACCGCGATACTGGCCGTTATTGGTGCGGGCGTGATTCGCTATGACGGGATCGATAGCGGCTTCTGGCTGGGCTTTTTAGTCGTGCAGGGTGCGAACCTCTGCTTCGCTATTGGGCAAGTTGGCTATCGTCGTCTCGCGGCGGATCTGCCACCCACCCTGGCTTGGCATAATGTGTTTGGCTGGTTCTTTATTGGCGCGATGCTGGTGGCGCTGCCCGCCTTCTTGCTGTTTGGTAACAGCGCTGCGTTACCATCGACGTCGCTACAGTGGGGAGTTCTTGCGTGGCTGGGGCTGGTGGCTTCGGGCGTCGGCTATTTTGCCTGGAACCAAGGAGCGACCAAAGTAGACGCAGGCACCCTGGCGATTATGAACAATGCGCTTGTCCCTGCCGGGCTCATTGTTAACCTCGTGATTTGGAATCGCGATGCGGATATGGGCAAGTTGCTTTTGGGGGCGGCCATCATGGGCGCCTCACTGTGGCTCAACCACTGGTGGCTTCAGCGCCGCAAGGTTGCGGTTGCTTAAGCTAAGCCGCTGATTTTTCCCGGCGCGGTAGGCTCACCGCTACCGTGCCGAGTGATTTGCTCGATACCGCCTTCCTCTCCATAATGTGGGCTGATGCTAGCGAGAGCCGCCCATGTCTAACACCCCATCGTCAGATTCTACCTCCGGTGGCCTTCGTCACCCAGCGAAGCCGTTCAAGACGATTGGCTTGATTGGCCGCTTAGGCAGCGACAAGGTTGTCGACTCGCTTCAACGCTTGGTCCGTTACTTAACGGAACAGGACTATAAGGTACTCATCGAGGATCGCACCGCCACGGCGCTGCCCCAACACGGCTTACCTGAAGCCAGCCGCCGTATGCTGGGTGAGCTGTGTGACCTAGTGATAGTAGTGGGCGGAGACGGCAGCTTACTGGGAGCGGCACGTACACTGTGTCGCAGCGGTACGCTGATTTTGGGAGTTAACCGTGGGCGGCTGGGTTTTCTAACGGATATCTCTCCAGATGAATTAGAAACTCGGGTAGGCGAAGTGCTGGAAGGGGAGTTTGAGGTTGAAGAACGCTTCCTGCTGGATGCGGTGCTTTACCGCAATGGCGTCGCGGTGGGCAGTGGCGATGCGCTGAACGAAGTCGTTGTGCATCCTGGTAAAGCGGTGCGCATGATTGAGTTTGAACTGTTTATTGATGGGCAGTTTGTGTACAGCCAGCGCAGCGACGGACTTATCGTGGCCACACCGACCGGCTCTACCGCCTATGCGCTCTCAGGTGGCGGGCCGATTATGCATCCGAAGCTGGATGTGGTGACCCTGGTGCCCATGTTTCCCCATACGCTCTCCAGTCGGCCCATTGTGATTGATGCGGCCAGTGAAATTCGTATTCATATCGGCGAAACCAATCAGACCTACCCCCATATTAGCTGTGATGGGCAAACTCGGGCGGTGGCCAAGCCAGATGATGTGTTGGTTATCACCCGTAAGCCGGAGCGCGTTCAGCTCGTGCACCCTATTGGGCACAATTTCTACGATGTGCTGCGCAGTAAACTCGGCTGGAGCCATCGGCTAGGGGATTGATATGGAGGGTTACGATTTAATCGGTGATATCCACGGCTGCGGCGCTACGCTAGCGGCTTTGTTGGAGAAGCTGGGTTACCACCAGCGCGGCGGCGTGTACCGCCACCCTCGGCGTAAAGTGATTTTTTTGGGCGACCTGATTGATCGCGGGCCGCGTATTCGCCTAGCGGTCACGATTGCACGGCGCATGGTAGAGGCGGGTGAAGCACATATTGTGATGGGCAATCACGAGTATAATGCGCTGGCCTATACTCAGCCTGCGCCCGCTGGCAGCGGTAAGCGTTGGCTGCGAGAGCATACCCCGCGCCACAACCGCATCATTCAAGATACTCTCGACCAGTACCGCGACCACACCAACGAGTGGGAAGATACGCTGGCTTGGTTTAAGACTATCCCGCTCTTTTTAGAGCTGGACGGCATTCGCGTGGTACACGCCTGCTGGGATGATGCGCTGATTGAAGAGCTAAAACAGCGTGCACCCAAGGCGCAGATGGATAACCAGTTCCTGGTGGAATCCACCGACCCCACCTCTCAAGCGTATCGAATTCTAGATCGGCTCACTCGCGGCCCCCATATACCGTTACCTCAAGGCGTTGCCATCCACTCAGGCGATGGCTTTACTCGGCAAAGCTTCCGCGCCCATTTTTGGGCAGCAAACCCTCAGCAGTGGGGTGATGTGGTCTTTCAGCCGGATAACTTACCTGGCGATTTAGAAACCCGTGCGCTTACCGAGACTGAGCGACAGCGGCTCAGTTATTACGGCCCAGAACAGCCGCCGCTGTTTATCGGCCACTACTGGTGCGAAGGAATTCCTGCGTTGCCAGCGGTCAATATTGCTTGTTTAGATTACAGCGCCGTTAAGTTTGGCCGCTTAGTGGCTTATCGCTGGAGTGGTGAAACTCAGCTAAACGCCGATCATTTCGTTTGGATTCAAGTGCCTAAAGAGGAACGCGCGCTGCCAAAGCCGTGGGAAATTGATTTTGATTAAGCGCGTTTCATCGTCATTACATATGGTTACATAATTTTTGCAAAACTGCTGAACTAACCCCGTTGCCGGTTATCAGAGTAAGTGTTCCCTTGAATGATCCCTTGCTTTTATCCGGCGGCCCCCTCCGCCGGATTTTTTTTGTTTATCCGTTGGCAAAAGAACGCTAAGGCGCATTTAAACTTGATGCACCACAACCAGGATAAAAGGGAGATGCCATGCATCCAGTCATGCTCTTGCCCTCGGGCGCAGATACACAGGCACTGCGCAAAGCATTATGGCATTACCGCATTGGCCATCGGATTACTGACGAAACAGACGGCCAGTTGCTCTGGGTTGCCGACCCCCGCCAGCATGATGAACTGCGCGCATTAGTTGGCCGCTGGGAGCGCGGCGAGGCTCTCATTTTGGACGACGCGCGGCCACAACGGCCACGCGCTGCTCTCAGTATGGCTGCCAACCTCCGCCAAGTGCCCGTTACCGCGCTGATGATAGTGGTGAGCTTGGCGGTGTTCGCGTTAACCGGCGTTTTCGGTGATCTGTTAATCGTGGCTCTCACCATCGTGCCGGTAGGTATTTCTGGCGGGCAGTTGGTGTATGGGTCGCTGGCAGACACCGTGATGGGGGGGCAGGTATGGCGGCTTTTATCGCCGGCATTTCTGCATTTTGGCTGGATGCATCTGATCTTTAATCTGATGTGGGTGTGGTACTTCGGTCGGCAAATTGAGCTGCGCCAAGGCAGTAAAATGATGCTGCTGCTGCTCATTGTGGCAGGCATTGGCGCCAACGTTGCTCAGTATGTCACCGGGACAGTTCTGTTTGGGGGAATGTCAGGCGTGGTGTATGCGCTCCTTGCTCACGTATGGCTAATGTCCCGCCGTGCTCCGAAAAGTGGCTTCTTTGTGCCGCAAATGCTGGTGGTATTTATGCTCGGCTGGATGGTGTTCACCATGACCGATATTGCAGGCACCGTCGGCTTTGGTAACGTCGCCAACGAAGCCCACTTAGGCGGGCTCCTCGTGGGGCTCGCCACAGGCTGGTATTATTCCTCCAAATGCAGCAAAGCTTAACGCCGCCAATTTAAAAGCAGCCAACACGTGAGGTGCTGACCGTGAGCGATATGACCTTCGATAAAATGATCAACCAGATGACGCCTGCGATTTATGAGAGCTTGAAGCAGGCGGTCTCACTGCGAAAATGGCCCGATGGCCGCCGGTTGACGCCGGAGCAGACCGAGCTGTGTTTAGAGGCGGTTATGCGCTTTGAAGCCGAAAACAACGTGCCGGAAGAGAGCCGCGTAGGATATCTAGAGCGGCGTACCTGTGGTGCCGGTGCTACCGGCGCAGGCGTTAGCCCCGAAATGGCGGGCCTTGGCCGGGATGCCACGCGTGACTGATTTTTTAATCCCAGAGGTTTCTCCCGTTAAAGGGTGTCTGCAAAAAATGGCGGCGGCGCTGCCTAGCCGCCAAGACGAACAGGTGGTTTACCAACTGCGCGCAGGTGAGCATCGGGTGGCGTTGAATGAGCGTATCGGTTCACCGATGCGCCTTTCATGGAGCGGGGCTATTGCCTGCACCCACTGCGGCCGGGCAACCAAAAAAAGTTTTGCACAAGGCTACTGCTACCCATGCTTTAAGCGATTGGCACAGTGCGATACCTGCATCATGAAGCCAGAAACCTGCCACTACTACCAAGGCACCTGCCGCGAGCCGGAGTGGGGTGAGGCGCACTGCTTTCAGCCCCACATCGTCTATCTGGCTAACTCTTCCGGTTTGAAGGTGGGGATTACCCGCAAAACCCAAATGCCCACCCGCTGGTTGGATCAAGGCGCTATTCAGGCACTGCCGATTCTTGAAGTGAATACCCGCCAGCAGTCCGGGTTTGTCGAGATGCTGTTTAAAGAGCAGGTGGCCGACCGCACTAACTGGCGTGCCATGTTAAAAGGTGAGGTAGAACCACTCGATCTGCGCGCTGAGCGTGACCGATTGTTGAACACACTGGCAGACGGCTTAAGCCAGCTACGCAGTGTTCACGGCGAGGACGCCATCCGCACGTTGGATGAGGCTCCTCTGCAGTTCGACTATCCCGTTGCTGCCTTTCCTCGCAAGGTGGTCTCTCATAATTTTGATAAGCAGCCGCTGGTTGAAGGCATTCTTCAGGGCGTGAAAGGGCAGTACCTCATGTTCGACACGGGTGTGATAAATCTACGTAAATTCACAGGTTATGAAATTTCGGTGGAGTAAAACTTGGCGTTTTGCCTAGCCAGCATGGTATCGGTTGACTAAGGTTATCAGGGACACAATAGACTCTGCTCTCGTCACGCAAGGAAGCCCTGATGCCATGGCTAAAACTGCTGCACATCGCCGCGCTGGTTATTTGGTGCGGCGCTCTTCTTTATTTGCCAGCGCTGCTACTGCAAGCGCTGCAGCTACGTAAAGACGCTGGCTTTGCCCAGGGTACGCCGCCTATGCCGCGGTTTTTCTATAATTCCATCGCCACGCCAGCGGCCCTTGCGGCGATTGCATCAGGCACGCTGCTATTTCTGTTGCATGGCCTGTTAGGGGGCTGGCTAATACTCAAGCTAGGGGCCGTGGTGTTAATGGTGGCCGCTCATGGCTGCTTTGGCTGGCTTATCCTGCGCTTGGAAATGGGCATTTTTAAAGGGGTGAAGACAGCCAGCCTGTGTGCGCTGCTGCTGGCGCTGGTGGGCATATTTGGCGTGCTAGGGTTTGTGCTCTCTAAACCGCTGGAGTGGAGCTAGCTCAATGGCCAATGTCCTATTACGGGCTGCCACTGAGCCGCTCGGGTTACTATTCTACTTCAACGCCCACCGCGTGCTCGTACACCAGCTGGCCACCGAGCCAGCCAGCCAAAGCAATCAAACCGGCCGTTACCAGCGAAATTGCCAACCCCCATGGCAGCACCGCATCGGGCTCAGTGAAACGCAGCAGCCAGTTCAGCGACGCCAGAGAGAGCATGACGACAGCGACTATCGCGTGACTCCAGCCCGTGATCAAACGGCGAATCCGTGCTACCGACACCAAGTCAATGATGCCTGCCACCGACGCAATCCAGCCGCCAAACGCGCCGACACCTGCCAGCCAAAGCCCGCCGCGCAACCAAAACGTATCTTGGGTATACCAGTAGGCGATATCGCAGGCGACCAGTGCCATCAGGGCCGCCACCGGGAAGTGAATCATCACCGGGTGGAGCGGGTGCCCCGCCAGCGACGCGCGGCTTTTGATCGAGCGTTGGGGAGTAGGTGTCATCGTCACTTCCTGTGGTTAGACAAAGCGAAAAAATGGGACAGATCAACTGCATTTCAGGGAAAACGCTAATGAGGGAACGCGATAGCGCTACGTCCGCCATCATGTCGTGTTTAACATCGCGGCGAGCCCGTCAAGCTGCCTGCTGGCTTGGGCTCAGCCTGCTGCTCAGTGTCGCGGGCTGTACTGGCGACAGATCTATCTTAGACCCTGCAGGGCCCGCCGCGCGAGACGTTCGGTTAATTTGGTGGGTAATGCTGGGCTTTGCCACTATCGTGCTGGTCGGTGTCACCGTGGTTTGGCTGTATGCCTTCAAACCGCGCAACGTAGAGCGCACGCCTGCCCAAGAACGACGCATTGCCCGCCGCTGGATTATTGGTGGAGGCCTTGTGTTGCCGATCACCAGTGTGACTGCACTGCTGATGTTCGGGGTGCCCGCTGGGCAACGCATGCTGCCGCTCCCGCTAGGCGAGCCGCCTGAAGTGATTGAAGTGATCGGCCATCAGTGGTGGTGGGAAGTGCGCTACCCAGGCGCCGAAGGCGGCGAAGTCGTCACCGCTAACCAGCTCGTCATGCCCGCAGGGGAGCCGGTGGATTTTCATGTGAGCGGCGCGGATGTCATTCACGCGTTTTGGGTGCCGCGCCTGGGCGGCAAAATCGACATGCTGCCAGGAAGGGTGAATAAAATCCGTTTGGAAGCTGATGAGCCCGCCGTATTTGGTGCCCAGTGTGCCGAGCTGTGCGGGGTGGGCCATGCGCATATGCATTTGTACGTCGAAGCCGTGCCTCGTGAAGCATTCGATGCATGGCTAGCGGCTCGACAGGACGCTGAGCTAAGCGAATTAGCGACCCAAGATTCAGCCCACGATAGCGCAAGAGAGGCCTTTGCGATCCACTGCGCGAGCTGCCATCAAGTGGCTGGCGTCAGCCAGGGCGATGTAGGGCCGAACCTCTCGGATGTAGGTAGCCGTTCGATGCTGGGTGCCGGTGTGATGGCCATGGAAGAGGGCGCGGTGAGCCAGTGGCTGCAGCAGCACCAAACGCTGAAGCCGGGCAATAAAATGCCTGCCCACGATGATATTGATACGGACACCTTGGATGCCCTGGGTGCTTGGCTGGAGACCTTGACCCCATGAAGAGCGTGAATCAAGAGGCGGTAGAGCAAGACCCGCAGCAGTTACACGAAGACCTACATGACATTTGGGGTAACCCGAAAGGGCTAAAGGCCCTCACCATCGTGAACCATACAACGCTAGGTCTGCGTTTTATGATCACCGGGATGGTGTTTTTCCTGATTGGCGGCATTCTCGCCATGCTGGTGCGTACCCAGCTAGCGATGCCCGACCAGGACTTTATGTCGCCGGAGATCTATAACCAGGTCACCACCATGCACGGCACGGTGATGATGTTTCTGTTCGCCATCCCTATGCTGGAGGGGCTGGCGATTTACCTGATCCCTAAAATGATTGGTGCCCGTGACTTGGTGTGCCCACGGCTAACGTCGCTGGGTTATTTCTGCTACCTGTTTGGCGGGATTATCCTCACTTCCAGCCTAATTATTGAGATGGCGCCTTCAAGCGGCTGGTTTATGTACACGCCGCTGAGCAGTAAAGAGTTTGCCCCGGATTTGGGCTCCGATTTTTGGCTGCTGGGCATCACCTTTGTGGAGATATCAGCGCTCTCGGCGGGGGTGGAGCTGGTGGTGTCTATCTTACGCACCCGCACCCAGGGCATGGCGCTGCATAAGATGCCGCTGTTTGCGTGGTATATCCTCGCCATGGCGCTAATGATCGTGGTGGGCTTCCCCCCGCTGATACTCGGCAGCGTGCTGCTGGAGCTTGAGCGGGCGGTAGGCATGCCGTTTTTCCAAATTGCGGGCGGCGGCGACCCGGTACTCTGGCAGCACCTGTTCTGGCTGTTTGGCCATCCGGAGGTGTACATCATCTTCCTGCCTGCCGCTGGTATTGTCTCCACCTTGATTCCGGTGTTTGCCGGGCGGCCCATTGTGGGGTACGGCTGGGTAGTGGCAGCGATCACCATCATGGGCTTTATCAGCTTTGGGCTGTGGGTTCACCACATGTTCACCATTGGCATTCCGCAGCTGGCTCAGGCGTTTTTCTCGGCGGCCAGTATGCTGGTGGCCGTGCCCACGGCGATTCAGGTGTTTGTCTGGATAGCCACGCTCTGGCTTGGCAAACCCAAAATGAAGCTGCCCATGCTGTGGGTGATGGGCTTTTTAATTATCTTTGTGTGCGGCGGGTTAACCGGCGTCATGCTGGCGCTGGTGCCGTTTAACTGGCAGGTGCACGACACCCACTTTGTGGTGGCGCACATGCACTATGTGCTGGTGGGCGGCATGTTCTTCCCGCTGATCGCCGGGCTTTATTACTGGCTGCCGCTCTTTTCTGGACGAATGCCCTCCGAAAACCTGGGGCGCTGGGGGTTTTGGCTTACCTTCCTGGGCTTTAACGGCACCTTCTTAATCATGCACTGGACCGGGCTGCTTGGCATGCCCCGGCGGATTTACACCTATGAAGCGGGGTCGGGCTGGGAGATTTTTAACCTGCTCTCGTCGATCAGTAGCTTTGTGCTCTCGGCAGGGATTGCCATGGTGCTGCTGGATATCGCGCTGCACTTCCGGTTTGGCAAGCCCGCCAAGCATAACCCCTGGAATGCCGATACGCTGGAGTGGGCCAACACCATGCCGCCCAGCGCCTATAACTTTGTGAGCCTCCCCAGTGTGGAAACTCGGCACCCGCTGTGGGATGACCCGAACCTGCCGCATACCATGGCCGAGGGTAAGCACTCGCTGGCGGTGGCCTCCCACGGCAGGCGAGAGATGTGGGGCAC
Source organism: Halomonas sp. SIMBA_159 (assembly GCF_046536035.1). Lineage (NCBI taxonomy): Bacteria > Pseudomonadati > Pseudomonadota > Gammaproteobacteria > Oceanospirillales > Halomonadaceae > Halomonas > Halomonas sp. SIMBA_159. The sequence continues at coordinate 30,940 of NZ_JAWJBT010000018.1, forward strand.
CGATCCAATTTCAGGCAAGGTGCGCGAGATTATACACCTGCCCGGTAACTCCTGGTGGCCGCTGTTTGCCGCTGCCGCGCTGGCGGTGGTGTGCCTGAGCCTGCTGACCAAGGTGTACCCGTTGGCAGGCGTGTTCGTGATAATTGCCGGTATCTTCCTGCTGCGCTGGTCCTGGGAGAACGGGGCGCATCCTAAAGCGGCACCGGATGCGGGCGTAAAACCAGGCGACCCACCGCTCCATTCGCGCACGATGGACGGCCCGGGCCTTTGGGCGATGGGTGTTTTTCTTATCGCCAACGGATCGTTTTATCTCTCTTATCTATTTGGCTGGTTCTATCTCTGGACCGTTTCACCGCAATGGCAGATGCCGGAGACGCCGCCGCTATCGCTCATGCTTATGTTGGCAGCGGGCGTGGCGGTGTTGGCCGGATGTGTGGTGATGGAGCGGCTGGTGCGCGGGCTGCGCCAGCAGCGTGATGCCGGGCTAGGCGTAGGCTTCTATTTAGCCGCTGTGTTAGGTGCACTGCAAGTGGGGCTAACGGGCTGGGCGCTGTGGCAAGCCGAACTTGCTCCCACACAAACCTCCCACGATGCGGTGATGCTGGTCGGCCTTGTCTACGCCCTGTTCCACGGCGGTTTAGCGGTCGTCTTGACCGTGCTTCAAGGGCTTCGTGTGGGCTATGGCTATGTGGGCGCTCATGCTCCCTTCGAGCCGGGCGTAGTAGCCTTGCTTTGGCGCTATAACGTGGTCACCTTTGGGCTGCTCATAGGGGCGCTGGCGGTGTTGCCCCGCGTGTTAGGAGGGTAGGGCGATGGAACGACTTAACTTTACCCACCCTATCCATTTGATAGTGGGGCTAACGCTCTGGAGCGTTTGGTTTGTGGCAGTGTATAGCGGCCTATCGGTGGCCTGTGCGGTGTCTCCACCGCCGCCGGAGGCCAGATCACTCACTCTGCTCAACGCAGGCTTGGGCGGTTTTACCCTTCTCTGTGCTGCTGGGCTTGTGCTGTTGGCCTGGGGGTGCTGCCGCACAGCCAAGCAGCATCAGGGGCGTCAGCGCTTTCATGCCGTGGTATCCGGTTGGCTCTACTTGTTTTCTGCCTTTGGCGTGGCGTTTGCGGGGCTACCCATCATTGGCGTGCCGCCTTGTCTGTAACCGTGAACAGTGACTCGCCTGCTAATGACGACGCACCGCTCTATACGCTTCATGGCATGTGGTGCACCAGCTGTGCGCTGGCGGTAGAGGGCGCGCTAGCCCGCTTGCCGGGGGTCGCTCAGGCCAGCGTTCATTACCCTACCGCAACGGTGTGGGTAAACGGCGCTCCCGCAGCAACCCAGTTGGCGGTGCTAGCCCCCGTGGTGAAGCGGCTGGGCTATCGGCTGAGCGAGCTAGAGCCAGTGCAAGATGCCCAGCAGCGCTTAGCCCAAGAGAGCCGATACCTCACGCTGCGCCTGATTGTAGGCGCAGTGTTGGGTATGTGGACCATGCTGGCGTCGCTGCTGATCTACGTGGGCGCGCTGCCCAATGCCACCATAGAGCTGGTCGTTGCGTGGGTGGCCGGTGCCTTTTCACTGCCCGTCGTGCTCTATTCCGGCTTTCCGTTTTACCGAGCGGGGTGGCGCACGCTATTGGCCCGACGCCCCGGCATGGATGTATTGGTAAGCCTGGGTGTGCTTGGCGCCATGGCGGTATCGGTAGGGCTGCTGCTGCGCGGCTCTTCAGAGGTCTATTTTGATACTGCGGTGATGCTGATTGTGCTACTTCTGGTGGGCCGGCTGGTCGAAACCCTGTGCAGGCAGCGGGGGCTTAAGGCCTTTGATGCACTGCGGCTGCCGGAGGCTGATGTCGTAGTTTGCCAAGGCGGGCAGCGCGACACGCAGCCCGTTGGGGAAGTCTCCATGGGAGCCGTGATTGAAGTGCCCCCCGGTGAGCAGGTGCCCTTGGATGGCCTGCTGGAAACGCCCGGCTGGCTGGATACCGCCACGCTCACTGGGGAAAGCGTGCCCCGTTACCTGCATGCTGGGCAGCGTGTATACGCGGGCTGCCGCTATGCGGCGGGGCTAAACGCAGCGCCTTTGAAGGTGACTGTGACGGCCACCGTCGGCCAGCGGCGGGTGGATAAACTGTGCGAGCAAATGCGCCGCGCCCAGGCAAAAAAGGGCGAGTTGCACAAGCTGGCCGACCGCTTTGCCTCATGGCTAAGCCCCGTAGCGCTGCTGCTGGCTGTGCTGACACTCCCACTCGGGCTGCTATTGGGCCTTGGGCTGGAAGACGCTGCTGTGCGTGCGCTGTCTGTTTTGGTGGTAGCTTGCCCCTGCGCGGCGGGGCTGGCGGTTCCGCTGGCAAGCCTTGCCGGTAGCAGCCAAGCGTTACAGCAGGGCATTGCGCTTCGCGACCCTGCCGCTTTTGAAACCCTGGCGAAAGTACGCGGCATTGCCTTCGATAAAACCGGTACGCTCACCCGTGGGCAGCATCAGGTAGTGCACGCCGCGCTGCGCCAGGGCGAAGACCTCGCGATGTTTCAGGCGATGCTGCACAGCGCCGTCAGCCAAAGCGAACACCCGCTAGCCAGCGGTTTGCTGGACTGGGCGAACAAGGCTGAAACAGCAGCGCCGCCCAAGGCACTTCATAAAGTACTTCATAACGTACTTCATCTTGAGGAGCATCCCGGCAAAGGCCAGCAAGTAACGTTTCAAAACGGAGAGCAGTGGTGGTTAGGTAGCGCTGCATGGATAGAGCAGCAGCTTGGCGCGCCCTTGCCAGATAACGCCCAACACCCTGACTACGCCTTTGCTTCACAGGTGGTAGTGGCCAACAGCCGCGGTTGGCTCGCCACGCTCTACTGTGCCGACCAGCCGGTAAGCGATGCGAAAGCGAGCCTTGCTGAACTACAGCGCTCAGGGTACATCGTGGCGCTGATCAGCGGCGACCGCCAGGGGCCGGTGGGCTGGCTTGGCCAGCAGGTGGGGTTAGCAAAAAACGCGTGCTACGCCCAGCGTTCGCCGGAAGCCAAAGCGGCACTTCTCAAAGGGTTGCCGTCGCCCACGCTCTATGTGGGCGACGGGGTGAACGATACCTTGAGCCTTGCCGAAGCCGGGGTAGGTGTCGCCCCCATGCAAGCCAGCGAAGCCGCCCGCGACGGAGCCGCCGCACAGCTGCTTTGGCCTGGGGTGAGCGGTATCGTGAGGCTATTGGCACTGGCTAAGCGCACCCGCCGAGTGATGGTGCAAAACCTAGTGTTTTCGGCACTCTATAACACGCTGGCGCTTGGGCTGGTGATCATGATGGCGGTACCGCCCTTGGCCGCCGTGCTGGCGATGGCAGCAAGCTCGCTCAGCGTGATGTTAAACACAGCGCGCCTTGCGTGGGAAGAGCCTGACGAGGCTAGCGATAGCCCAATGCCTGCCCCAGCCGCTCAGCGTTCGATGCCACCCACTGAGGGTCAATCGCGCCCCACTGCTTAATGGTGTAGTGGCCAATGTTGTGGCGCTCGCCGTCGCCTTTTTCAAACACGCACTCAATATCCAATTCCCCCAGGGACGTAATGGTGTCTTGGGCGGTGCGCCTCGGCATGCCGGTGGCTTCCATCAGCGCGGGTACGCTGGCCACGCCTTGCTCAATCAAGTGGGCCACGTAAAGGCGGCGGTAAAAGCTGGATTTTGTTTTGCTGAGCGACATGGAGAGGGCGTCTTCTTAGTGATGGGTATTCCTGCAGTCTAATCAAATAAATCCCCCTGTGCCCGGGGCGGGCGAAAATCACGGGTATTCAGCCCCTGCTCGGTGCGTGGCTGCATGTTCCACTGGCGGCTAGCACGCTGAAACCGCTGGGCGATTAAGTCAGCGAATACCCCCTCGCCGCGAAAGCGCTTACCAAAGGCCGCATCGTAGGTTTTACCGCCCCGACACTGACGCATCAAGCTCATCACCTTGGCAGCGCGCTCGGGGTAGTGAGCCTCTAGCCACGCTTCAAACAGCGGCGCGACCTCGTGGGGCAGCCGCAGCAGCATCCAGGTGGCGGTGCGCGCCCCGGCGCGGCTGGCGGCTTCCAGAATGCGCTCAATTTCGTGGTCGGTCAGGCCTGGAATAATCGGCGATACCAGCGTGCCCACCGGTATTCCCGCCGTGTTTAGCTCGCGGATCACTTTCAGGCGTGCCTGCGGCGATGCCGCACGGGGTTCCAGCGTGCGCTTTAGGTTAGCGTCTAGGCTGGTCAAGCTCACGAACACCCGCACCAAGCGATGCTCCGCCATTTCTGCTAGTAGATCGATATCCCGCAAAATCAGCGTGCTTTTCGTCACTAGCGTCACCGGGTGGCGGCAAGCCAACAGCAATTCCAGTAAGCGGCGAGTGGTTTGGTAGGTGGCCTCTAGCGGCTGGTAACAGTCGGTATTACCGGAGAGGTTAATGGGGCGGCAAACATAGTGGGGGTGGCAAAGCTCCTCTTTTAAATGCTCCACCAGCCCGTGGCGGGCGATCAGCTTGGTTTCAAAATCCAGCCCCGGTGATAAATCCCAATAGGCGTGGGAGGGACGCGCATAGCAGTAGACACAGCCATGCTCACAGCCGCGATACGGGTTAAGCGAACGATCAAAAGGTAAATCTGGCGAGTTGTTCCAAGAAAGTGCGCTTTTACTGGCTTCCTCGCGCACTTCTGTTGCCAGTGAGATAGAGGCTTCTTCCTGCCACCATCCGTCATCCTCTGCCACGCTGCGGGTAGGGGCAAAGCGGTTATGTGGGTCGTAGGTTGCACCGCGCCCTTTATGCACGGTAGCGCGAGAGAGATCCAGTGATGTCATCTGCCACCTCATACGTAGTATCAATATATATGTTTATAAATACAGTGTATGGGGTTTGCCCAGCACCGCAACCAAGCGGGCAGTACAGCCACGACAGCGCTAATGGTATTTTGGGGAAAGAGGGACGTCTTACTTGGATGATTGCAGGAGGGAAAGCATGTACGCGACGAAGAATCAGCGCGTAGCGCTGATCATTATCGACATGCAGCAAGGCATGGCGACTGAAAAAGCGGGAGAGCGCAATAACCCGCAAGCCGAAGCCAACATTCAGCGTCTACTGACCGATTGGCGGTGCCAAGGCGGGCCTATCGTGCATGTACGCCATCTTTCCCGCACGCCCAGCTCACCGTTTTGGCCTGGGCAGAGCGGCGTGCTGTTCCAGCCTGCGTTTGAGCCACTCGCTACCGAGCATATCGTCGATAAAAACGTGCCCGATGCGTTCACGCACTCTGGGTTAGAGCGCTGGCTACGTGCCTGCGGCATCCATAAGTTGGTCATTGTAGGCGTCAGTACCAGTAATTCGGTCGAAGCCACGGTACGTTCGGCGGGGAATTTAGGCTTCGATGCTTACGTGGTGAGCGATGCCACCTTCACGTTCGCAAAGCAAGATTACGCCGGCACCTATCGCACTGCCGAAGAGGTGCATGCGATGTCGCTGGCGAATTTAGACGGGGAGTATGCGGAGATTGTGAGTACGGAAGAGGCGTTGGCCTTACTGTAAATCGTTTTACCACTCTCCGCTCTTGATCTGCGACGTTGCCTCAACCGGTGGATTGTAGATATAGCACCAGGCATCGCCATGTTGGGTTGCCAACATCCTTCGGTCGTACATCCCCTTGTCGGGAGAGTTATGCAGGTAATCTTCTAGCTCATCCAGCCGCGCTAGCTGTTCAGCGTTAATGGCATACACCTCCACCGCAACGCCTGTGGATGGCGTGAGCTTAGCGCTTGGGTAGGGGCCAAGGTCCTAAAGCGTAATCTCTGTTAAACGGTCTTGGCCCAGCATGTCAGCGCCGTTTAACCAGTGATGATTGCGATGGCCGTGCTTTAACGTGCCGTATACCGCTACTCGTGGGCAGTGCTGGATGGCTTGGTGAAGATGCCGCATGACGTTCACCTTTTCACAATGTTCAATAAGCCACGGCTACACGCCGATTTACGACGGTTGAGAGCCACTCAATAGGCGTTGACCCAAAAGCGCCCTGGCAGTCTGCCAAGGCGCTGTGCTTACCTACCTTTTAACCTAACGCTTCTTCCGCACCGGTTTTTTATCACTGCTTGCTGGCTCGGCGCTATCGGCTTTGCGTGCGCTGCTCGGAAAGTGGGCGCGCACCAGCTCAAGCAGCCCCTGCGTAGAAGCGTCGAAGTCGGCGGCGTTGGCGTCGATGCGCTCGCTGATTTCACCCGCAATGCGCTTGCCTAGCTGTACGCCCCACTGGTCGAACGAGTTGATGTTCCAAATCACGCCCTGCACGAACACCTTGTGTTCGTAGAGCGCAATCAGCGCGCCCAGGTTTTTCGGCGTTAGCTCGTCGAGCAGCAGAGTGCTGGAGGGGCGGTTGCCGGGGCAGCTGTAGGGGTCGAGCTGGCTAAGCTCTTTGCTGTCGCCTTGGCTGCCTTCCATAAAGGCGTTGGCTTGGGCCAGCATGTTGGTCAGCAGGGCGAAGTGGTGGTCTTCCACGCCCGGTTCCGGCTTGAGCGAAGCGATAAAGTCGATGGGCACATAGCGCGTGCCCTGGTGCAGCAGCTGGAAGAAGGCGTGCTGGCCGTTGGAGCCGGTTTGGCCCCATACAATCGGGCCGGTTTTGTAGTTCACCGGGTGGCCGAAAATATCTACCGACTTACCGTTAGACTCCATATCCAACTGCTGCAGGAAGGAGGGCAGTTGGTTCAGCGCTTGGTCGTAGGGCACGATGGCCTGAGTTTCCGCGCCGATAAAGTTGATGTACCAGATGCCGATCAGCGCCATCAGTACCGGCATGTTCTGAGCGAAAGGCGCTTCGATAAAGTGCCGGTCCATCTCATGGGCGCCTTCCAGCAGCTCGATAAAGCCTTCAAAGCCAATCGAGAGCGCAATGGGCAAGCCGATGGAAGACCACATGGAGTAGCGGCCGCCCACCCAGGCCCAAAACTCAAACACGTTCTCTTCGCGAATACCGAACTCCATCGCCGCTTTGCGGTTGGTGGAAGCGGCAATAAAGTGCGCGCCCACATCGGCGTCTTCGCCAGCGTTTTCCAGGAACCAGCGTCGTGCCGTCTTGGCGTTGAGCAGGGTTTCCTGGGTGGAGAAGGTTTTGGTAGAGACGATAAACAGCGTGGTGGCGGGGTCTAGCCGCGACAGCACTTTCTGAATATGGGTGCCGTCCACGTTGGAAACGAAGTGGAAGTGCAGTTCCGGATGGCGATACTTCAACAGCGCACGCACCGCCATGTTGGGGCCGAGGTCCGAGCCGCCAATACCGATATTGACCACGTCTTTAATGCGCTGGCCGTTATAGCCTTTCCACTCGCCGCTACGCACCGCTTCCGAGAACAGCTTGATCTGCTCGCGGGTGCGGGTGATTTCTGGCATCACGTCTTCGCCGTCCACATACACCGGCTCATCGCCCAAATGGCGTAGGGCGGTGTGGAGTACCGGACGGTTCTCGGTCACGTTGATAATGTCGCCAGAGAACATCTGGGCGCGGCGCTGTACCAGGGCGGAGTGGTCGGCTAGCTCAATCAGTTTAGCCAGCACTTCATCCGATACCTGATGCTTGGAGTAATCTAGAAAGAGGCCGCCGACGCGCAGGCTCATTTTTTCAAAGCGCTGCGGATCATTCGTAAAGTAGTCACGAATGCGGTCATTGGCGGTTTTATCGCGCAGGCGCTCTAGGGCCTGCCAAGTAACGCTGCGAGTGAGTTGAAACATAACGGGCGGTCCTGTTGTTTTTGCATCTGTTTTACATCGTTATCGCTAACGGGGCGTGTCCGACGCCCTGGCGTCGCTGTTATTTATGTAAAAATACTACATATTGCGCGTTTGAGAACAACAGTTAGCGATAAATGGTAAGAAAAATGGTTAATAAAACAGCGGGGTGGTGGACGTCTTGAACGGCTGACTAAACAGCAAAAGGGCGAGGTTGCCTCGCCCTTAGTGTGCCGCCTTTAGCTGGCAACGGCGACTTGGGCAGCATCACGCTTGATAAACGCGTAGCCCAGGCCGGTAATCAAAGAGCCTACCACAATGGCTCCCAGGTAAAGCAGAGCGGGAGTAATGGCGTTAGGAATCAGCAGCACGAAGATACCGCCATGGGGGGCCATCAGCTTGGCACCCACCAGCATGGAGAGTGCACCCGTGACCGCGCCACCGGCGATACAGGCTGGAATCACGCGCAGCGGGTCTTTCGCCGCAAACGGAATCGCGCCTTCACTGATAAAGCACAGGCCCAGCACGAACGAGGCTTTACCCGCTTCGCGCTCGGGGGCAGAGAACTTGTTACGCGCCACGAAGCTGGCAATACCCATACCAATTGCGGGCACCATGCCGGCGGCCATGATCGCGGCCATTGGGCCGTAGGTTTCAGAGGCCAGCAGGCCGACGCCAAAGGTGTAGGCCGCTTTGTTGACCGGGCCGCCTAGGTCAAAGCACATCATGGCTCCGAGCAGAATGCCCAGTAGCACGGCATTGGTCGAGCCCATGGATTCCAGGAAGTTGGTGAGCGCGCTCAGCACGGCAGCCACCGGCTCGCCAATCACGTAGATCATTGTGAGGCCGGTGACCAAGCTTGCAATCAGCGGGATGATCAGAATCGGTTTGAGCGACTCAACGCTGGAGGGCAGTTTCACGTAGCGCGTGACGGCGAGGGCCACGTAGCCCGCCAGGAAACCGGCCAGAATACCGCCGATAAACCCTGAACCAATCTCAGCGGCCAACATGCCGCCAATCATGCCGGGGGCAATACCAGGGCGGTCGGCGATGGAGTAGGCGATGTAACCTGCCAGAACGGGAATCATCAGCGCGAAGGCCGTGCCGCCACCAATCTGCATCAGCGCGGCGGCCAGGGTGCCTTCTTCCTGGAACGCTTCGATACCGAACACGAACGAGAGGGCTATTAACAAGCCACCCGCCACCACCATGGGCAGCATAAAGGAAACACCGGTCAGCAGGTGTTTATAGACGCCTTTCTCTTTCATGCCTTTTTTGGCGGTGGCGCTGCTGCTGGCGGCGCTGGTGCCGTCCTCAACGGCGGCATCGGTGAAAGCGGCTTCAAGGGTCGGGCGCGGCTTTTTCAGCGCGTTACTGGTAGACGTGCGATAAATACGCTTACCTGCAAAGCGTGAAGGATCCACTTCGATATCGCAGGCCAATACGACCACGTCAGCGTCGGCGATTTCCGCTTCCGTGAGTTTGTTTTGCGCGCCCACTGAGCCTTGGGTTTCCACGCGAATCTGGTGGCCCATGACCTTACCCGCTTCGGCCAGCGCTTCGGCGGCCATAAAGGTGTGAGCAACGCCGGTGGGGCAGGCGGTGACGGCAACGATTTTTTTGCCATTCCCGCTGCTGGCCGGGGCCGCAGCAGTGGCTGCCGGGGCACTGTAAATCGGTGCTTCCCGCTTGGCCTGGCTTAAAAAGGCGCTGGGGTCGGGCAGGGCGCTGGCAATAGGAGCCTGGAATAGCCGCTTGCCTTCAAAACGTTCCGGAGCGGGTACATGGTCGGCGGCCACGACGATCAAATCGGCGTTAGCAATCTGCTCGGCGCTGGCGGCTTGCAGTGGCGCAATCTCGCCGTGCATCTCTACATGAACGTTCCAGCCCAGCCGCGTGGCGGCTTGCTCTAGGCGCTTGGCGGCCAGGAAAGTGGTCGCCATGCCGCTGGGGCAGGCGGTAATCAGGATTAGGTTCATCGCGTGGCTCCCTCGGTGTGGGTGTCGTCAAGACGCCGTACCCGGGTCTGTTGTTGGAGTGAGTCAAAATCATCGGCGTGGGAAGTGCCCACACCGACATGGCGTACCGCTTCGGCAGAAAGCGCCGTGGCGAAACGAAGCGTATCGTTGGGCGAGTGCTGGCTCAGCAGCCCGTGGAGCATGCCGGCCACAAAGGTGTCGCCCGCGCAAACGGTATTGGTGGCGGTGACGGTCGGCGGCGTGGATTGCCAGGTGCCGTGCTGGCTCACCCATAGAACGCCTTCGGCACCTGCTGAAATCAGCGCGTGCTCGATTCCACTGGCGTGCAGCCGCTCGGCGGCGGCTTGGCGCTGTTGGTCGCTATCAAGGGCGCTACCGGCCCAGTCGGCCAGCTCGGTTTCGTTAGGCTTTACTGCGGCAGGCTGCGCGGCAATCGCCGTGAGCAGCGCCGGACCGCTGGTATCCACCCACAGCGGCACCCCGAAACCTTTCAGGAAGGCAAGCAGCTCGCCAAACGCGGGCTGGTCGATGCCGGGGGGCAGGCTGCCCGCGACCACCACGGCCTCAGGCGGCGCGCTACTTTCAAACAGGCCGCTTAGCGTGGTGCGTAAAGCCTCCAGATGGGCGGCTTCGATGGGCATGCCGGGGCCGTTGATGTCGGTCACACGGCCGCTCTGCTCGGCGAGTTTTGCGTTGATGCGCGTGTTGCCCGGCACCCGCACGAAGGCATCTTCGACGCCGTAACGGGGGAAGGCGAGGCTGAAAGGGGCGTCGTTCTCTTCGCCCAAGAAGCCACTGACAATCACTTCGTGGCCCAGGCTTGCCAATACCCGCGCGACGTTCACCCCTTTACCTGCGGCTTCCAGCTGCGCGCCGGTGGGGCGGTTGACATGCCCCAGCGTCAGCGCATCCAGGTTGAAGGCGAGATCCAGCGCCGGGTTCAGCGTAATACAGACAACTCGTGCCATTAGCTGGCCTCCAAGGCGTCGCGGACTTCGTCGCTGGTGGCTTTGCTCAGCGCTAACTGGGCGCTGGCCTGGGCTTGGGCAAGGTCAAACTCGCGCAGGCGGGCTTTGACCAGCGGGATTTGGCGTGCGCTCACCGAGAGTTCATCGACACCTAAGCCCACCAGAACCGGCACGGCCATGGCATCAGAAGCCAGTTCACCACACACGCCGACCCATTTGCCTTGTGCATGGGCGGCCTCAACGGTCATTTGAATCAATCGCAGTACCGCCGGGTGCAGGCCATCGGCTTGGGCAGAAAGCTCTGGGTGGCCACGGTCAATCGCGAGGGTGTACTGCGTTAAGTCGTTGGTACCCACTGAGAAGAAGTCGACTTCGGCGGCCAACGTGGGTGCTAACAAGGCGCTGGAGGGCACCTCAATCATCACGCCAAGCTGTACGTCGGTGGCGCGCTGCTGGGGTGCGATCTCTTTGAGAAGTCGGTCATAAATCGCCTTCGCCGCGCGGAACTCGGCTACGTCTTTAACCATCGGCAGCATGATGCGTAGCGGTTTGCCGACGGCGGCCATCAGCAGTGCGCGAATCTGAGTTTCCAGCACGTCTGGTTGGGTCAGCGCTAAGCGAATACCGCGCAGGCCGAGGAAGGGGTTGTCTTCCTGAGGCACTGGCCAGTAGGGCAGCGGCTTGTCACCGCCGACGTCCAGGGTGCGGGCGACGAGCGGGCGGCCATTAAGCGCATCGGTGGCTTCACGGTATTCGGCGATTTGCGTAGCGAGATCCGGAGCGCTGGAGTAGGCCATGAACAAGAACTCGGTGCGCAGCAGGCCGACCCCTTCCGCACCGCGCTCTACCGCATCGGCGGCGTGGGCGGTGTTGCCGAGGTTGGCAGCCACTTCCACCTTGTGGCCGTCGCGGGTTTGCGCTTGCTCAAAGCGCAGCTCCCAGGCGTCCGCTTCTCGCTGCTGCTGGTCGAGCAACTGCTGCTCGGCGCGGCGCAGGCGCTCTTCAGACGGCTGCGAAGTTACGCGACCGCGCTCGCCATCCAGAATCATCATGCCGCCGTTGTGTAGCGCCATGACCGCTTCACCGGCACCGACTACCGCAGGAATGCCAAGGGCGCGAGCCAGAATAGCGCTGTGCGCCGTGGCGCCGCCGCGAACGGTCAGCAGGCCACGCACGCGGGATGTATCTAAGCGGGCTACATCGGAGGGGCCGATATCGTCCATCACCAAAATATAGGGGTGGTCGGGTGGCTCGGGCAGGGTAACGTCGCAAAGCACGCCGAGCACGCGGCGGCCTACATCGCGCAGGTCGGCGGCGCGTTCGGCCAGCAGCCGGTCTGCCAGCATCTCTTGGGCGTGGGCGGCGGTGTCGATAGCTTCCCACCAGCCCGCTTCCGCCGAGCGGCCTTCGCGGATGGCGTCAATCGCCGCCTGGTGCAATTCGGGGTCGTCGAGCATCTCTTCGTGCATAGAGAGAATGTCGGCCACTTCGCCGCCAGGGGCGTTGTGTACCAGCGCCTGCAGCTGGGCAGCGCCCTCTTTGAGAGCGGCCTCTAAGCGTGCGATCTCTTGGGTGGGGTCGCTGGCATGCTCAGGGTAATCAAACTGCATCGGGCGAATAACAAATACCGGGGCAATCGCTAACCCTGGGGAGGCTGCCACGCCGGTGTGCGGCTTGTCGGCGGCCAGCGGCTCCACGGCAGGCTTGCTGGCGTTGGCAGCCGGCGTGGCATCGCGGCCCCCGTCGAACGGCGTGACTTTTTCACCCAAGCCCTCTTCGACAGCGGCGGCAATGGCATCTAACGCGGCGCTTGCCTGTTCGCCCTCGGCAGAGAAGATTAGCCATTGGCCACGGCGCGCACCCAAACCAATCACTTTGGTCAAGCTGGAAGCAGATACCGTGGTGGCGCTGCCCTCTTCCAGGCGCACGTTGATGGGCATGGGCTGGGCGCGGGCGATTTGTACCAGCTGTTTAGCCGGGCGAGCGTGCAGGCCGTGGGGGTTCAGAACTCGCACGCGGCGGGTTTGGGTGCTGGCGGTTTCACCGGCCAGCGCTGCCAGCAGTTGGGCGCTATTTTTGCCCACAAAGCTGTCGCTTTCGCCGTTCTCTAGTACCGCCATCAGCTGCTCGAGCAGCGGCCGGTGGGCATCGCCGCTGGCGGCCAGGCAGAACAGCGCATGAACCGGATGACCGCCGTGCTCGATGGTGCTATCGGCGGGGGTCGCCACGCCTAGGGCGGGCTGGTTCACTCCTTGAGCGTGGCTTGAAAGCCATAAGCCTTTGCCCAGCCACTGGGGTTGGGCGCTCGCCACGGCACTAATAAAGCCGTTATCCACGCAGCCGCTTTGACGCAGCCGCGCTGCCGCCGCCAGGGCCAGTTCCTGCGGGTCGCGGGCGGGGAAGTTGATGCACAGCGTATCGGCATCCAGGCGCGGTGCTAATGACGGCTTCGAGAGCAGGCGCGCAACATCGGCGGCGGAGCTGGCGCGGGCCAACTCGGTTGCTACACCGTCGCGGTCGAGTACGTGGGTAAGCTGGCGCAGAATATCTAGGTGCTCGTCGTTTTGTGCCGCAATGGTGACCAGCACATGTACGGTGTTGCCGTCGTGCCACTGTACACCCTGAGGGAACTGCAGCACCCGCACGCCGGTACGTTTGACGTGATGGCGGCTTTCCGGAGTGCCGTGGGGAATGGCAATTGCGTTGCCTAGGTACGTTGAGGACTGCGCTTCGCGGGCGTGGAGGCCATCGCGGTACTCGGCCGCAACCAAGCCAGCCTCTGCCAGGGCGTTGGCGGCGCTGTCGAGCGCAGCTTGCCAGTTGTCCGCGTGGCGGTCGAGCAAGATGTCATCGGGGCCGAGTGTCAACATAGGGGTCTCCTGTAAACGCGGTCAGGCAACGGCAACGTCTGCGATTGGCGGCGAAAGTGCGCGCATAAAACGTTAGTCGTAGATCGTTGTGGTTAGCTGGATGAATCGTGTCACCTGTGTATAGTTGGCTATGCTGAATCGATTCACTTTTGGACACAAGGGTTGTCTTTTTAGACTTTGGTCTGAAGAGGGTAAAACGGCTGCTAAACTGCCGTCTTCATTTAGGGGGAAACCAGCATGACACTTGCCGATATTGCCCGGCTTGCCGGGGTTTCGCGCACCACGGCAAGCTATGTAATCAACGGCCAGGCCGAGCAGCGGCGCATCAGCCCGGCCACTATCGATAAAGTGATGGCCATCGTGCGTCAGCACCGCTATCACATTGACCCTCAGGCCGCCGCGCTGCGTCGTGGCGCTAGCCGGTTGATCGGTTTGATCGTGCCGGATTTAGAAAATATCAGCTACGCGCGCCTTGCCAAACGTCTTGAACGCGGTGCTCGAGAGCGTGGCTACCAGCTGCTGGTGGTGAGTTCCGATGACTGCGCGGATAGTGAGCGCACGCTGGCCTTGGCGCTGCGCGCACAGCGCTGTGAAGTGCTGATTACCGCCAGCTGCCTGCCGGAAAACGACACCTTTTATGCTGATTTGACCGATGAAGGGTGGTGCGTGGTGGGTATGGACCGTGGCCTGACGCCCGAGCGCTTTGCCAGCGTGGTGAGCAATGACCAAGAGGCAGCCTACGCGCTGACGTGCTCGGTGATGGGCAGCGCAACGCGGCGAATCGCGTGGCTGGATGCAATGCCTGAACTTTCGGTAAGCCGGGAGCGCCGTGCAGGATTTTTTGCTGCACTGGAAGGGAAGGGCGTTGAAGCAGTTACCTTTAGCGGTGGGCGCTACGAGCGGGATGTGGGCGTTGAACTGGCGCAACAGCTCTTTGCTGCAGGCGAGGTAGATGCGCTGGTCACGGCCTCCTACGCGCTGATGGAAGGTGTGTTTGATGAGCTGCTTGCCCAGGGCGGGCTGCCGGAGACGCTGCGGTTAGCCACTTTTGGTGACCACCGCCTGTTAGATTTTCTGCCTCAGCCGGTTAATTCGGCGTTGCAGGATTATGACCGCATCGCCGAGCTGACGCTTCAGTGCGCGCTGGGCGCGATGAATGGAAGCTACCAATGCGGGCAGCAGGTGGTCGCGCGCCGCCTGCGTACCCGCTGAGCGCAGGGTGCGCGCGGTTTATACCGTGCGGGCCTGTGCCCAGGCGTTTGCGTCTGGAATCGACATATCATAGCGTTCGCTAAGATAAGGTGAGGAGAGCAGAAAGTCGGCGCTGGCCGCATTACACGCTACCGGCACGTTCCATAGCGCCGCTAAACGCAGCAGTGCTTTCACATCCGGGTCGTGGGGCTGCGGTGCAAAGGGGTCCCAAAAGAAGATCAGCACGTCGAGCTGCTGCTCGGCGATGCGCGCCCCAATCTGCTGGTCGCCGCCTAGCGGCCCGCTCATTAAGCCTTCCACTTCTAGCCCCAGGGCGGTTTTCAGCCGCCCTGCGGTAGTGCCTGTGCCAATCAGCGTGTGCTGGCTGAGTGTGTCTTGCCAGCGCGTCGCCCACTCCAGCATCTCGGTTTTTTTGCCATCGTGGGCAATCAGCGCAATACGCTTGCGCGGTTGCAGCGTGCGCACGGCTTGGCGGGGTGGGCGGGCATCGTTCATGGCATGGCTCTCCTGGACATTCGCTTATTATTGATAGTGCGGCGAGGCGGTTATTTACTCGGCGTCAACGGCCAGTACTTTCATGGTGTTGGTGCCGCCGTGGGCGTTCATATGGTCGCCGCGAGTAAGAATGACATGCTCACCTGGGCGTGCCAATCCATGGGCCTTCAGCAGTTTGATGGCTTCATGGTTCACCTCGGTGGCCTCCATGTGCGTGGTATCGAATGGAATCGAGACCACGCCGCGATAGAGCGCCATGCGCCGCTGGGCGATGGGGCTGTGGGCCAAGCCAACAATCGGTAAGCCTGAACGAATGCGTGAGGCAATCAGCGGCGTGTAGCCGGTGGAGGTCATGCAGGCAATCGCGCGTACGCCGGTCAGATGGTTGGCGGCGTACATGGCGGAAAGCGCGATGGTTTCATCGATCCGCTCGAAGCCTTCATGAATACGGTGGCCGGAGGCTTGGGCGATGCGCTCGCGCTCAGCACCCAGGCAGACGCGGTTCATAGCCTCAACGGTTTCTACCGGGTAGTCGCCCGCTGCGGTTTCGGCAGAGAGCATGACTGCATCGGTGGCGTCGAGTACGGCGTTAGCCACGTCGAATACTTCCGCACGGGTGGGGAGCGGCGACTCAATCATCGACTCCATCATCTGCGTAGCCGTAATCACAGCACGATTCAGTGAGCGAGCATGCTTGATAATGCGCTTTTGCGTGCCAATCAGCGCTTCATCGCCAATCTCTACGCCCAGGTCGCCACGGGCGACCATCACCGCTTCTGACGCTTCAATGATGGCGTCTAAGGTTTCATCGTTGGCTACGGCTTCTGCGCGTTCCAGTTTAGCGACCAAGCCAATCTCTTTGCCTTCCTCGCCCAGCAGTGCGCGGGCTTCTTGCATATCGGCGGCATGGCGCGGGAAGGAGACAGCTAAATAGTCCACGCCAATCTCAATGGCTGTTTTCAGGTCCTGCTTATCTTTGTCGGTTAGGGCCGGTGCCGACAGGCCACCGCCCTGTTTGTTAATGCCCTTGTTGTTAGACAGCTTGCCACCCACGTGAACTCGGGTATGCACTTCCTGCCCAACAATGGAGGTGACATCCAGCACTACGCGGCCGTCATCCAGCAGCAGACGGTCGCCGGGTGAAACGTCATCTACTAGCGCTTTGTAGTCGCAGCCAACCCGTTCGGTGGTGCCGCTATTGGCATCCATGGCCATATCGAGCACAAACGCTTGGCCGATGTCTAAGTGGATAGCGCCTTCTTTGAAGCGGGAAATACGAATTTTAGGGCCTTGCAAGTCGCCGAGTGCGGCGACACTGCGGCCTAAGCGCTGAGCGATCTCGCGCACCTCGGTGAGGCGGCGGCGGTGATCATCAGCAGAGCCGTGGGAGAAATTCAGCCGCACCACGTCAACGCCCGCTTTTAGCATGGCTTCCAACACCCCGGGGCGGTCACTGGCTGGGCCAAGCGTGGCGACGATTTTGGTACGGCGAAGGGGAGTCGGGGACGTTGCGCGTGTCATATGGTACTCCTGATGAGCAGCGTGGGCTGAACAAGGCCCGAAAAAAGGGCAGGTGAATCGTTGATTAAGTATTGGACTACGATAGCCTTTATATAGTAATTTTACTACATATTGGATAGTTATTAGCCTTTAGGGGCGGTTATGGCAGGTTAAAATCGGCCTATAGGTGCTTAAATACGTATTTTTAGTAATTTTTTTACTGGATACGCCATCTACGACCACTGCTTGATTGAGGTGCTACCATGACAATAAGAGTTGCCATTAACGGATTTGGACGGATTGGCCGTAACGTACTGCGTGCGCTGTACGAAAACGGCTACCGTGATCGCGTTCAGGTAGTTGCGATTAACGATCTGGGCGACCCTTCCCTAAACTCCCACCTGCTGCGCCACGATACCGTTCACGGCCATTTCCCGTTTGCGGTTGAGCACGATGCAGAGAGCATCAGCGTGGATGGGGATCGTATTGCGATCTCTTCTGAGCGCGACCCGGCCAACCTGCCTTGGGCCTCTATGAACATTGATTTAGTCATGGAGTGTACCGGCCTGTTTACCAAGCGCGAGGCGGCGGCCAAGCATATTGCTGCAGGCGCAAAGCGCGTGCTGATTTCTGCGCCTAGCCCAGATGCGGATGCCACCATTGTTTACGGTGTGAATGACGACATTCTGACCGCTGAGCACACCGTGGTATCAAATGCTTCTTGCACCACCAACTGCTTAGCCCCGGTTGCTAAAGCGCTGAACGATGCAGTAGGCATTGAGAATGGCCTGATGACCACCGTTCACGCCTACACCAACGACCAGAACCTGTCGGACGTTTATCACACCGACCCCTACCGTGCGCGTAGTGCCACCCACTCCATGATTCCGACCAAAACCGGCGCGGCAGCAGCCGTAGGTTTGGTACTGCCGGAGCTGGCAGGCAAGTTCGATGGCCTGGCTGTGCGCGTGCCGGTGATCAACGTTTCTCTGGTGGATCTAACCTTCACCGCTGGCCGCGATACCACCAAAGAAGAGATCAACGCGATTGTTGAGAAAGCCGCCGCGAACTCGCCGGTCTTGGCCGTCAACGCCCAGCCGCTGGTGTCTATCGACTTCAATCACGATGCACACTCGTCCATCTTTGACGCTAACCACACCCGTGTGAACGGTCGCCTGGTGAAAATCATGGCGTGGTACGACAACGAGTGGGGCTTCTCCAACCGTATGTTGGATACCGCTATCGCGATGCAGAAAACCGCGTAATAATCCCGCCGTTTTAGGGGCTGTCCTTTAAGGGCAGGTGTCACCCAGCAGCAGCTCGGTTTTGAGCAGCTGCTGGGTTTTTGGTATTCGGCCTAAAATCATTTTGGCCGCCACACGCCCTTTACCTGCGCTGTCCTGGCGTACGGTGGTTAAGCGTGGTGCTCGGTACTGCCCTTCGGCAATGCCGTCAAAACCTGTGATTCGTAACTCCCCTGGGACGTGAATGCCTCGCTGCTCTGCTAGCGTTAGCGCGGTGAGCGCAATTCGGTCTGACATGCATAGCAAAAGGTCAGGGCGCTGCTCGGCAGGCAGGTCGATGATCTCGGTAATCACCGGCGAGCACACGTCAAACACGTTCTCTTCAATATTCCATAGCGGAACCTGTTGGGTATCAAAGCCATGCTCGGTGAGCGCTGCGTGAAACCCGGCTAGGCGAGCGCGACTAATGGTGCTGCTGTCCGGCAGCATCGTGTGCTCTTTGGTCACCCGGCCATTGCAGTGCTCTTTGGTTAAACGCAGGTTGATAATGGCAGGACGAAGAGGGCGCTGCTTAAGCGCATGGGTTGCCATCGCGTAGCTGGCGTCGCGGTCATCGATATGTACCGTGGGGCAGCCGTCAATATCAAAATCCACCGACACCAGCGGGCGCTGTGAAGGAAGCTCATTCAACAGCTTATTGTTGGGCATCAGTCCATAAACGATAAATCCATCGGCGATATTAGCCGAGCCGGGCGGCTGTGATGCGTGGCCTCGGCCCGGTAATAGCAGCATGGTATGGCCGTGGGCATCCAGCACTTCAGCCACGCCAGAGAGAAACTCGCTGGCGACGGCATCGTTCAAGCTGTAAGTCAGGCTTTCGGCCAGAATCACCGCAACGATACTGGAGCGCCCGGTGCGCAGGCTGCGAGCTTTGGCATCGGGGCCGCTATATCCCAGCCGTTTGGCTTCTTTGAGAATGCGGTCGCGCAGCAGCGGTGAGAGCTGGTCGGGGCGGTTAAAGGCGTTGGAAATCGTCGCGGTAGAGACGCCGAGTTCGAGCGCAAGATCCTTTAGGGTCATTCGGCGAGGGGCGGTCACGGTACTTCCTAAACAGGTGAAGAACGTTGGTGGAGAGAGTGCGTGCCTGACGCATTTACAGCGCAGGCTAATTATTTAATTGTCGCGCACAAGAATAACGGCCTTGGTGGTGTGACGACTACCCTCATTTGCAAGGTTGTCTCACCCACCAAGGCCGTGATAAGCCCTTCTATGACTCGTTATGCTGCTGAGCGAGCGCCGGAAAGCTTGAGCGCAGCACCGCTTTCATCAAATAAATGCACGTGCTCGGTATCCGGTACCAGTGATACCTGCTGGCCCTCTTTCCACTGGCTGGGCGCTTCGCTGCGGTGAATCAGCAGCGTTTTGCCCTCTTTCGGCTCTAGGTATACGTATACTTCATTACCCAGGTACTCAACGTTGACGATATCAAAGCAGTTGTCACCTTGAGGTGCTTCCAAGCGCAGGTGCTCTGGGCGCACGCCAAGCGTCAATGCGCTGCCTTGCGAGTAGCCATCGCCCGCTTGTGGCAGGGTAACGTCACCTAATCCTGCAACGCTAACTCGGCAGCCGTCAGTGGCACCGCTAAGCAGTTTGGCGGGCAAGAAGTTCATGGTGGGAGAGCCAATAAAGCCAGCGACAAACCTAGTGGCCGGGCGTTGGTACAGTTCGTGAGGGCTGCCCACCTGCTCGACATGACCACGGTTAAGCACCACGATTTTATCTGCCAGGGTCATGGCTTCGACCTGATCGTGTGTCACGTAAATCATGGTAGAACCCAGACGATTATGCAGTCTGGCGATTTCGTTGCGCATCTGCACGCGCAGCGAGGCATCCAGGTTAGAGAGAGGCTCATCAAATAGCAGAATACGCGGCTCGCGCGCCATGGCGCGGCCCATCGCCACCCGCTGGCGCTGGCCACCGGAGAGTGCTTTGGGCTTACGGTGCAGAAGCTCTTCCAGCTGCAGTATCTTCGCTGTACTCATCACCCGCTCGTGCACGGTTTCTTTGTCGGTTTTGGCCAGCTTAAGACCAAACGCCATATTGTCGTAAACGGTCATGTGCGGGTAGAGCGCGTAGGACTGAAACACCATCCCCACGCCGCGTTCACGAGGCGGTAGATCGTTGACCACGGTGCCGCCAATGTTCAAATCGCCTTCGCTGATGGACTCCAGCCCGGCAATCAGACGTAGCAGAGTCGATTTACCGCAGCCAGAGGGGCCGACAAATACGACAAACTCGCCGTCGCCAATGGAGAGATCGACGTCTTTAATAATGTGATCTCGGCCAAATACTTTGTTGACCTTTTCAAGCGTAACACTTGCCATGGTAACTCCTTGCCGGCCTCAAGAGCGTCGCGGGCCGGCTATCGTTATTAACTGTTATAGGCGGCGTTTAGGCAACCTGCATAAAGGCGGCTTGATACGCAGGCAGCGTGAGCGTGCTGCCATCTCGCGTGGCGGTGAAGTTGGCAACCGTTAGGTCGCTGGCAACGTTAACGGGCAGAGTAGTGTGCTGCTCTTCTCCGGTCAGGTTGAAAACGCACAGAAGCGTTTCGTCGCCTTTTTGCCGCGTAAAGCCAAGCAGGTCCTCGCCCACGTCTACCAGTGCCAAGTCGCCATCGAACATGGCCGGATGGCTGCGGCGGAAGGCTAGCAGGGCGCGCACGCTATTGAGTGTGGCGTTGGGGTCGTCTTGCTGGCGGCTAACGGCTAAATCCAAGTGACGAGCTTCCATGGGCAGCCACGGTTCCACCGGAGAGAAGCCGCCTTGCTCACCGTCAGTCCACGGCATGGGGGTGCGGCAGCCGTCGCGGCCTTTGAATTCGGGCCACAGCACTTTGCCGTAGGGGTCTTGAATGCGCTCGAAAGGTACGTCGGCTTCCGGCAGGCCCAGCTCTTCACCTTGATACAGGCACACGCTGCCGCGCAGTGAGAACAGCATCGCCAGCATCACTTTCGGGTAGGCATGGGGGTCTTCGTCAGCGCCCCAGCGAGTCGCGCTACGCACCACATCGTGGTTGGAGGTTGCCCAGCAGGGCCAGGCGTCACCTGCCAAGCGTTGGAAACGCTCGATCACTTCGCGCAGGTAGCTGGCGGAGTGGGGCATGTTGAGCAGGTCGAAGGTGTACGCCATGTGCAGCTTATCGCCACCGGCGGTGTACTCAGCCATGCGCTCCAGCGGGTTGTCGTCGCCAATCTCACCCACGGTGGTGGTGCCGGGGTACTCATCCATCAGCGCGCGCAGGTCTTTGAGGAAGTCCAGGTTTTCCGGGCGGCTGAGGTCGTAGACGTGGCGCTGCCAGGTATAGGGGTTCGCTTCCGGTGCGCCCAGGGTTTTGGCTTCGCCTTTCGGTACCGGCGGGTTGTCCCGCAGCTCGGCATCGTGGAAGTAGAAGTTGACCGTATCCAAGCGGAAACCGTCGACACCCAAATCCAGCCAGAAACGCATGTTGTCGAGCTGTGCCTGACGCGCTTCCGGGTTGTGGAAGTTCACGTCCGGCTGGCTGGTCAGGAAGTTGTGCAGATAGTACTGCTGGCGGCGGGAGTCGAAGGTCCACGCCGAGCCGCCAAAAATCGACAGCCAGTTGTTGGGAGGTGTGCCATCGGGTTTCGGGTCGGCCCACACAAACCAGTCGGCTTTTGGATTGGTGCGATCCTGGCGGCTCTCTTGAAACCACGAGTGCTGGTCAGAGGTGTGACTGATCACCTGATCGATCATCACTTTCAAGCCCAGCGAATGGGCTTTTTCCAGCAGCGCCTTGAAGTCTTCCAGCGTGCCAAACATCGGGTCCACGTCGCGGTAGTCGCTCACGTCGTAGCCAAAGTCGAGCATCGGCGAGGTAAAGAAGGGCGATAGCCAAATACCATCGACGTTGAGCGACGCGACGTAATCCAGTTTCTCGGTGATGCCGTTCAGGTCACCCACACCGTCGCCGCGGCTGTCTAAGAAGCTGCGCGGATAAATTTGATAAATAACGCCGCCGCGCCACCACATCATAGTGTCTTGCATGACTCATTCCTTAAAAAAAGTGGCTGACGGATAAACATCAGCCCATCAATATATTCGTTGCGTGGGTTAGCCTTTGACGGCACCCGCGGTCAGGCCCGACACAATGCGGCGCTGGAAAATAATCACCAAAATCACCAGCGGTACGGTCACCACCACAGAAGCCGCCATAATCGGCCCCCAGGGCAGCTCGTAGGCACTACCGCCAGACAGCAGCGCAATCGCAACCGGCACCGTGCGTTGGGCATCGGTGAGCGTGAAGGTCAGGGCAAACAGAAACTCGTTCCAGGCAGCGATAAACGCCAGCAGCCCGGTGGTCGCCATGGCCGGCCACATCAGCGGCAGGAATACTTTGGTGATGGTGACCCAGGGCGTGGCGCCATCCATGATGGCGGCCTCTTCCAGCTCCATGGGCAGCTGCTTCATAAAGGTGGTGAGTACCCACACCGTGAAGGGCAGGGTAAAGATGGTGTAGCTGAGAATCAGGCCGGCGGGGTTGTTGTAAAGATTTAGCGCGCGAATCACCTCGAACAGCCCAGAAAGTACTGCCACCTGAGGGAACATCGAAACACCCAGAATGACCAGCAGTACGGTAGAGCGGCCGCGAAAGCGTACCCGCCCAAGCGCATAAGAGGCGGTAATGCCTAACAGCAAAGCGATAAACACCACGCTGAACGCGACGATGATCGAGTTAAAAATCGCCCGCACAAAGCTCGATTGGCTGAAGATTTGCGCGTAGTTATCCAGGTTCCAGGTCGAGGGCCACAGCTCCACGCGGAATAGTTCACTGGAGGGTTTTACCGAGGTGATCACTGCGTAGTAAAACGGGAACACCGCATACACCATGATGACCGCGATAAGGGCCCAAAAACCAACGCGTTTAGCGATTTTGGCTAACTGACGGCTGTTCATCAGTCACCTCCCAATTGAATCTGTTTGCGGCCAAGATAGAGGTAGGCAATGGTGGCCAGCGCGATGATCAGGAACAGCAGCGTAGAGGCTGCGCTGCCGTAGCCGACATCCTGGAATTCCACCAGCTGTTGACGGGCGTAGACCGACATCGACATCGTGCTGGTGGAGTTGGAGGTCAATACATAGATCACGTCGAACACCCGCAGGGCATCCAGTAGGCGGAAGATCACCGCCACCATCAGGGCAGGGGTGATGAGCGGGAGTGTCACTTTGAAGAACACATGGACTGGGTGAATGCCATCTACCTCGGCGGCTTCATAGCAATCTTTAGGCAGCATTTGCAGCGCGGCTAACACCAGCAGCGCGACGAAAGGAATGGTCTTCCAAACGTCAACCATAATGACCGCCCACATGGAGTAGGTGGCGCTGGCCGTCCAGGCGATAGGATTATCAATAATGCCAACCACCATCAGCAGGTGGTTGATGATGCCGAACTGATCATTCAGCATCCACGCCCACATCTGGGCAGAGACAATGGTTGGGATCGCCCAAGGGATGAGGACCGCCGCACGAACGATCACACGGCCTTTAAATTCTGCGTTTAGAATCAGCGCCACGATGACGCCAAACACCACTTCCAGCGAAACGGAAACGACCGAGAAGTAGACCGTATTCCACACGGACTGCCACCACACCGAGTCGGCTAACACGCCAAACCAGCGGCCATTGTCGTAAACCAGATAGTTTTCAAAGCCGATCAGGTTCGCTGAGCCCAAATCGGAGAGCGACGCATCGGTAAAACTAAGAAAGAAGGTACGCAGTAAGGGCCAGCCCGCCACCAGCGTTAACGCAATCAGCATGGGGGCTAAAAATAGCCACGCCGCCTTAACCCGTTGGCGGCGTACCTTGGTGCCACGGTGCCGACGCGCAGGCGTGGCGGAACGCGCCCCGAGGGGCGCGTCTTGGTGAGAGTGGTGAGAAGAGCTCGACATAGGTGTCTCCGCGATTACCAGTTACGACGCTTCAGGCGCAGCAGTTCGCCTTCAAGGTCCGCGACGGCTTGAGCGCCATCTTTGGTGCCAGACAGCACGTCATGAGAGGTGCTGAAGAAAGCGTTGCTGACGCGGCCATAGGCATCGCCGGTGGGGGCGGAAGGGCGCGCAACTGCGTTCGTGAAGGTGTCGTAAAGCGTACCGAAGAAGGGCACGGCATCCAGCACTTCCTGGTCTTGGTAAAGCGAGTCGATGGTCGGGTTGTAAGAAGCCTGAATGGCGCGGCGCTTCTGCTCTTCTTCACCGGTCAGGTAGGCAACCAGGTCAGCGGCGATCTCGGGGTGTTCGCTATAGCGAGAGACCGCGAGGTTCCAGCCGCCTAGACCCGCAGCGCTTTGGCCCTCTTCACCGCCGGCAGGCAGTTGAACAACGCCTACTTTGTCACGCACATCGCTGTCATCGCTTTGCGCCAGCGACCATGCGTAGGGCCAGTTACGCATAAAGACCGCGTTGCCGCCCTGGAACACACCACGTGCTTCCTCTTCGGTATAGTTCAGTACGCCTTCAGGAGAGATGTCGCCAATCCAAGAGGCAGCGAGATCCAGCGCTTGCGCGGCGCGTTCGTTGTTGATGGTCACTTCACCTTCGTTATCCACCACGGTGCCGCCGCCAAAGCTTGCGACCCACTCCAGGGCGTTAACGGTTAAGCCTTCATAAGCACGGCCCTGAAACACAAAGCCCTGCATGCGGTCATTGCCCGCTTCGCGTTCGGCGTTTTGAATTTCGCGGGCAATCTCGGTGAGTTCTTGCCAGGTGGTGGGGGCTTCGTGGCCGTACTTCTCAAGCAGGTCTTCGCGGTAGTAGAGCACGCCCGCATCGGTAAACCAGGGCATCGCCACTAGGCGGTCATCAATGGTGTTGTTGGTCACGATGGTGTCGAAGTGGCCAGCAGCGGCGTCTTCACCCAGTACTTCACGTAGGTCAAGCAGGTGGTTGGCAAGCAGGCCCGGCCATACCACGTCAATTTGCATGACATCGATATCGCTGGAATTGGCAGACAAAATTTGTTGATAGAGCGACAGCCGCTCAGTAGACGAGTTCGGCGTTGAAACCACATCGACGCTGTGGCCGGTTTTCTCTTCCCAAGCGCGTACGCCTTCTTGGCAAAGGGTCAACTCTGCACCTACCGCTCCACAGGAAATAGTGAGCTCAGCCGCTTGGGCAGATCCAGCGGCGCTGGCAATACTGGCCAAAGCAATAGCAGACGTGAGTAGTGTCTTTTTCATAACGGCGTTCCTCGGCGTTTTTTTGTTGTGAGTGATGGGGTATCAAAGCGCTAACAGCGCCTACTTAAACGATTAAGTACGCTGTCAGTTAGCCGTCTGTTGGCGTGAAGTTCAATAGCGACTTTTGTCTAACGTATTTGAATGCATTTTTTCTAAGTTAAAGAAGGCTTTAGACATTGGTCGATAATTAGCAAAAGCTTGTTGGTTTACTAGCTCTTAATCGATTAAGTTTCACCTGTCACTCAATCTTCACACAACACGAAAGTTACTTTGCAACACGTTGGGTAAACCACCTTATCGCGTTGTTTGGCACATGGTTCGGCGAGTCGAAGTAACGACATGGGTGGCAGCACTGAAACGCTGGCTTTTTACACTGGTTTTGGGGCCGGTGATCAAAAAGTAGGGAGCCAAACGGGTTCGGGCGTTCGGAATAAAAAACAATAGGATTTAACATTAGGGTTGAAAAACAATGCATAAAACAACGTTCAAAACACCTTTAGCCATTGCCGTCGCCGCTGCCAGCCTCGGTCTTTGCGGTGCCGCCAACGCTAACATGACCATGGAAGAGCGCTTTGCCGAACTGGAAGCACGCATAGCAGCCGCCGAGCAGCGTGCTGATGCGGCTGAGCGTCGTGCGGAGCTGGCCGAACAGGGCCGCGGCGCAGCGCCTGCTTCAAGCGCCCCAGCCGTTGCCACTACCGATGCTGACATTGAAGAGCGCCTAGCGCGCGTCGAGCGCCAGGCCAGCGGTGAAGAGGGCTTCTCGTTTAACGTTTACGCCCGCTCTGGCCTGTTGATCGGTGAAGATGGCAAAAGCGCACCGGGTGGCCCTTACCTAACACCAGCAGGTGGCAACGGTGGTGCCGTCGGTCGCTTGGGTAACGAGCCCGACACCTACTCTGAAGCCATTTTGAATTACCGCATGCAGTTTGATAACGGTGCTAAAGCCCGTTACACCACCATGTTGGCTCATGGCACTAACTCCAGTAACGATTGGGTGGGCGATGACACCAACCTAAACGTGCGCCAAGTGTATGCAGAATTCAGCGACCTGCCCAGCTTCACCGGGGCGTTTGAAAACGCATCCATCTGGGCCGGTAAGCGCTTTGACCGTAACAACTTCGATATTCACTGGCTCGATAGCGATGTGGTCTTCCTAGCTGGTACCGGTGGTGGTGTGTACGACGTACAGCTGGCGGAGAACTGGAAAACCAACTTCTCGCTCTATGGCCGTAGCTTCAGCGAATTCCCGATCATTAACCGTGAGAACCCCGGTTTAGACGGTGGAGATAGCAACACCGACAACCTGGTACTGACCTCCAACAACTACTTCGGTAACTGGCAGGTGATGGTTAACGGTATGTCCGCTGCCGATAACGATGAGCGCGATATTGGCGCGGGCCAAACCGCTGCTGATACCGGCTGGCACACCATGGTGGCTTACCACGGTGATAGCTTCTTCGGTATGGGCGAAGGTAACTTCAAAGCCGCCGTGCTGCACGGCCAAGGCTTGGGTGCTGAGGTGAAAGGCCTGGGTAGCAATGGCGACCTCACTGACGACGCCACGGCCACGCGTTTAGCCGTTTACGGCACCACTTACATTGCCCCGCAATGGCGTATTGCGCCTGCTATTTTGGCAGAAACCAGCGATGACCGTTTCGCGAATGGCGACAGCTACGACTGGGCGACCCTAAACGTTCGTCTAGCGAATGAAATCAATCAGAACTTTGAAATGCAGTACGAAGCCAGCTACCAGTGGATAGACTTCGAGCCGCAGGGTTACAGCGGTCGTAACGCTGTCGATGGCGACTACATGAAGTTCACCATTGCACCGACCTTCAAGCCGGAAGTGGGTGGGTTCTGGAAGCGTCCTGAAATCCGTCTGTTCACTACTTACAGCGATTGGGATGAAAGCCTGAACAGCTACGGCGCTAGCTCGCTGGGTAGCGACGGCTTCACCGGCGGTGAGTTCACCTTCGGTGTACAAACTGAGGTATGGTTCTAAGAGCGAACCGCTCCCTAGCAAGGCTGTTTTGATCTCATGGAATCATGACGCGTATTTGACCAATGCTGATTGCCCGCGACTCGTCGCGGGCTTTTTATTGGCCTAGCTTTACTAGGCTAGGTTTTGGGTAGAGAAAAGGAGGGGCCATGCCGCTGCTTCAAGAAAAGTTAAAAGCACCGCCACTGCCGCTGAGTGTGGTGGCAAGGCCGCGTCTGAATGACTATTTCGCTTTAAACGAGCGGGTGCGTTTGTTAGTGGTGCAGGCACCTTCGGGCTATGGCAAGACCACGCTGCTGGCTGAACGACTACCCGCCCTGGAGCAAGAGGCCGCCTGGCTTTGCTTGGACCCGCGCGATAATCAGCCCGCTCGCTTCCTAAACTACTGGCAAGCCGCCATCAATGCGCTGTTAGACGAACATACGCCGCTGTCGCCAGCGGTTGAAGAAACCGGGTGCGTTGATCAGCTAGAGCGCTGGCTAAGCGAGCTCCCCGAACAGCACGCCTCATGTCGCCTAGTGCTCGATGAATTTGAACACCTGACACATCCCGATATTTTAGCCGGGCTTGCCTGTTGGCTGCGCCACCAGCCCGCTTGGCTCACGTTAACGCTTACCAGCCGTTCACGACCCGCCTTGGGGCTTGCCAGCCTGCGGTTGCGCGGCGAGCTTGAAGAGATCGACCTAAGTGCGTTGGCGTTTGATAGCGAAGAGGCACACACCCTGTGTGCGGAACAGCTCAGTTTCCCGCCTACGCGGGTAAGCCTTGAGCGGGCGCTGCGCAGAAGCGGCGGTTGGGTAATGGCGCTTAACTGGCTGGTAGAGCGCACGACGACCCGGGCAGGCTTCGATGCGCTGGTTGAGCGATTAAACGGCGCTCACCCTGATTTTGTGGCTTGGTTTGATGAACTGCTTGCCCAGGCGCTGCCACCCGATGAGCGTGAACTGCTGCTGCAGCTGGGGGTATTAGAGCGGTTCTCGCCGGAGCTAATGGCGCGCTTACTAGAAGGTGAGCGCCTGACCCAGCGGTTTGAGGCCTTTGAACAGGCGGGGCTGTTTATTGAGCGCCCCGACCCCCACGCCCAGTGGTACCGCTTTCAGCGATTGTTTGGCGAGTACCTGCGCCATCGACGTCACGAGCTTAGCCTTGCTACCCAGCGCACGCTCCACCAGCGCGCCAGTCAGGCATGGCTGGCGCTTAACGACCCAGTGATGGCGCTGCGCCAAGCCATTCTTGCCGAAACGCCCGACGATGTGGCTAGCCTGCTGGTATCGCAAGGGCCTGCGCTGTTGGCAAGCGGTGCCTACGCGCTCTTGGCCCAAGGCCTCGCGCTGCAAGGAGAACCACAGATTTCACAACGCCCAGAGCTTGCGCTGCTGTATGGCTGGGTGTCTCATGCTCAGTTTCAGTTTGATATCACCGCGCGGGTTATTAGCTGGATCGAAGCACAGCTGGAGGTGCCTGACTGGCAAGTATTGAGGGCGGAGTTTGCCACACTGAGAGCGCAGCTGGCGATCAATCAAGGCAACGCTGAACTCGCTGCTCCGCTCGCCGAACAGGCACTTGCCGTGCCCGCCCGCTATTTGGCCTCTACGCCACTCACAGCGACCGCCATCCTGAGCGAGGCGCGCTTTGTGCTGGGCTATTTAGAGGAGTCGCTGCAGCGGGTGCGCGAAGTGGAGCGCCAGGCCCGACAGCGTGATGACCATCAACTGCTGCTGTGGTCGTTTTGCCACCAGTCGGAGACGCTAGTGGCTCAAGGACGCTTGCAGGCCGCCTACGATATTCAGGAGCGTGCCTTCGCCCACTTAGAGCGCGCCGAGCTTGAGCACTTGCCCGTCGCAGAGTTCCTCTACCGGATTCGCAGCCAACTGCTTTGGGAGTGGCACCGTCTGGACGAGGCCGAGCAGGCCGCGCTAAAAGGCATTGCCGTACTGGATAACCAGGGCGAGCGCTGGACGCTACAGTGCCACATTCAGCTGGCCAAAATCGCCCAGAGCCGTGGCGACCAGGCCCAGTGTGCCGACCATATTCGGCGGCTGCGTAAAATCCTGGCTGAAGGCGATTACCATATTGACTGGGTCGCCAATGCCCATGCCACGCTGCTTTCCTGGTGGCACACTACCCAAGACTTAGAAGCGGTGGAGCGCTGGCGTCAGGAAGCACCAGCCCCGATCACCGAGGGGGCGACCAACCATTTCTCCCAATGCAATGTGCGTAACCACGCCCGGGCGCTAACGCTGTTGGGCCATTTTGATGAAGCACGCACGCTGCTAGAAGCGCTGGAGGTACATACCCAGCGCTTGGGGTTAGTCACCGATGCCAACCGTAATCAGCTGTGTTTAGCGGCAGCGGCCTGGCACCAAGGCGGCGCTGATGCCGCCAGCCATCATGTGCAGCAAGCGCTCAGCTTGGCGTCGCGCACCGCGATGGTCGGCAGTTTTTTACGTTTGGGTAAACCGTTAAGGGAGTTGCTGACCGGGCTTATCGCTAGCGGCTCGTTGCCAGCCTTAGAGCATGCAAGAGCTGAACGGCTGCTAACGCTTGTTGGACGACAAAAA
The DNA here is from genome assembly GCF_046536035.1 of Halomonas sp. SIMBA_159. NCBI lineage: Bacteria > Pseudomonadati > Pseudomonadota > Gammaproteobacteria > Oceanospirillales > Halomonadaceae > Halomonas > Halomonas sp. SIMBA_159. The sequence continues at coordinate 60,732 of NZ_JAWJBT010000018.1, forward strand.
GATTTTGGCAGCGCCCGACGCCTTATGCTGGATGAAACGGTGATTGCCGATATCGTTGCACGGACGGATGTTCCTGAGCTTATTCGCACGTCACCGCTGACCCGCCGCGAATGGCAAATCCTTGGGTTGATTCACGCCGGGCTCTCTAATGAGCAGATCGCCGAGCAGCTCTCGGTGGCTCCGACCACGATCAAGACCCATATTCGTAGCCTCTACCAAAAGCAGAACATCCGCCGCCGGGATGAAGCGATTGCCTTGGCCGGCCAGCTGTTGGCACATATACAGGGGGAGTAGTTCTTAAAAGGTAGTTCTTGCAAGGAAAGCCATACGGCGCTTGGCCGTCTCGTGACTGCTTTCTGACACCTCCTCCTCGCGTCTACGCCTAACGCTCCCCCCGGGGGAGGATTTTATCTCTCCCCTCAGCCTGCATCATGCCAATCATCGTTTATAAAACCATCGTTTATAAAACCGTCGGCAATAATAAGGATAAGGACTCACTATGATGCAGACACCGTCTACTTCTCACTACATCGGCAGCCAAGGGGCCGACTGGTGGCGCGGGGCCGTGATTTACCAGATTTATCCCCGTAGTTTTATGGACAGCCACAGCGATGGCACCGGTGAAGGCGTTGGCGATTTAAAAGGGGTGATCGAGAAGCTCGATTACATCGCCTCGCTGAACGTCGATGCGATTTGGCTCTCGCCGTTTTTCACCTCGCCGATGAAAGATTTTGGCTACGACATCAGCAACTACCGCGATGTAGACCCGATGTTCGGTACGCTGGAAGACTTCGACCGCCTAGTCGAAGCGGCCCATGCGCGAGGGCTGAAGGTAACGATTGATCAGGTGATGTCTCACTCCTCAGACCAGCACGCCTGGTTTGAGGAGAGCCGCCAAAGCCGCGATAACCCCAAAGCCGACTGGTACGTGTGGGCCGACCCCAAGCCCGACGGCGCGCCGCCCACCAACTGGCAGTCAGTATTTGGTGGCAGCGCCTGGCAGTGGGATACCCGCCGCTGCCAGTACTATCTGCATAACTTCTTGGCCAGCCAGCCGGACCTCAACTTCCGCACCCCAGCGGTGGTAGAAGCCATGCTGGAAGAAGTGCGCTTTTGGTTAGAGCGCGGCGTCGATGGCTTCCGGCTGGATGCAGTGAACTTCTGTACCCATGGTGAGTTGAAAGATAACCCGCCGCGTCAGGAAATCACCGAGAGCTTCCTGGGCGTTCGCCCCGACAACCCCTACGGTTATCAGCTTCACCAATACGATAAAACCCAGCCGGAGAACCTGCTGTTTCTAGAGCGGCTGCGGGCACTGCTGGATGAGTACCCCGGCACCACCAGCGTGGGCGAAGTGGGCGACGACGATGCGCTCGGCGTGATGGCGGAGTACTCACAGGGCGGCAAGCGCCTGCACATGTGCTACTCGTTTAACCTGCTGACCGATAAAGCCGACCCCGGCTACCTGCACGAAACGCTTACCGAAATGGAAGCGCGCATTGGCGACGGCTGGCCCTGCTGGGCGCTGGGAAACCACGACGTGACGCGGCTGGCAACCCGCTGGCAGGCGGAAGGGCAGCTCGATAAGCTGCGTCTTTATATGGTGTTTTTGCTCAGCCAGCGGGGCAGCGTATGCCTCTATCAAGGCGAAGAGCTGGGCCTGCCCGAGGCGCAGCTGACCTTCGAGCAGCTCGTCGACCCGGCAGGCATTACCTTTTGGCCCGCCTATAAAGGCCGTGATGGCTGCCGCACCCCGCACCCCTGGCAAGCAGATGCCCGCCATGCAGGCTTTAGCCGCGCAACGCCTTGGCTGCCGGTACCCGATTCACACGTAAGTTTGGCGGTGGACCAGCAAGAGCAGGATGCCGATTCGCTGCTTAACGCTTACCGTGCTTTTCTAGCGTTTCGCCGCACCCAGACTGCGCTGGTTAAAGGCGACGTGCGCTACCATCCGGTACGCGACGAGGTGCTCTGTTTTGAACGCACCTATCAGCAAACGCGCTTGTTGGTAGCACTCAACTTTAGCGATCAAACCGTTACTCGCACAGCTCCCGAGGGTGCTGAAGCACTCGACGATGCGCCTGCGTGGTTAAACGGTGAGTGGCAGGCAGGTACGCTGACACTGCCGCCGTTTGGGGTGGCCATTGCCCGTTGCCCGCAAGCACAGGAGGATGCGCCATGGGACGTTTAACTCTGACCGGTATTGGTAAATCTTTTGACGGTGTTGAGATTTCACGGGATATCGACCTCACCATTGAAGACGGCGAGTTCGTGGTGTTTGTTGGCCCCTCTGGCTGCGGAAAATCCACGCTGCTACGCATGATCGCGGGCTTGGAGGACATCACCACTGGGGATATGCAGCTCGATGGTCAGCGGATCAACGAGATTCCGCCGCAAGAGCGGGACATCGGCATGGTGTTCCAATCCTACGCTCTCTATCCGCATATGAGCGTGGCCGAGAACATGGCCTTTGGCCTGAAGCTGGCGCGCACCGACAAAGCGGAAATTCGCCGCCGCGTGCAGCACGCTGCCGAGATGCTGCACCTCACCGAGCTTCTGGAGCGCAAGCCCAAAGACCTCTCCGGCGGCCAGCGCCAGCGGGTGGCCATTGGCCGCACGCTGGTGAAAGAGCCCGCTGTATTTCTGTTCGACGAGCCGCTTTCCAATTTGGATGCCGCGCTGCGCGTGGATATGCGGGTACAGATCGCCGCGCTGCATAAGCGCTTAAACGCCACCATGATTTATGTCACCCACGATCAGATCGAGGCGATGACCCTGGCGGATCGCATCGTACTGCTTTCAAAGGGGCGTATTGCCCAGGTAGGCGCGCCGCTATCGCTGTATCACTTTCCCAATACCCTTGAGGTGGCGGAGTTTATCGGCTCGCCGCGTATTAATACGCTGCCGGTGACGGTGGTCGACCCCGGCGAGCGCCAAACCGTGGTGCGCCTGCATAGCGGTGAAACGCTGGCGGTGGCGGTGAATGGCCAGCAGCTTCAGGCAGGCGATAGCGCCACGCTGGGGCTGCGGGCCGAAGACTTTGTAGCGGCTGAGCAAGCGGATGCAACGCTGAGTGCAACCCTGATGGTGGCTGAAAAGTTGGGCTATGAAACTCTGGCCCACTGGCAGGTAAAGGGCATTGAAGCGCCTTTAACCCAACGCCTGGATGGTTTAACCCGGCTTGAAGAAGGGCAAGCGTCACATCTGGGGTTGGCAGGGCAGCGCTGCCATCTGTTTGACACTAACGGCAACGCCTGCCCACGCCAAGTCACGGTGGATGGGGTAAGCCGATAATTTTTTAAATAATTAAACTTTTTTTTAAAAAGAGTGCATCCAATCGGTCTCCTTGTGTGTATCCCCTATACAGCCGCTATTTAAAGCGGTTGATACAAAACCCAAGGAGACTGAAATGACCATCCAACATATGACGCGTGCTACTCTCGCCGCTACCTTGATTGCATCCTTCAGTCACGTCGCGCTGGCTGACATGACGCCTGCCGAAGTCCAAGTACCGGACGGCAACACCGTCGCTCTCGAAACTGTGGGCGTTGGCGCTATTACCTACATGTGTGAAGCCAAAGAAGACGGCACCATGGGCTGGGTATTCAAAGGCCCGCACGCTGCGCTGAACGATAGCGAAGGCACCCAAGTAGGCAGCTACTACGGCCCGCCCGCCACCTGGGAAGCCCTGGATGGTTCTAAAATTACCGGCACTCAGCTCGCCGTGGCGCCGAATGGCGATGGCAACATTCCGCTGCAGCTTGTTGAAGCCAACCCAGCTGAAGGCGAAGGCGCCATGAGCGGTGTTAGCTACATCCAGCGCCTGAACACCCAAGGTGGCGTTGCCCCTGATGTTGCCTGTGACGATGGTCACGACGGTGCCACTGCGGTCGTTACCTATCAAGCCGACTATATCTTCTGGACCGCTAACTAAGCGTTCAAACACTGACTAAACTTTATTAAGTTCAGTAAGGCTAGGGACTCGTATCAAGGCTCCCTAGCCGCTATGCTAACTGGCAGTGCGACGACCGATATCGGCGCGTTACCAGGGAGTGAAGATGTGTCTGAACGCGATATGTCTGAAACAGGTAAGGCTAACACCATTAGCACCGAGAACGGCCACGTAAGGCCCACTCAAGAATTTGATTACGCTGATGCGCTCGCCCGCTGCGCCCGGGGGGAGCACGCAGCGCTACAACAGCTTTATCAATACGAAGGTGCCAAGCTGCTTGGCGTTGTTTTGCGCATAGTGAAAGACCGAGGCATGGCGGAAGATATTGTTCACGATGCCTGCCTGAATATTTGGCAGCGCGCGGACAGCTTCGACCCTCAAAAAGGGGCGGCCCGTACCTGGATCTTCAGTATTGCCCGCCACCTAGCGCTGAATGCCATCCGCGGCCGTGACCGCGAAGTGAGTGTCGACCTGAATGACCCCCACGAACTCGATGACGACGACACCTTTCAACAGGCGTCACGGGTGACGGACGCCTTCGATTGGCAAACCGGCCAGCGGATGGATGAGTGTTTGCAGCAGTTGGAAACCGAACGCCGTAACTGCGTGCTGCATGCTTATGTAGATGGTTTGTCCCATGCAGAGATTGCGGCGCACACGGGCGCGCCGCTGGGTACCGTAAAAGCCTGGATTAAGCGCAGCCTACTTCGCTTACGGGAGTGTATGGCATGAGCCCTTCAAACGAACCCGATGACCTTCATGCCCTAGCCGGGGAGTACGTGCTAGGCACGCTGCCCATGGCCGAGCGTGAGGCTTTTGAGGCGCGCTTAGCCGACGACCTTGAACTGCAAAAAGCGGTGGCGGCTTGGGAAGAGCGCTTCTTTCCCTATACCGCGATGGTGGAGCCGGTCACGCCCTCCGATTATCTCTGGCCGCGCATCGAGCGCAGCCTGAAGGCATCGTCTGCGAGCGCCTCGCGACCAATACCTCATCGCACGCCGAGCTCCCATGTGCCGCGTCGTCGCTTGGCGCACAGCCTGCCGTTTTGGCGTGGGGTGGCGGGAGTCAGTTTCGCTGCTGTATTGGCAATGAGCGTGATGCTGACGAACGTGGTCACCGGACCCTCAACACCTGAGTACATGGTGGTGCTGTTAGCGCCGCAAACTCAGTCGGCGGGGTGGGTGGTACAGGCCGCGAATCGCCAGGAGATTCAGTTGATTCCTTTGGGCACGTTTGAAGTGCCCGAGGGCAAAGCGCTGGAGTTCTGGACCAAGGCCGATGATTGGCAAGCGCCTGTCTCGCTGGGGCTCGTCGAGCCAGGGCAACCGCTGCGCCTGCGTTTGGATCAGTTGCCGCCGCTTGAGGATAACCAGCTATTCGAGCTGACGCTGGAAGATGATGCTGGCTCGCCCACCGGGCTGCCCACCGGCCCTATTGAGTTTATTGGCCGCGCGGTCGAAATCTAACATCGCCACCCCTGGTGGCGATGTTTATTGACAGCCTCTGTTAAAAGAAGCTCAACCCGACTTGGAATAGACGCTCCACGTCGCGAATGCGTCGTTTGTCGATCACAAACAGAATCACGTGGTCGCCGCTTTCCACCCGCACGTCACCATGGGCGATGAGCACTTCTTTACCGCGTACGATGGCACCGATAGTGGTGCCTTCGGGCAGGTCGATCTCGGCAATCGTACGGCCCACCACTTTTGACGACTGCTTATCGCCGTGAGCGATGGCCTCGATGGCCTCCGCCGCGCCCCGACGCAGGGAGTGAACATTGACGATATCGCCCCGGCGCACGTGGGTGAGTAGGCTGCCGATGGTGGCCTGCTGAGGGGAAATGGCGATATCAATGTCGCCGCCCTGCACCAAATCCACGTAGGCCGCGTTGTTGATCAGCGTAAGTACCTTCTTCGCCCCCAACCGCTTGGCGAGCAGCGACGACATGATGTTCACCTCGTCGTCGTTTGTCAGCGCGCAGAAGATATCGCAGTCTTCGATATTCTCCTCTTCCAGCAGCCGCTTGCTGGTGGCGCTGCCGTGGAGCACCACGGTGCGATCCAGCCGCTCGGAAAGCGTGGTGCAGCGCTCCAGGCTGTGCTCGATGATCTTCACCTGATGGCTGTGCTCTAAGTGCTCCGCCAGCCGCTCGCCGATATTGCCGCCCCCGGCAATCACTACCCGGCGAAAATCCCGCTCGACCTTGCGCATCTCGCTCATTACGGCGCGGATATCCCGCCGGGCGGCCAGGAAAAACACCTCGTCATCGGCTTCAATCACCGTATCGCCACGGGGAATGATCGGCCGGTTGCGGCGGTAAATCGCCGCCACGCGGGTTTCCACGTTAGGCATATGCTTGCCCAAAAACGCCAGATCCTGACCCACCAGCGGGCCGCCGTAGAAGGCTTTCACCGCCACCAGCTGCACTAAACCCCCGGCAAACTCCAGCACCTGTAGCGCGCCGGGGTGTTCGATCAAGCGGCGCACATGGTCGGTGACCACCTGCTCGGGGCTGATCAGCACGTCGATAGGAATGGCTTCGTGGGCAAACAGGCCCTTGCGGGTCAGGTAGGCGGTGGAGCGCACGCGGGCGATTTTGGTTGGGGTGCGAAACAGCGTGTGGGCCACCTGACAGGCGATCATGTTGATCTCGTCGGTGTTGGTCACCGCGATTAGCATGTCGGCGTCTTCACAGCCTGCTTGGCGCAGCACAATAGGGTAGGAGCCCGCGCCGGTCACCGTGCGGATATCCAGCTTGGTGTGCAGTTCACGCAGTTTTGCGCCGTCGGTATCGACGACGGTGATGTCGTTCTCCTCACGGGCGAGGTGTTCGGCCAGCGTTGCGCCCACTTGGCCGGCGCCAAGAATGATAATTTTCATTCGTTTATGTCCTCACGGTCGAACTCAACGCAAAGCCGATAGCCAATCCCCGGCTCGGTTTGCAGCAGGCTAGGGGCCTGTGGGTCATCGCCCAATTTCTGGCGCAGCTTGCTGATGACGATGCGTAAATAGTGGGTGTCTTCTTGATGGCTTGGCCCCCAGATCGTGCGCAGCAAATGGGTTTGCGTCACGATTCGGCCAGCCTGGTTAATAAGCTGGTGCAGTACCGCAAACTCTTTGCGGGTTAAATGAATCGTCGCACCGTGTAATGTCACTTGATGGGCCGCGATATCAACGGTTAACGCGCCATACTGATAACGCGGTTTGGTGATAGCGGGCGGATGCTGGCGCAGCAGAGCGCGAATACGGGCCAGCAGCTCCTGAATGCCAAACGGTTTAGTGACGTAGTCGTTGGCGCCGTTATCCAATGCGCGCACCTTCTCCACTTCTTGGCCGCGCACCGAGACAATAATGATCGGTATGCTGACCTGCTGGCGCAGCGTGCTGAGTACCTGCTGCCCATCAATATCGGGCAGTCCCAGATCCAGCAAAATCAGATCGATAGGATCAGCCGTTAACATCTCACGTACGGTGTGGATCGCGGCATACCCGGTGCTGGCTTCGCTGATACGAAAGCCTTGCGACGCTAAGCTAATGCGTAAAAACTGCCGAATCGCGGGCTCATCATCAACGATCAGTATGCGTGCGGGCTTAGGCGTCATCGCTCGGCTCCTGGGTGGGGGTCGAGAGTGGCAGCCGCATAATAATGTGAGTTCCTTGCCCGTTGGGCCCTTCAACAGCAGTTACCGTTCCGCCATGGGCGCCCAGCATTCCACGGCAAATAGCGAGCCCCAGCCCAGTACCGTGCAGGCTACGGTCACCCTCATTACCTGTGAAAAACATCTCAAATACCTGTTCACGCATGGCGGGTGGTATTCCGGGCCCTTCATCGGTGACGGTGAGTGTGAGCGTGCTATGGAGAGGATCGGTAGCAGCGGCAATGGTGATCACTCCGTTAGGAGGAGAAAACCGCGCCGCGTTTTCCAGTACGTTGACCAGTGCTTGCTCAATCAGGGCGGGGTGAACATTCAAGAGCGGCAGCTCGCCATCCCATGCTTGACGCACGTTAATATCGGCCAGCGCGCCGGTTAAACGACGCCGTGCTGACGCTACCAAATCGTCGACGCTGATCCAGTCCCGCTCAATCGCCAATTCGCCGTGGCCTAGTCGTGTCATGTCCAGCAAGTTTTGAATGTAACGGTTCAGTCGCTCGCTTTCATGAAGGACGCCGTCAAGCAGTTCAAAGCGATCCTGTTGGCTTAGCTGGGCATCTAACGTGCGCAGGGAGCTGGCGGCACCAATAATCGATGCAAGCGGCGTACGTAGATCGTGAGACACCGACGCGAGCAGGGCAGAGCGCAGCCGCTCCTGCTCCTCTGCCAACCGAGAGGCATTAAGTGCCAGCATTCGCTCGCGGCTAACGCCTGCAATATGACCCACGACCAGCGCGATTAATAAAAAGAACAGGAGCGTGACCAACTGCTCCCGCTCAGACACTGCCAAAGAAAAGTACGGCTCGGTAAAGCCAACGTTAAACACCACAAAGTTCACCAGCGCACTGATAAAGGCCGCATGACTGCTGGCCAGAACGGCACAGGCAAGCACGGCTGTTAAAAAAATCAGCGATAAATTGGCCAGCGCGAGCCAGGTATGTAGCCACCAAGCAGCCAGCAGAGCCACACTGCTAGTGCCGAACACTAAAGCTAACTCGCGCCGGTTGGGAAGACGAAATACGCGCATGTTGTTCACCGTTAGCGCCGCCAAAACATCGGTGTCATGAGGACGACCACGGTTAAAATTTCCAGGCGGCCCATCAACATACCCACACATAGCAGCCATTTGGCGGCATCGGGCAGGCTGGCGAAGTTGCCAGCCGGGCCAATGGTATCGCCAAGGCCTGGGCCTACGTTGGCCACGGCCGTGGCCGCACCGGTCAGCGCGGTAACCAAATCTAAACCGAGCGCCGCTAAACCCAATGCAAGCACGGCAATGGTAATAAAAAAGAAGAACGAAAAAGCCACGACGCTGCGGGAGATATCGCTAGTGACCGGCTGCTGGTTATAGCGGGTGTTAAAAATACCGTTCGCGTGGATCAGGTAGCGCAGCTGGTTGCGTAGAATCAGCATGGCGATTTGAAAGCGGAATATCTTCATACCGCCGCTGGTAGAGCCGCTACAGCCGCCGATAAAAGTGAGGTAGAAAAAAGCGGCAATCGGTAGCGTGCCCCACAGCGTATAGTCGTCTGATGCGTAGCCAGTGGTAGTAACCACTGAAACAACGTTAAAGGTGACGTGGGTGAGTGAGACAAACCAGTTGTCGCCTTGAAATACCCGCCAAGCGCTTAGTATCACAATGGCCGCCAGCAGCAGTTTAAGCAGCCCGCGTACCTGTTGGTCTTTCCATAATGCGCTGCGGGAAGAGCGGATAAAGCGAATATAGAGTACGAACGGCAGCGCGCCGCTGAGCATAAAAAAGCTGCCCATCCATAGCAGCCACGGCTGTTCGGAATATGCTCCAAACGATGCATCAGAATTGGCAAAGCCACCGGTCGCCAGTGAGGTCATCCCATGCACGATGGCGTCTAACGGCAGCATGCCACCCAGCCAGTAACTGAGCATCGCTGCCAGGGAAAGAGTGACATAAATAGACAGCGTGGCTTTGGCAATGCCGCCGGTGCGAGGCATGACCTTATCCGACCAGTCAGAAGACTCGGTATGAAAGAGGCGCATGCCGCCCACTTTCAAAAACGGCAGAATGGCAATGCCCATCACGATGATGCCGATGCCCCCCAACCACTGCATCAAGCCGCGCCATAGCTTTAAGCCGTCTGAGAGGTTCTCAATGCCCACCAGCACGGTTGAGCCCGTGGTGGTGATCGCCGATACGGATTCAAACACGGCGTTGGTGAACGTTAGCTGCGGCGCGCCAAGAATCAGCGGCAGGCTGGCAAAGCAGCTAATGCTGGTCCAACTGCCTGCCGTGAGAATAAACATTTGCCACGGCTTAAGCTCAAGCGATGCACGGTAAGTGAGCAGTAGCGTTGTCGCCACACAGGCGAGCACGATCATAATAGACAGGCTAAACGCCTGGGCGTCGGGGTCTCGTTCAATCAGTAGCACCGCCCAAGGCACCGCCATAAACAGCGCTAGAATAAGCCACAGCACCGACAAAATCTTAAACACCGGTGCCCAGTGGCGGTAGAGCTCTTTGCTGCGATAAAACCAGGGGTTGGTAGTGTGCATTGCCATACTCATCGTTCATTTGCTTTAAGCATGGTCTATAACATCATGCACCTGCATAAAAAGTCCGTAAAAAATAAAACCCGGCGTAGATTTCTCAGGCGCCGGGAATGAGCAAGCCGCTCAAGCGAGGAAACAGTCTAGCGATGCACTCTTTTAACCCTTCACACCCCCTGCAGTTAAACCGCCAATAATCCAGCGTTGGCAGATCAAAAACGCCACGGTAATCGGTAAGCCTGAGAGAACGGCGGCAGCGGCGAAGTTACCCCAGCGCTGGTTGTGGTCGGCTAGGTACTGCTGGGCACCCACGGCGAGGGTCAGCTTGTGTTCGTCCACTAGAAGCACCGAGGCCATGGGGTACTCCATAATGCTCATCACAAACGCCAGAATGAACACCACCATTAAGATCGGGATAGAGAGCGGCAGCAGAATGTAGCGAAACGCTTGCCAAGTGCTGGCGCCATCCACCATGGCAGCCTCCTCAAGCGAGCCGTCGATGGATTCGAAATAGCCCTTAATTGTCCAGATATGCAGTGCCACTGCGCCGAGTGAAGCCACAATCAGCGCGCCGTGGGTATTGATCCCCAGCCAGCCAACAAACTGCCCCAGCCGGTCAAATAGCGCATAAAGCGCCACCAGCGACAGCACCGCCGGGAACATTTGAAAAATCAGCATACCTTTGAGCAGTGGCTCCTTGCCTTTGAAGCGCATGCGGGCAAACGCATAGGCGCTGGTGGTGGCCAGCATCAGAATCAGCACTGACGACACCACGGCCACCTTGATGGAGTTCCACAGCCACAGCAGCACGGGAAAGGGCGGCTGCACAATGGTGCCGTCTGGCCGCTCCCAGGGGATGCCCAGCGCCAGGGACCAGTGCTCCAGCGAGAAATTCTCTGGAATCAAGCTGCCGGTGGCAAAGTTGCCCTCCCGAAACGAGATCGAGATTACCAGCAGCAGCGGAAAGACAATTAGCGATACAAAGCCGATCAGCGCTAAGTGCGCCCCTAGGCGGCGCACGCCAACGGAGCGGGGTTGAACCATGGCCATGTGTAACCTCCTATACCTTCACTTTGGAAAGGCGCAAATTGAGCAGCGACATGCCTGCCACCAGCAGGAAAATCAGCGTGGCAATTGCGGCCGCTAGGCCAAAATTCTGCCCAGCATCCTGAAAGGCTATGCGGTAGGTGTAGCTCACCAGCAGGTCGGTGGTGCCCGCCGGGGTGCTGGCCCCTAAAATATCCGGGTTGCCGCCGGTGAGTAGCGCGATCAGCACAAAGTTATTGAAGTTAAACGCAAAGGCGGCAATCAGTAGCGGCGTTAATGGCTTGATAATCAACGGCAGGGTGATCTTGAACAGGTTGGTGAGCGGGCCGCCGCCATCCACTGCCGAGGCTTCGTATAAATCCTGGGGAATGGCCTGAATCAAGCCCATGCAGAGCAGCAGCATGTAGGGGTAGCCTAACCAGGTATTCACAATCAGCAGCATGCTGCGGGCAAGCCATGGGTCGGTAAACCACTCGGGGCGCACGCCAAACAAGGTGTCCAGAATCATGTTCACTTCACCAAAGTGCTGGTTGAACATGCCTTTAAAAATCAGAATCGAAATAAACGCCGGTACCGCGTAGGGCAGAATCAGCAGCGTGCGGTAAACGGCCTTGCCCTTGAGCTGGTCCCACTGCAGCAGCGAGGCCAGCACAAAGCCAACCGCTAAGGTAAACACCACGGTGAGGGCGGCAAACACGAAGGTCCACACAAAAATTTGCATGAACGGGCCGCGAATATCCGGGTCCGTGAAAATCTGTGTGTAGTTGGAAAAGCCCACGCTCACCGGCCAGCCGGGCGTAATTTGCTCGCCGTTATCCGCGACAAAAAAGCCAATGTTGGGGTCGGGGGTAAGCAGCCGCTCATCGCGGCGATCATACAGCGCGCCATCCTCGCGGGCTTCATAGCGGTTGACCATGGGCGCAAACTGGCGCAAGCCCGCCATACGCAGTTCGCTGCCGTCTGGAGTGACCAGCCGCAAACCTTGCAGGGCATCCCGTGCTTGAATAATGTCACGCATGCCCAGCGCTTCCTGTGCGGGCGGGGCATCGGCTGCCTGAACGCCAATCTGGCGATTTTCCTGATTGGCAAAATTGAGCGGAGACGACACAAACCGCTGGCCCTGAGGGCTTTCCAAATAGAGCCTTACCAGCTCGCCTTCGGGGTAGAGCGTTAGGTCAAAAGCGTTGCCTTCCGCTTGATAGGTTTGGCTCATGAGCTGGCCACGCACCCGCTCTTCTGAAAGCAGGTTGGTAGAGCTGTAATTACTAAAGCTGATCCCGAAAGTGTAAATCAGCGGGAAAATAACAAAGACCCCGAGGCCTGCCACTGCGGGGAAAATATAGCGGTGGCTCATCAGCGTGCGTTTGGTGAACACCACGCCCAGCGAGCCGCCTAACACTAAAAACAGCAGGGCAAACATCCACTGGCCGTTCAAATGGAAGGCCAAGACTAACCAGAGTAGCGCAATCACCAAAACAGCAATCACGCCACGCATGGCCCAGCGGGTGTAGCGTTCAGTAAGATGGCGAGAGCGATGGCGGGGAAGGCCACGAGACGCGTTGGTGGTATACATGATGGCTTCCTGAAAGCTGCCCAGCGGCTAATGCCGCTGGGCAGGGAGGGGAAAGATAGAGGCTACTGACGCATGCGCCGTGCAGCGGCATCCAATGCTTCTTGGGGGGATTGGCGACCGCTGCCAATGTTCTGCAGCGCGGGCTCCATGGCGGCCCAGAAGGCTCCCATTTCAGGAATATTAGGCATCGGCATGCCTACTTCAGCGTTTTCCAGCGTGGCGGCAATATTGGGGTTGTCCGCCAGCTCGGCTTGGTAATCAATATGGGCCACCGCGCCTAGCGAACCGTCGCTGTTGAAGGTGCGCATCCCCTCTTCGCTGAGCAGGTAGTTCTCTAAAAACTCAATGGCCAAAAAGTCATTGGGGGTGGCGGAGTTGATCATGGCGGTCATCACGCCAAACATCGGTTTCGCGTGCTCATCGCCTACTTTAGGCAGTAGCGCCACGCCGTAATCAATGCCGCTGCGCTCCAGGTTAGGCCATGCCCAAGGGCCGCTGATCATGGTGGCTACTTCGCCTTGGTTAAAGCGCGTATCCATCAGGTTGTAGTCTGTGCCACGGGGGAGTACATCGCTTTCGATCAGCTCGACCAGTAGCTCCGCGCCTTGCAGTGCGCCTTCATTGTTGACGCCGATATCGCTGACGTCATAACCGCTGTCGGTCTGTTTGAACGGGTAGCCGCCGTTGGCCGCTAGCAGTGTCCAGCCGTAATAAGGCTCGCTGTAATCAAACAAAATGGCTTTTTTGCCTTCTTGAGCCAGCGTAGCGTCCAGTTCCATTAACTCGGCAAAGCTTTCGGGAGGCGTTTCCACCAGCGCTTTGTTGTAAATCAGGCCGAGGGATTCCACCGAAATAGGGTAGCCGTAGGTTTCGCCATTCCACAGTGCGGCCTCCCAGGTGAAGTCGTAGAACGCTTCGCGGAAGCTGTCGCTGGGGGCGAGTGGTTTGAGTAGGCCGCTTTGTGCCCACTCACCCATGCGGTCGTGGGCCCAAATCACGATATCCGGGCCTTGGCCACTGCCTGCCGCCTGTTGGAAGCGGTCGGTCAGGTTGTCAGGGAACACAACCTCTACTTCAATGCCGGTGTCTTCGAGAAACTGTTCAGCCACCGCACGGATGCCTTCTTGGCCTTTATTGTCACCCATCCAGATGGTTAAACGGTCATCTTCAAAGGCGAAGGCGGGGAGTGTTGCGGTGGCTGCTAACGCAGCGGCGAGCAGCGGCGTGAAAAATGGACGAACCATTGCCATGATGTGCATACCTCATTTGGACATTGTTGTTGTCGTGCACGCTCTAGAGTGACGTGCTTTGTTCCCTGCCAGCGTCGCTAATTCGGCGCAAGGTCACCTCCTCCTCAGGGGGAGTAGGGGTGGCGTATCCCAGGGGCGTAGAGTAAAGGTAGAAGAGCAGGCCAATTTGTAGGCAAACAGCGTCTGGAAAGGGCGGCAGTAGACAATATTTTGTAGTAAAATTACATGAAATATTGCGTATAATGCCTCGCATCAGATAGATTTTAGGTAATCTAACTACATTAGATGATCTAATTATAAATAGGAGCTGAGATGAGCCAGTCACATGCCCCGCTGGGCGACCCCAATCACGCGATCGATTTAGCGCTATTCGGGGCGCTAGGCGACCTTGCTATGCGCAAGCTGTTTCCTGCGCTGTATCATCTTGATCGCGAAGGCTTAATGCCCGAAAGCACGCGGATCATGGGGCTGGCGCGTCAGGAGCACGACACTGCCGCGTTTCGTCAACTGGTCAGCGGCGCGCTGCAAAAGCGCCTGAAAAAAGACGAGCAGGATAAAGAGAGCCTGGAGCGGTTCCTGAACCGCTTAGAGTATCTCAAGCTCGACTTCGCCACCGCAGAGGGCTACGACGCCATTCGCCAGTGGCGGGAAGGCTCCAAGCAGCCCATGGTGGTGTATCTATCCGTCGCAGCACGCATTTATGGCGATATCTGCCGCAATTTGCAGGCGAGCAACAGCCTGGATGATGACACCCGTGTCATTGTTGAAAAGCCGATTGGTTATGACTTGGCCTCTTCAGAAGAGATCAACGACGCGATTGGTGCCGTGTTCCCCGAATCACGCATTTACCGCATTGACCACTATCTGGGTAAAGAGACGGTTCAAAACCTGATCGCCCTGCGGTTTGCCAATCCGCTGTTCGGCACCCAGTGGAACCAGAACCATATCTCCCACGTCGAGATTACCGTTGCTGAAAAAGTCGGTATTGAAGGCCGCTGGGGCTACTTTGATGATGCGGGCCAGCTGCGGGATATGGTGCAGAACCACCTGCTGCAACTGCTGTGCTTGATCGCCATGGACCCGCCCTCCAACCTGGATGCCGATGCCATTCGCGATGAGAAGGTAAAAGTGCTTAAAGCGCTGAAACCCTTCACCGGTGAAGCGCTTGGGCGCGACGTAGTGCGCGGCCAGTACACTGCGGGCACCAGCGACGGTCAAGCAGTGCCGGGCTACCTGGATGAAGAGGGTGCCAACACCCAAAGCCAGACCGAAACCTTTGTGGCCATGAAAACCGAAGTGGCCAACTGGCGCTGGGCGGGCGTGCCGTTTTACCTGCGTACCGGTAAACGGATGCCGGAAAAACTGTCGCAAATTGTCATTCATTTCCGTCAGCAGCCGCACTACATCTTCGACCCGGACCAGCGCGGCATCGCTTCTAACAAGCTGATTATCCGCCTGCAGCCGGAAGAGGGCATTGCCCTTCAGGTACTCACCAAGGATAGCGGCCTGGATAAAGGCATGCGCCTGCGCCCTGGCCCGCTGCACCTGGATTTCAACAGCGCCTTCCCGAAATCGCGTATTCCCGATGCCTACGAGCGACTGCTGCTAGAAGTCATGAAAGGCCAGCAGTACCTGTTTGTGCGCCGGGACGAAGTGGAGCACGCGTGGCGCTGGTGCGACCAGCTCATCAGCGGCTGGAAAACACGCGAAACCCCGCCGCGCCGTTACCCGGCGGGCTCTTGGGGGCCGGTCGCCTCTATTGCCATGATCACCCAGGATGGCCGCAGCTGGTACGAGGATTATTAAGATGAGCAACACACGACAAGCGCTCGCCGAGCAGCTAGCAGAAGCCGTTTACCAAGCCTTGGCCGACGATCTTTCCCACCAAGCGCGTGCGCTGCTGGTGGTCTCCGGTGGCTCAACGCCCGTGCCGTTTTTCAAGGCGCTGGCGCAAAAGCCGCTGGAGTGGGCGCGGGTAGATATCACCCTGGCCGACGAGCGCTGGGTAGATGAGCAAAGCAGCGACAGCAACGCCAAGCTGGTGCGCGAGAACCTGCTGCAGGGTCCCGCCGCCGCGGCTACGTTTGTGCCGCTAACCTCTGACGCCGGTACGCCGGAAGAGGGCGTGGCAGCGGTAGCAGAAGCCACCGCCGGGCTTGCTTGGCCAGCGAGCGTGGTGATTTTAGGCATGGGCGGCGATGGCCACACGGCGTCGCTGTTCCCCGATAGCCAAGAGCTGGGCCTAGCGCTTTCCACCGATGAACCGCTAGTGGCCGTGCGTACTCCCAGCCAGCCGCAGCCGCGCATTACCTTCTCGGCGGACCGCCTGCATCAGGCAAAGCGCCACATTCTACATATTACCGGCGACGATAAGCGTGCCGTATTGGCGAATGCCATGAGTGGTGACGATGTTCGTACACTGCCCATCCGCGCCTTCTTATCTTGCCCGCTGGCGATCTACTGGGCGCCCTAACGCTACACTTTCGCCAATAACAATTTGCTTGGAGACTCACTCATGACCATCGATAAACAGCTACCCTCAACGCGCACCGCCGAGCTAGACAGCATCTGCCTAAAAGCAGAAGTAATCCCGGTGATCACCATCGAGCGCCTGGAAGACGCCGTACCGCTGGGCCGCGCCTTGGTTGAGGGTGGCCTGACCGTGCTGGAAATTACCCTGCGCACCGACTGTGCCCTGGAAGCCATCAAGCGCATGAAAGAAGCGCTGCCGGGTGCCAGCATTGGTGTAGGCACCGTGCTGACGCCCGCGCAATATCGCCAAGCCGAGCAAGTCGGCGCTGATTTCGTCGTTACGCCCGGTGCCACCGACGCGCTTTACCGCTACGGCGTAGAGAGCACGGTGCCCATGCTGCCGGGTGTATCTACTATTTCTGAGCTGATGACCGGCTGGCAGTACGGCTATCGCCGCTTCAAGTTCTTCCCCGCGGAATCCAGCGGCGGTGCCAAAGCGATCAAAGCATTCGGCGCACCGATCCCCGAAGCGCGTTTCTGCCCCACCGGCGGCATCACGGTCGATAACGCCGAATCCTACCTTTCACTGCCGAACGTGATGTGTGTAGGCGGCTCTTGGCTGACGCCGAAAGCAATGGTCGATGCCGAAGATTGGGACGGCATCCGCGAACTCGCCCGCCAAGCCGCAGAGCGTTTCCACCACTAAGCGTTTCCATCACTAATAGGCAACGCCGTACCGAGCACTCTCGTTACTTGCCTCACTGATGTCGGGTCGTGTGAGCAAGACGTTTGCCCGAGCATGTCGCCATGCTCGGGCTTTTTTGTGTCTACACCTAAAGGGGATGGTTCAGAACATAAGCAGTCGTGATACGCTAACTTAAACGATTAAGTTAAGGTTTAAGCATGACGTTAGCGGATTTTGAGCCCCAGCGCCCGGCGGTGCATTTTGCCCCGCCGATGGGGTGGATGAACGACCCCAATGGGCTGGTGTTTTTCGAGGGCGAGTACCATCTGTTTTATCAGTTCCACCCGTTCAGCACCGTCTGGGGGCCTATGCACTGGGGGCATGCGGTCAGTCGTGACCTGTGCCACTGGCAGCATTTGCCCATTGCGCTGGCGCCGAACGAGGAGGGTGCCTGCTTTTCGGGTAGCGCCGTGGTGGATGAGCACGATGTCACGGGGCTGTTTGACGGCCAGCCAGGGCTGCTGGCGTTTTACACCTGCCACCGGGTGCTTTCTGATGACCCGGAAGATTACCAACAGTCCCAGTGCTTGGCGTATAGCCGCGACAAGGGCCGTACCTGGCAGCGCTACGAGGGGAATCCGGTTCTGCCGCCGCCAGGATTTAAAGATTTCCGCGACCCTAAAGTGGTTTGGCATGGCCCTAGCCAGCGCTGGGTGATGGCGCTGGCCTGTGGGCAGGAGATTCACTTCTATAGCTCCCATAATCTGCTGGAGTGGCAGTTTGCCAGTGCCTTTGGCGAAGGCGAGGGCGCGCATACTCAGCACCCCTGGGAGTGTCCGGATCTGTTTGAGCTGCCGGTGGAAGGCGCTGGCCCGGACGAGCCTGCCTCGCGGTGGGTGCTGGTGGTGGGCATTGGCGCAACGCCGGATAACCCGTTTGGCTCGTTTACCCAGTACTTTATCGGCGAGTTTGACGGCCAGCGTTTCACCAATGACAACGCTGCCGACACCGTGCTGATGATGGATGAAGGGCGAGATTTTTACGCGGTGCAGAGCTGGTCAAACACGCCTGGTCGGCAGCTTGCGCTTGCGTGGTTGAACAACTGGCAGTACGCCAACCATGCCCCCGAAACCGGCTGGCGGGGCACCATGAGCCTGCCCCGAGAACTTACCTTGCGTGCGACTTCTCGTGGGGTGCGGTTACATCAGCGCTTCACTTGTGAAGCGGTTCAATCGCTCAGCGCCCCTTGCCGCCTATCGCCTCGTTCGCTGCAAACGGTAGGGGAGCACTGTATTGCCTTGCCTGAGGGCGCGGCGGTTTACGGCCAGCTGACGCTGGCGCTTAAAGCAGGCACGAGGCTGGCGCTATCGCTACAGCAGGGCTATCAGCAGCGGCTATGGCTGACCGCAGGTGAAGCAACAACGTCGCTACACTATGAGCGTCAAGGGAGTAACGGTCAGGCCGCCTTTGATGAGCACTTTGTCTGTGATCACGCGGCGGGAAGCGTCGATGGGTTAACGGTGACGGTGAGGTGGTGGTGCGATTACGGCACGCTGGAAATGTTGATCGAAGGAGCCACCGAGCAGCGCAGCATCACCCAGGTGAGCTTTGTCGATCAGCGCCGTCAACCGGTTACGCTGGAAATCGTCAGCGGGCGGGTGGATGTGGCGGAAGGGGTTACCCAAAGCGTCGTCGAGTAGCGAACTCGACGACGCTGAGCGCTAGCCTGCCGAACTGCGCAGGGCTTCAATATCGGCGTGGGTGGGCAGTGCGGCATACGCGCCGGGGCGGGTGACCGCGTGGGCACCGCAGCGGCAGGCGATGTCTACCGCGCGAGTGAGAAACGCGCTGTCCTGGTGCCAGCTCTCGCTAATGCCGTAGCTTGAAAGCTCCGCGAGCAGGCCGCCAATAAAGGCATCGCCACCGGCGGTGGTGTCCACCGCCGTGACGCTGGGCGGCGTCACGGTTTGGTCAATGCCGATGCCTTTGAGCACCACGTTATTGGGGCCGTCGGTAATCACAATCACCTTCACCCCTGCGGCCATACGCTCGGCCAGCCACGCGTCTTGTGGGTGGTCGCCACGCAGGTAGTCCAGCTCTTCGAGAGATACTTTCACCAGCTCGGCGCTGTCGATCAGATCGGTGACCAGCCAAGTGTCCGCAGCTCCCTCTGCCCATAGGTTGTGGCGCAGGTTGGCGTCCACGCTCACAAGGCAGCCTGCGCGTTTGGCCATGGCGGCAATCGCGAGGGTGGTCTCGGCAATGTCGGGGTCTGTCAGGCTGTTGCTGCACAGGTGAACGATGGCGGGCTGCTCGAACACGCCGTGGGGCAGATGCTCCAAGCGGTAGAGCAGGTCGGCGGCCGGTGGGCGGTAGAAATCGAAGGTGCGCTCGCCGCTGCTGTCGCGGGAGACAAACGCCAGCGCCGTGCGGGCCTCTTTGGTGAGCACCACGCCCTGGGTATCCACGCCGTGGCTTTTCAGCTCACGAATTAGAAAGTGCCCAAACGTATCATCACCCACCATGCCCAAAAACTGGCTGGGCACGTTGAGCCGTGCGCAGGCCACCGCCACGTTGGCGGGTGCGCCGCCAGCGTAGGGGGTAAAGGTTTCCGGCCCTGTGTTATCGCCCAATCGGCTAGAGAGCATATCAATCAAGGCTTCACCGAAAGCAATCACCGGCGTCATAGGTCTTTCCTTGTCATTATTAGCATTAATGTTGAGTGGGCGTACTAAGCGACGCAGTGGCCGCGGGCGGCCTCCAGCAGTTCATACCAGGCTTCTCTGGGCAGCGTTTCCGGGCCGTTCAGCATATCGGCGATACGCTCTGGTTTCACGCTGCCTACCACCGGTGCCGGGCGGCCGGGCAGGGTGCGCAGCCATGCCAGCGCCAGCGCGCCGGGGGTGCTGTTCAGCTCGCCTGCTAAACGGTTCAATACGCGGCTCACCTCGCCCTGCATCAGTTGGCCGCCCGCCAGCGGGGACCACGCCATGGGCGCATGGCCATCGGCACCCAGGTCGTCAAAGCTGCCGTCAAACAGCGGCGCGCTATGGGCAATGGAGAGTTCGATCTGGTTGGCCTGAAGCGGGTGGTGCATATGGCGTTGCAGCCGGCGCCACTGGCTGGGCAGGTGGTTGGAAATACCCGCCGCGCCAATTTTGCCTGCCTCAATGGCGTCATCCAGCGCGCGACCCGTGGCAGCGGCATCCATCAGCAGGTCCGGGCGGTGAATCAGAAAGTGGTCCAGGCGCTCGACGCCCAGGCGGCCTAGCGCATCGTCAATGGCGCGGCTGAGGTACTCCGGGCTGGCATTGTAGTGCTTTACCTTGCCGGAACCCGGTGCCGGGTTGTCGTTGGCGATGCTGGCTTTGGTCACCACATTCAGCCGTTTGGCGAGCGCCGGGCGGGCGCGCAGCGCTTGGCCAAACAGTGTTTCGCATGCTCCGTTGCCATAAATGTCGGCATGGTCAAACCAGTGCAAACCCTGCTCTAAGCGAGCTTCGATCCAGTCGGCCAAATGGCTCGCTTGGTGCATCTCTTGCGCTTCATGCAGGCGCATCATGCCGAGTACAAACGGCACGTTGAACGTTACAGCAGCCATGGCGTGTTCCAATCCGTTAAAAGACTTCTTCGTTATGCAGCGCTTCGGCGGCACCCAGCAGGCCGGTCCATGGGTGAGTCACAATCCACACCGGGATGTCGGCGTTGTACGCGCCCATGCGCCCTTTATTAACAAAGCTTGAGCGCAGTTCGCACTTAGGCAGCCACTCTAATAAGCGGGGCAGAATGCCGCCGCAGAGATACACGCCGCCGCGTGCGCCCATGGTCAGGGTGGCATCACCGCACACGTCGCCGAGAATTTTCAAAAAGCGCAGCAGGGTGGCGGTGGCGATGGCATCGCCCTGGTTAGCCGCTTGGGTCACCTCGGCGGGGGTCTCGCAGCGCGGCGCTTGGCCTTCCAGGGTGCAGTGGGCTTGGTAAAGCTCTAACAGCCCTTGCCCGCAAAGAATGCGTTCCACACTCACACGCTGGTGGCGCTGTAAGAACACGTCCAGCAGCGCACGTTCGGTGGTGTCGGTAGGCGCAAAGGTGACATGGCCGCCTTCAGTGGGCAGCGGAATCCAGGCGTGCTGGCCGGGGAATACCCCGGCAACGCCCAGCCCCGTACCGGGGCCGATGACCAAGCGGGTAGAGTGCGACTGGGCTTCCCCAGGCTGCACTTCCACCAGGTTATCTTCCCCCACGTGGGGAACGCCCAGTGCTTGGGCGGTGAAGTCATTGATGACTTTGAACAGCGACAGATTCAGCGCCTGCTGAACGTCGCTTTTCATAAAGTCCCAATGGTTGTTGGTCATTTTCACCCGCTCGGCGTGCACCGGGCAGGCGAAGGCCAGACACGCTTCTTGCGGGGCGTTATCGCCCGTTGCGCCTACCCGAGCGAGATAGTCCTGAATCGCTTCAATGACGCCGGGGTAGTCGGCGCAGGGCAGATTAAGAATATCGTGGGGCGTGACCTCGCCTGGCGTGACCAACGCCAGGCGAGCATTCGTGCCGCCGATATCGCCGATTAATGCCGGTCGCATCAGGCGTCCTCTTGAAAAATCTGGCCTTCTTGACGAGCGAGGTCGTCGGCTTCAAAGCCGCCCAACGAGCCTGCGCCCTCTTCACCGCGCATTGCCAAGTGGCGGAAGCCCGAGAACAGCTCGCGGCCCAGGCCAACGTGGTAGTGGTCAAGGTTCGCCACTACACGCTCGCGGTCCGCCCAGGTGGCCACATCCACTTTGGCTTCCAGGGTACCGGTGTTGGCATCCAGGCGCACCACGTCGCCATCGCGCAGTTTGGCCAGCGGGCCACCGTCCAGCGCTTCCGGGCTCATGTGGATAGAGGCGGGCACTTTACCCGACGCACCGGACATACGGCCATCGGTGACCAGTGCGACCTTGAAGCCACGGTCTTGGAGTACGCCCAGGAAGGGGGTGAGTTTGTGCAGTTCGGGCATGCCGTTAGCTTTGGGGCCTTGGAAGCGAACCACCACAATGACGTCGCGGTCCAGGTCGCCCGACTCAAACGCCGCTTTCATTTCGTTCTGATCTTCAAAGATCTTCACCGGCGCTTCTACTACGCGGTGCTCTTCGGCCACCGCCGAAACCTTGATGACGCCACGGCCCAGGTTACCTTTCATGACGGTGAGGCCGCCAGTGGCAGCGAAGGGCGTCGCGACCGGGCGCAGCACTTCTTCGTCCAGGCTGTTTTCCGGGCCTTCACGCCATACCACTTTGCCATCTTCCAGGAAGGGCTCTTGGGTGTAAGCGGTGAGATCGGTACCAAACACCGTGGGGATGTCGCCGTGGAGCAGGCCCGCGCCCAGCAGCTCGCGGAACAGGTAGCTCATGCCGCCCGCTGCCTGGAAGTGGTTAATATCCGCCTGGCCGTTGGGGTAGACCTTCATGATGCTGGGCGTGACCGCTGAAAGGTCGGTGAAGTCGTCCCAGTTCAGCGTGATGCCCGCCGCAGCCGCCATGGCAATCAGGTGCAGGGTGTGGTTAGTAGAGCCGCCAGACGCCAGCAGGCCCACGACGGCGTTAACGATGGCGCGCTCGTCGATCTGCTTGTAGAACGGACGGTACTCGCCGCCGGGCTCGGTGTTGCGAATGGCCTGTTCGGTGGCGTAGCGGGTCAGCGCTTCGCGCATCTCGGTGCCAGGATTGACGAACGAGGTGCCCGGCAGGTGCAGGCCCATCACTTCCATCATCAGCTGGTTAGAGTTAGCGGTGCCGTAGAAGGTGCAGGTGCCGGGGCTGTGGTAGGAGTCGGACTCTGCTTGCAGCAGCTCCTCGCGGCCCACTTTGCCTTCGGCGTAGAGCTGGCGAATGCGCGCTTTCTCTTTGTTCGGCAGGCCGCTGGGCATGGGGCCAGCGGGTACGAACATGGCGGGCAGATGGCCAAAGCGGGCGGCACCGATAAACAGGCCCGGGACGATTTTGTCACACACGCCGAGGTAAATAGCGGCATCGAACATGTTATGTGAAAGACCCACGGCGGTGGCCATGGCAATCACATCGCGGGAGAACAGCGAGAGTTCCATGCCCGGCTGGCCTTGGGTTACGCCATCGCACATGGCGGGCACGCCACCGGCAAACTGCGCGGTAGAACCCATGGCGCGGGCGGCCGCTTTGATGGTTTCCGGGAAGGTTTCAAACGGCTGGTGGGCCGAGAGCATGTCGTTGTACGAAGAAATAATCCCTAGGTTGGCGCTGTTCATCAGCTTCAGGGAGTCTTTCTCCTGGGCGCTACAGGCAGCAAAGCCGTGGGCCAAGTTACCGCAAGAGAGTTCAGAGCGGTGAACGCCGCGCTTGTGCTGGTCGGCCATGCGGCGCTCGTAGAGGGCGCGTCGCTCGGCAGAGCGCTCACGAATGCGTTGGGTAACCTTAGCAACCGTAGGATTAAGTGTAGCGGGTGTTGAACCAGGCATAGAGACCTCTGCGTGTGTAGAGACGGTGAGTCAATCTTGTAGTTATTTTACATATTATGGCGTCGATATAAGAGACTTTACGGCAATAAAAACGCTATTTATAGCTTAAGTTGTAGTTTTATTACCCTGATGGGCAACCACTATCGCCGTTGCGCGTGATGCTTTGATGAATGTCATAAAAAACGGCGCGCCAGCGCCTGTTCAGCGGCTAAAGCACAAGTATAGCAGCCATGCTTTTGCTACTATCCTGCGCCATCAGCCTGTGGAGAATTGCGATGGTTAACGAGCCGACCGCTGAACAGCGGCTTCAAATACTGCTGGCACGTATCAATGCGGTGGACACCGCCGCCGCTGAGCGCAGCCGTGCTTATATCGATACGCTCACCAAGCCCCCCGGTAGTTTGGGTCGGCTCGAAGCGCTGGCCATTCAGCTTAGCGCCATCACCGGCCAAGCCGCTCCTTTCGTTTCGCCGCCGGGCGTGGCGGTATTTGCCGCCGACCACGGCGTCGCTGAAGAAGGAGTGTCGGCTTTCCCTCAAGAAGTGACCGCACAAATGGTGGCTAACTTTGCTCACGGTGGGGCAGCCATTAACGTCTTTGCCCGCCAGATTGGCGCACAGGTAGAAGTAATTGATGTGGGCGTGGCGTCACCGCTTTCACTGCCGGGCGTGGTCGATGCCAAGGTGCGCTCCGGTACCGCCAATATGGTGCAGGAAGACGCCATGAGCCGTGAGGAAGCGCTGAGCGCTATCAGCGTTGGTGCCGATTCGGTAGGGCGCTTGGCTGAAAAGGGCGCAAAAAGCATCATCGTTGGAGAAATGGGTATTGCCAACACCACCGCCAGCAGCGCGATGCTGGCGGCGTTCACCCACGCGCCAGTCGCAACCGTGGTAGGGGCAGGAACCGGCATTAATAGCGCCCAGCAGGCGCATAAAGTGGCAGTGATTGAGCAGGCGCTTCACGCCCGCCAAGCCGATAGCAACGACCCTTTAGATGTGCTGAGTAAACTCGGCGGCCTGGAAATCGCCGCCATGGCGGGGGGCTATTTAGCCGCTGCCGCCCATCGGCTACCCGCCATTGTGGATGGCTTTATTGCCACCGTGGCTGCGCTGACGGCCTGCCGACTGTGCCCAGAAGTGCGCGGCTATTTGGTGTTCGGCCATCGCTCTGAAGAGCCGGGCCACGCCACCGCGCTAGAAGCGCTTCAGGCCGAGCCGCTCTTGGCGCTGGGCATGCGTTTGGGTGAAGGCGGTGGGGCGGCGCTAGCGTTCCCGCTGGTCCAGGCGGCGGCCGCCATGCTGAAGGAGATGGCCACCTTTACTCAGGCCGGTGTTAGCAGTAACGCCGTATGAGTTTTATGACTGATGTGATGCCTGCCGTCGTCATCCTCGTCGCCGTTGCTATTCTCATTGATCTGCTCGTGGGCGACCCGCGCTGGTTGCCACATCCGGTGGTGATCATTGGGCGGATGATTAGCAGCTATGAGCAGCTGTGGAATCGGGGTACGGCCCGGCAGCGTCAGCTAAGCGGTGCCTTTTTAACCGTGATGATGGTGGGTGGCGTGTGGCTGGTGAGCTGGCTGTTTCTCTTAGTGCTTGCCAGGCTTCACCCTGGGTTGGCGCTGATAGCCGAGCTGTGGCTGCTTTCCACGACGCTTGCGATAAAAGGCTTGGGTGATGCGGCCCGTGCGGTGGCAGCACCGCTCAACAAAGGCGATTTGCCCACCGCACGCAAGGCGCTGGCAATGATTGTAGGGCGCGATACGCAACGCCTAGAGGAAGCAGACATCACCCGTGGCGCGGTGGAAACCGTGGCAGAAAATACCGTGGACGGCATCACGGCTCCGCTGTTTTTTGCGCTTATTGGCGGGGCACCGCTGGCGCTAGCGTACAAGGCGGTGAATACCCTGGATTCGATGGTGGGCTACCGTAACGCACGCTTTAACGAATTTGGCTACGCATCGGCAAAACTGGATGATGTGGCTAACTGGCTGCCTGCACGGCTGACGACGGTCTGTTTATGGATAGCAGGGGTTTTGCTCAGCATGAAAGGGGTAAAGCTACGCTGGCAGGGCGCGCTAAGCGCCACGCGCCAGCAGGCCCCCCGCCACCCAAGCCCCAACGCTGGCTGGCCGGAGGCCATGGTGGCGAATTTGCTTGGCGTTCAGCTCGGCGGTACCAATTTCTATCAGGGAGTGGCGTCTCATCGAGCGACGCTCGGCACGCCGCATGAAGCGTTGCAGGTGAGGCATATCGAGACCACCGTTCGGCTTATGCATGGGGCTTGGCTGCTGTTTTTCCTGCTAATGAGTGTGCTAATGACGGGGTTGGCATGGGTGTAGGCGTAGATACAGACACCGATATGACGGGCAACACCGCCCTAGAGAGCGTGAACGACTGGCCCAGCCAT
Source organism: Halomonas sp. SIMBA_159 (assembly GCF_046536035.1). Classification (NCBI taxonomy): domain Bacteria; kingdom Pseudomonadati; phylum Pseudomonadota; class Gammaproteobacteria; order Oceanospirillales; family Halomonadaceae; genus Halomonas; species Halomonas sp. SIMBA_159. The sequence goes on from NZ_JAWJBT010000018.1 coordinate 86,768, forward strand.
GGCGGCCAAGCCGCTGCGCTGCTTCAGCGCTTCGGGCTGCCCGCCGACCACCCGCTGGAAGACTTCAGCGCGAACCTAAACCCCCACGGCCCGCCAAGCTGGGTCGCCCATTTTTTGGCGGAACGCATTCACCAGCTAGATCAATACCCAGAGCCAAGTTACTACGCCGCGCGGCAGGCCATTGCCGCACAAGAGGGCGTGAGTGTGGATCAGGTACTGCTCACCAACGGCGGGGCAGAAGCTATTTTTCTCGCCGCTGCCCATCACGCTGGCCAGCGCGGACTGATTGTGATACCCACATTTGGCGAATACGCCAGAGCCTGCGCGGCGCATCGGCTAACGGTGACAGAACACGCCCTTACCGGCCCCGCGTTCGAAGTGGATGCAGGGGAACTACAGGCCAGTGCGGCCGAGGCGGACGTGGTGTTTCTATGCCGCCCCAATAATCCCACCGGCACGGTGGTGCCCGTGGCCGTCATTGAAGGGCTGCTGGCAGGCTTAGCGCCTACGGCCTCGCTGGTGGTCGATGAGGCGTTTATTGATTTGGCACTGGCAGCCGAGCCGCTGACGCCGCTACTGGCTCGCCATCCGCAGTTGGTACTGCTGCGCTCACTGACCAAGTTTTTTACGCTGCCTGGACTGCGCTTGGGGTACGTTGTCGCTCATCCATCGCACATCGAGCGGTTAGCGAGTCAGCAGCCGCCTTGGAGCGTTAACCATTTTGCGGCAGAGCTCGTCGCGCCGCTGTTGGCTGATACGGAGTTTGCCACGCGTACCCAGCAATGGCTGGCCAGTGAACAGCCGCGTATGGCAAGCGCGCTGGCCGCGCAGGGGTGCGAGGTAGTGCCCAGCCAAAGCTGCTTTTTGCTCGTGAGGCCCGGCGATGCCTTGCAGCGGCGCGGTGTGACCAGTGGAGCGCTTTTTGAGCGCTTGTTAAAGCAAGGTATGCTAGTGCGCCATACCCACAGTTTTCCAGGCCTAGACGGCGGCTGGCTGCGTGTAGCGGTGCGCGATAGTGGGGCAAATGATCGGCTATTACAGGTGTTGAATGATTGTCTTTGTTAGCGGTGGAGCGCGCTCCGGTAAAAGCCACATCGCGGAGCAGTGCGTGTTGAGCGCCGCCAACGGTAACCCGTGCTACTACGTGGCAACAGCCAGCGTATACGATGATGAAATGGCCGAACGCGTGGGTCGACACCAGGCAGACCGAGCGTCGGGGTGGGTTACTCTGGAAGCGCCGCTGGCCATTGACCAAGCCATTGCTCAGGTGCCCAGCGGCCATGCCGTGCTACTGGATTGCCTCACGCTGTGGGTGAGTCAGGTGATGTTTCAAGACGGCGAAGACGATGAGCCACCGTTAACCGACACCGAAGCGCTAGCGCTACTAGGACGCTGCCTTAACGACGCCCGCGACAGAAACCTAACGCTGGTCGTAGTCTCCAACGATATCAATGAATCGCCGCTGCCCCGTGACCCAAACACTTGGCGCTACCTAGAGTGGCTGCAAGGTTTTCACCGCTGGCTGGCGGCCCGCGCGGATAGCGTGGTGGAAGTAGTGGCGGGCCAGTCTATTGAGTGGAAGGCGGTCGCAAACTCGTGAAAAATGTCATCTATGGCGCTCTGCTCGCTCTGCAATTCTTAACCCGCTTACCAATTCCGATTGCCTGCCCCTGGACTCCGGAAACCCGCCGCTGGGCCATTCGCGCCTATCCGCTGGTAGGCCTACTGATAGGCGCGCTGCTGGCCGGTAGTGCGCTGGTGCTGGAACAGCTAACAACGCCTGCGCTCATTACCGCGCTTGTACTGCTGAGCCTGTGGGTGGCTATCTCCGGTGGCCTGCACCTGGATGGCGTGATGGACCTTGCCGACGCGCTGGGCAGCAACCAGCCGTTAGAGCGGCGCTGGGAAATCATGAAAGACCCGCAAACTGGCAGCTTCGCGATGTTAGCGCTGCTGTTTTTGCTGGCCTGGAAAGGCGTGCTGCTGTGGGCGCTGCTTCACTACAGCGCCCCGCTGTGGTGGCTACTGGTACTGCCTGCTTTTGGGCGCTGGGCAGGCGTGGCGCTACTCATTCTCACCCCCTGTGCTCACCCTCGCGGTTTGGCTTGGAGCTGGCAGCAGTCGCTTGGCCGCCGTGATGTGTTATTCGCATTAGTGCCGCTATTGCTGCTGGCGCTGATATTTCCTGCGGTGGGCGTTTGGCTGGTAGCGGTGGCGCTATGGGTGGCGCTGGCAAGGTGGGCGCTGCTGCGACTATTTAACGGCATCAACGGCGATATGGTCGGTGCCACGATTGAAGGAGGAGAGCTTTGGCTACTGATCTTAATGTGGAGCTGGTGGCAGTTCGTCACGGCATTACCGCCTGGAACTTAGAGCGCCGCTACCAGGGCCAGCGGGATATCCCGCTGCTGTTTCCGGACGCAGAAGATGGCTTGCTAGCGCTGCGCGCTGCGCTGGCTGAAGAGCGTTTCGATGCGATTTACGCAAGTGACCTGGGCCGCTGCCAGGAAACCTTAGCGTGGTCTCAAGCCGCCAAGCCGGGCGTGCCGGTGTATGCCGAACCGCGCCTGCGGGAGCTGGATTTTGGCGAGTACGAAGGCAAGGTTTACGATGAATTGAAGGAGCTTCCGCACTATCGCGCCTGGATCGACAGCGTCGGCGAGCTGCAGATTCCCGGCGGTGAGTCGTCCGGCCAGCTGCGAGAGCGGCTGGATGCGTGGCTTGACGATGTGGCGGCTCACAGCCAGGCGCACGGTTATCAAAAAGTGTTGGTGGTCACCCACGGCGGGGTGATTCGGGAGCTGCGTCGGCGCTTTGAAACCCTCGATTTTTGGGAGGGCATTGTGCACCAAGCCCAGGGGCGACGTTGGCAGCTTGTCTATCAGGCAGGGGCGGATGGAAAAGGAGGGTGGCAATGCAACTATTCATCGGCGGTGCCTGCGCAGGAAAGCGCGACGCCGTAAAACAGCGCTTTCCCGGCGCACTTTGGTGGCGCCTAGCGCCCGGCCAGCGCCTTCAGGAAGTGGCCCAAGTGATGCTGACCAATACACCGCTGGTGGTGCACGGGTTATTTGAATGGTTAATGGCGACGCTTGATTCAGATCTCAGCATTGACGAATGGCGTGCCCAGTGGCGAGAAGATTTTCCTCGCCTCCATCAGGCCGCAGAAGCAGATAACGTAGCGCTAGTGATGATTGCCAATGAGCTAGGCCGAGGGCTGGTGCCCATGGCTCGTGACCAGCGCCGCCTGCGTGATTTAAGCGGCTGGTTCACACAGGATGCCGCTGCCCAGGCAAGCCACGTGTGGTACGTGCGGCACGGGTTAGTGCAAGCACTAAAAGGCTAGCCGCCGAGGCGAGCGGTAAAATTGACCTGCTGACAGCAAGTTGCTAGTTTACGCGCACTCTCAGGTGCTGATGGCACGCATGCCATCAGTTAAACGGGAAGTTGGTGACCCTTTGGGGATAAATCCAACGCTGCCCCCGCAACGGTGATCGAGATAAGAACGGCTAGGGACGCCACTGTGCAATTGCATGGGAAGGTGGTCGTTCGGAAAGGCACGGCGCTTATGGTAAGCCGCCCCTTTCGCTCGTCAGCCCGGAGACCGGCCTAAGAGTGACGGCTTTGAGAAGCCACGGATTACCGGTATGCGGAGGGCATACGCAGGGTGATAGGTAGGCAGCTCATGGCTGTCTGTCTCCCTTGCGTGTGCCCCTGCCCGGTCACAAAAACACGCTGTGCGGGTGAGCACAGTGAGCAAGGGACCCCACCATGTTATATCGTTTCCGCACTACCGCTTCGCTGGCAGCCTTTGCCATGGCAGCACTGCCCATGGCGGTTCAGGCACAGGTGGCGAATGCCGCTAATAATGCCTCAAACGCTACCAACGCCTTAAACCCAGTCGTTGTGACGGCCACGCTGGCCCCTCGCACGGCCAACCAAAGCCTTTCATCGGTCACGGTGATCGACGAGGCCGCCCTGCGCCGCCAAGACCCCGTGAGTATTACCGACCTGCTGCGCGGCCAGCCGGGCGTTGACGTTTCCAGCAACGGCAGCTTTGGTAAAAACAGCAGCGTGTTTATTCGCGGCACCGGCAGCGCCCAAAACGTCCTGTTGATTGACGGCATTCGCCTACGCTCAGCTACGAGCGGCGGCGCGGCGTGGCAGTCGCTGGAACCCCGCATGTTCGAGCGCGCTGAAATTGTGCGCGGGCCCCGTGGCAGCCTCTACGGTGCCGATGCCATTGGCGGTGTGATTCAGCTGTTCACCCCCGAAGGCCAAGAAGACGGCCCCCAGCCGCGCATCTCTGCAGGCGGTGGTTCGTTCAACACCCAACGGCTGAGCGCAGGGATTAGCGGGAAAGAGGGCGGTACGCGCTACAGTTTCTCAGGTAGCCACTTCAATACCGACGGCCAGCCGGTGCGCCGAGATGGCGATGATAAAGGCTACGACAATACCTCAGCGTTGGCGCGGGTATCGCACACCTTTGATAATGGTGCTGAAGCGGGCGTACTGGCACTCCGCAGCCGTGGGTTCAACGAGTACGACGGTGGGGAAAACGATTTTGTACAGCAGGTAGCCGGTGTGTATGGCGAACTGCCGCTGGCCGACAACTGGCGCAGCCGGTTAACGCTCAGCGAAGCGCGGGATGAGAGCGATAACGTCGCCGAGTTTGGCGACTCCTCTTTTAACACCAAAATTCGCACCGCCCGCTGGGAAAACACCCTTACCGTCGGTGCCCACGAGCTAGTGGCCGGGGCGGAGTACAGTGAAGACCGTGTAGACAGCACCACCGCCTACGATGAAACCAGCCGCAGCAACGCCGCTGTCTTTACTCAGGCGCTGCTGGATTTCTCGCCCTTTATGCTACAAGGCAGCCTGCGTTTTGATGATAACGAGTCTTACGGTGAAGAAGTCACCGGAAGCTTAGGGGTGGGCTATGAGCTAGACGGCCACCACACTTTGCGCGCCAACTACGGCACGGCGTTTAACGCGCCCACCTACAACCAGCTCTACTTCCCTGGGTTTGGTAACCCAGATTTGGAATCAGAAACGTCCAGTACTATCGAAGCGGGCGTGCGCGGCCAGTATGCCGATTGGTTTTGGGACGCGGCGATTTACCAAACCGATATCGACAACCTGATTGCGGGCCAAGGGCTACAGTTTAACGTGCCGGAAACCCGCATTCGCGGCGCTGAGCTGAGCACTGGCATCGAAGTGAACGAGTGGACGCTCGCCGCCGCACTCACCTACACCGACCCTGAAAACCGCCTGACCGGCATGCGCCTGCAAAACCGCGCCTCACAAAGCCTGCGCCTGGACGTAGACCGCGAGCTGGGCGATTGGTCGGTGGGTGGTTCCTGGGTGGCGCAAAACCATCGCTACCGCGACGCCGCTAATGAAGACCGCCTGAGTGGCTACGGCTTGTTGAACCTACGCACGGGATGGCAGTTTGCGCCCTTGTGGAGCGCCCGTGTAACGTTAGAGAACGTGCTAGACCAAGACTACATCACCACGCGCTCGTTCGATGGTGCTGATTACATCAACGCAGGCCGGGCAGGATTCTTGAGTGTTCACTTTGGCCAATAAGCTAATGCAGTTCGGCGGCGCCTTGGGCGCCGCTTTGGTATGGCTGGGGAGTGGGATTGCCAACCCACTCCAGGCAGACAACCCCAGCCGCTGCGCGGTAGACGACCGAGGCCGGGAAGTGTGCCTGCACGCTTCGGCCAACCGCATTGCCACGCTTTCACCCGGTGCGACGGAACTCACCTACGCCGCGGGCGCTGGGGATCAGGTAGTGGCCGTGGTGAGTTACAGCGACTACCCGCCGGAAGCCCAAGACGTGGCTTCGGTGGGTAGCCATACGCGAATTGATTTAGAAGCCCTGGTGGGGCTTGCGCCGGATTTAGTCATCGGCTGGGTAACGGGTAACCCCGCCGAACAGATGGAAACCCTCGAAGCGCTGGGCATGCCGGTGTTCTACATCGAGCCGCGCAGCGTGGAAGAAGTCGCCCACACCATTGAGCGGCTGGCCCGTTTAGCGGGAACTGAACCAACAGGGCGGCAGGCGGCTAGCGAGTTTAGAGACGGCATGGCCGCGCTTACCGCCCGCTACAGCGAACGCGACCCGGTACCCACGTTTTACCAAGTGTGGGACGAACCGCTGATGGGTGTGAGTGATGAACACCTGATCGGCCAAGTGGTGCAGCTGTGCGGTGGCGAAAATGTGTTTGGCGATCAGCACCGGCTGGTGCCGCGCTTGGATGATGAAGCCGTACTGGCGGCCAACCCCGAAGCCATCATTGCCGGTGGCATGGGGGAGGAGAACCGCGACTGGCTCACTCACTGGGAGCAGTACCCCAATCTTGCCGCCGTCGCGGCCGATAACCTCTATTTTGTACCGCCTTCTTTAATTCAGCGGCCTACGCCGCGCCTAATGGAAGGCGCGCAGCTTCTGTGTGACAAGCTTGAACAAGCCCGCCAAAAGCGCGGGGCCACTTAATGGTGGCGCGCCTGTGGCAACCCCTAGGCCTGCTGGCGCTGATCGCCGTGGCCGCCATGCTGTTTTCTCTGGCGGTAGGTAGCGCGCAGCTCTCGGCAACGCAGCTCTGGGCGGTGGTGCAGGGCCAAGGCGATGCGCTGGCGCGCACCATGGTGATTGAGCTTCGACTGCCACGGGCGCTTTCCGCCTTTGCGGTGGGCGGGCTGCTGGCGGTGGCCGGTGCCTTAATGCAGGTGCTGCTGCGCAACCCGCTGGCGGACCCCTACGTGCTGGGGCTTTCCGGCGGGGCATCGATTGGTGCGCTGGCGGCCATGCTGGCAGGCGTGGGCGGTGTGCTTATTTCTGGTTCGGCGTTTTTAGGCGCGCTGTTCTCCACGTTTTTAGTGTTTGGCTTAGCCCACGGCAGCGGCGGCTGGACGCCTTCTCGGCTTTTGCTCACTGGCGTAGTCGTGGCCGCGGGGTGGGGCGCGGTGATTACCCTGATGCTGGCGCTAAGCCCCGCCGAGCGGCTGCCGGGCATGCTCTACTGGCTGATGGGGGATTTATCCTATGCCCGCACGCCGTGGCCGCCGCTGCTGCTATTAATCGCCACCTGCGTGCTACTCATACCGCTAGGGCGCAGCCTCAACGTGCTGGCCCGTGGCCCGCAGCAGGCTGCCGCCCTGGGTGTAGATGTTCGCCCGCTAGAGTGGGGCATCTACATTGCCGCCAGCCTCTTAACCGCCGCCGCCGTCACCACCGCAGGCAGTATTGGGTTTGTGGGGCTGGTAGTGCCCCATATGCTGCGCCTGCTGTTAGGCAACGACCAGCGGCTGATTTTACCCGCCTGCGCCCTGGCAGGTGGCACGCTGCTGGTACTGGCCGACACCCTGGCGCGCACCATGATTGCCCCGGAGCAGCTCCCCGTAGGGGTGATTACCGCGCTGCTGGGCGTGCCCACCTTTCTCTTTCTGCTCTACCGGAGCCGCTGATGACCCGCTTGGCGACTCAAGACCTGATCATCAACGTGCCAGGGCGTAGCGCAGGCACAGCGCTGAATCTCACCATCGAGCCAGGGCAAGTGTGGGGCGTGCTTGGCCCCAACGGGGCGGGTAAAACCACGCTGCTGCATACGCTGGCGGGGTTAAACGCCCCCCGTTCCGGGCAGGTGATGATAGGCAACACGCCGCTTAGCCAACTGCGCAGGCGGCAAGTGGCGCAGCAGCTAGGGCTGGTGTTTCAAGAACGCCTAGACGGCTTTCCCGCCACGGTGCTAGAGACCGCGTTGATTGGCCGCCACCCGTACCTTTCCCTGTGGCAGATGGAAGGTGCCGACGACTACGCCCGGGCTGAGGCCGCTCTGGAAGCGCTGGATGTGGCTCATCTTCGCCACCGCTTGGTCAGCACGCTTTCCGGCGGCGAACGCCAGCGGGTAGCCATGGCGACGGTGCTTACCCAAGCGCCCAACATTTGGCTGGCGGACGAACCCACCAACCACCTGGATTTACACCACCAAAGCGCGGTGATGGCGCTAATGGCCGAGCAGGCCGCCCAGGGCAGCGCGGTGATGATGTGCCTGCACGATTTGAATTTAGCCGCCCGCTGGTGCGACCACATTCTGCTGCTCTACCCCAGCGGCGAAGCCTGCTGGGGTCCACGGGACACCATGCTGGTGCCCAGCGCTCTAGAGCGGCTCTACCGCCAGCGGCTTGCCACGGTAGAAGTAGATGGCGCGCCGGTGTTTGTGCCCATCCAGGCACCCCTTACCGACCATGAGTGATTTAAGGAAGAGACATGTTGCAAGGTAAAGCACACGCCGCGCTCATCAGCGCCCCCGGTTCGGGCCAGGGCAAATCCATGGTGACGGCGGCGCTGGCGCGGCTGCACCGCAACGCCGGGCGCACCGTGCGGGTATTCAAGCACGGCCCTGATTACTTAGACCCCATGGTGCAAGAAGTCGCTTCCGGCCAGCCCGTGTATCAGCTTCACCCCTGGATGACCGGCGAGCACGAGTGCCGCTGGCGCTTAGCCAAAACCGCCCAAGAAGCCGATGTGATTTTGGTGGAAGGCTCTATGGGGCTGTTTGATGGCTCGCCCTCTAGCGCGGACTTAGCCATTCTGGCGGGCATCCCCGCGCTGCCGGTGATCGATGCCTGGGGCATGGCACAAACCTTTGGCGCGGTGGCTCAAGGCCTGGCCAACTACCACCCCGACCTCGCCATTCATGAAGTGATCGCCAACCGCATCGGCAGCCCCGGCCACGGCAAGCTGCTGAATGAGAGTATGCCAGAAGGCATTGCGCTGCTGGGGGCAATTCCCCGTCATGACGCGATGAAAATCCCCGACCGCCACTTAGGCCTAGTGCAAGCCAGCGAGCTGAGCGGCCTGGATGCCCAGCTAGATGCCGCCGCCAAAGTGTTAGAAGAGGCCGGGCTAGGTCGCCTGCCTAAAGAGGTAACGCTAAGCGCTGACGCCCCCACGCCTGCACCGGACTATTTGCGCGGCGTGCGTATCGCCATCGCGAAAGACGACGCCTTCGCGTTTATCTACCGCGCGAATCTCGATGTATTAGAAGAGATGGGCGCAACGCTGCACTTCTTCTCGCCACTTAATGATGCAGCACTGCCCGAATGCGATGCGCTCTGGCTGCCCGGCGGCTACCCAGAACTCCACGCCGCCCGCTTCAGCGCCAACCAGCCCATGCGCGACGCGATCAGCGCCCACCACCGCGCAGGCAAACCCATTTTGGCCGAGTGCGGCGGGTTAATGAGCTGCGTTGAGCAATTAGTCGATGGCGAAGGCAGCGCTCACGCCATGTTAGGACTACTGCCCGGCACCGCCAAAATGGCTGGTAAGCTGACAGCGCTAGGCCTACAAAGCCTGCACACCCAAAGCGGCGAACTGCGCGGCCATACCTACCACCACTCGCTGCTGGAAACCTCCATGCAGCCGCTGGCCCGCACCCGAAAACTAGCCGGTAGCGAAGCCGAACCGATTTATCGTGATGGCGCGCTGGTAGCCAGCTACTTCCACGGCTACTTCCCCTCAGCGCCCAGGCTGGTGGCGGATATTTTCACCGGCCAAATGGTTCACCTAGCGGAGTAACGGGCAGGGGGGGGAAAGCGCAGCGACCAGCCTAAAAATATGGAAGGTCTTTCCATAAAGCAGCAGTGGGCTATCATAGAGCCCCGAGACACTCCCCAACCCTAAAGGAGCTACCATGAGCTTTTACGTCTACCTTTCCGGCGAGATTCACACTGACTGGCGTGAAGAGATCCAGCGCGGCGCAGAAGCGGCAGGCCTGGATGTCGTCTTCACCGCCCCGGTGACCGACCACGACGCTTCCGATGCCGCAGGCGACCACCTGGGCAAACCGGATAACGGCTTCTGGCGCGACCACCAGTCTTCCAAAGTGAACGCCATCCGCACCCGCACGATGATTGAACAGGCGGATTTAGTGGTGGTGCGCTTTGGCGACAAGTACAAACAGTGGAACGCCGCCTTTGACGCAGGCTACTGCGCGGCACTGGCCAAGCCCTACATCACCCTGCACAGCGAAGACATTGTTCATCCGCTGAAAGAAGTCGACGCCCAAGCGCAAGCCTGGTGCACCACCACCGATCAGGTCGTTGAAACCCTGCGCTACGTGCTGAAAGCGTAAAACACCCCAAGGAGACCCCATGCGCGAAAATGCCAAAACCCCCGAACGCCATGCCCAGCGCATGGCGGCCAAGCAAAAAATCATGAACGAGCGCATTGCCCGCGCCGATAAAGAGCAGGGCATCTTGCTGGTGCTCACCGGCCCCGGCAAAGGCAAAAGCAGCTCCGGTTTTGGCATGCTCGCCCGCGCCCTAGGCCACGGCATGAAGGTTGGCGTTGTGCAGTTCATCAAGGGCGCGTTCAGCACCGGCGAAGAAGCCTTCTTCCGCAACCTGCCCAACGTGGACTACCACGTGATGGGCGAAGGCTACACCTGGGACACCCAAGACCGCGAACGCGACGTCGCCGCCGCCAACGCCGCCTGGGAACAAGCCAAGCGCATGCTCCAAGACGACAGCTACCACATGGTACTGCTCGACGAACTCAACATCGCCCTGCGCTACGAGTATCTAGACCTAGACCAAGTCCTCGACGACCTACAAGCCCGCCCCGACATGCAGCACGCCATCGTCACCGGCCGCTACGCCCCCCAACAACTCATCGACCTCGCCGACACTGTCACCGAAATGAAAGTGGTCAAACACGCTTTCAAAGACCAAGGCATCAAAGCCCAGAAAGGGATTGAGCTTTAAGGGGGGAGAGGCGGTTAGTGAATTGTGAATTGTGAATGGTGAGGGAACGATAATCGAACCCTCATTACCCTGCGCCATGGCTATGGCTATGGCTATGGCTATGGCGGCCTGAAGTTGTAGGAGGGAGCTTTAGCTCGCGATGATAAAAGCACATAGCCCAATCCCCACGTAGCGCGGCGTAACGACTAAGCGAGAGCAACGAGCGAAGAAGGCACCCGCGAAGGCGGCGACTAGCCGCCCATCCACTGCGCCACGGCCAAGCACCCAGCTCAAGTTCAGCAGTTATCAAACCACTCACCTCTTATGCCGTAGCACAACTCGCCCAAAAATCTACGTGACCTAAGCCAAATTTATGAATACAGTATGAATAAGTCGTAAAAAGAAGCGGTCACGCGAATTTTGGATATGCTGCCCAGCGAGATGAATAATGCTATAAAAACAGTGGTTTATTTTTTTAAAGCGGCTAGATAACACCAATAAACGCGCAGTCACGTTCATCAGTGTTATGCGGCAGTCTGTATAATCACTGTTATACAAGGGGAAAGCCTTGAGTGATACATGTTACATGTGTGATGCCCCTTCAACCTCTCGGGAACATGTTCCACCAAAATGCATATTTCCCGAGAAGAAAGATTCACCCAAAGGGGTCGATTTTAGAAAAAATCTTATCAAGGTCCCTTCTTGTGATCGACATAATTCGCACAAGTCGAAAGATGATGAGTATCTGATGTTTGTGCTGGCTTGTGCTTTCCGTGGCAACGAAGATAAGAGTAACCACTTTGCGTCAAAAGTATTACGGGCTTTCGCCCGAAAGCCTCATGTTTACAGGAGTTTTATGGATGGCTTGTCCCCCATCTATTTGAAGCACCCAAATGGAAAAATGGAGAAGACGGCATCTTTCAAGGTTGATCTTGAAAGGTTTCATAACGCGATATTCCAAGTTGCTTGTGGCTTATTTTTCCACCAGTACGGAAAAAAGTGGCAAGGTGGGTACCAAGTCATAACCAATGAGCTAATAGCTCTTGATTCAACTAATGCAGTCCAAACTAACGAGGTCATACAGAGAGTTGGGGAGCGAATTGGCAAGGTATTCGAGAACTATGCTCGGCATGGTCAAAACGACAGAATATTTGCATACTCCATCGTCTCAGACGACCAAGATAGACATGGAATCTACATGAAATTCTACGAAGGCATCGAGATCACGGTGCTTCTCACGCATGTATAACCAGTGCAGGCAGGGGACGCTCCTGACGTCGCGCCCCTGCTGCAAACGTTAGTGCCCGTCGCTCCAAGTGGGAGGTTTAATCCTAGCCGGAAGAAGAAACGAAGAGCTGCATTCCGGTACCGCAGCATTTGTAGAGTATAAACATCAAAAGTGGATTGGTGGGTTTTATAAGTGCTGCAAAGTCTTGGCTGAAGCTCAGAACGAAAGCTTAACCAGCTTGCTAGGCGAAGACGAGGCACAAACGGCTGAAAAAATAATTGAAGAAGTTAAAAGTGAAGTGACAAGCAAAGTCAAAAGTAAGATTGCTGCTTTTGCAAAGGTCTTTAGTGAAAAAGATCCTGATGAACAGGCTAGACTAAAACAGGAATCAGAAGATCAAGGTGAAGTACTTAGTCATCAACAGCATCATAGAGTCGAATGCCCTGCTTGTAGTTGTGTAGCAACAGTTCAAGGGGATACATACGGGCGTGAGCAAATCCAGAACGCAGAAGATGAGGTAATTGTAAGGCAGTCCGTTATTCCGACAAAGTTTGCATGTAAAGCGTGCGGCCTAAATTTGAATGGATACGGCGAGTTAATGGCTGCAAGTGTTGCGGACCATTTCACCCATCGGGTGCACTATACTCCAGAAGAGTTTTACGAGCTTGTGGACCCGAACGACAGAGAAGCTATGGATTCATACGCTGAAGACCATGGTTATTTTCATTTTAGCAATGATTAGGCACTAACAAAGCGTTGCACCGGACAAGCAGGTGAACGCGGCGTTGAGGCTTTAGAAAAACCCCGCTGACGGCTACGTTTTGATAGGATCGAGAAAACGAGGAGTGGTCAGCATGCCGCGCTTCAAGGCTTATAATGCTGAGGAGCTTGGCAACAAGCTGCTTCAATCAGTCAAAGAGATGAAGGCGGGCAAAACCGCACGGGTTAGTCATGTTGAGCCTAATGAGGTGGCAGAGGCGAGAGGGAAAACTGGCCTTACGCAGCGAGAGTTTGCCGAGGTGTTGCATATTTCTCCGCGTACGCTTCAGGAATGGGAGCAGGGGCGGCGTAAGCCGTCTGGGCCAGCCCAAGGCATTAATCGAAATTGCTTTTCGTCATCCTGAGGTCATTCGTGAGGATTTCGGGCTTAGGCGCTAACAAGCCTCTTCACGGTAAAATTCTCGTATATCCTTATCAAAGAACCACAGGCCGATTTGAGGGCCTTAGCGTAAACCACCACCCTATGCACCCATCAGGAGCTAATATGTGGGACATGAAACCCAATATACCTCTGGCTGTACAGCTGGCTAAAAGAGATGTGCCTGCTCTGGTTTACGATGCGGTGAATCTGGAAGGCGTTGCCATGACGCTGCCTGAGGTGCAGACCATTCTGGATGGTATTACCGTAGGTGGGCATCGCATCAGCGATCAGAACATGGCGATTAACCAAGCCAAAGCGTGGGCGTTCATTTTTGATTTGGTCGAGCAGGGTGAGTTTACATTCGACAAAAAAACGGCTCTGAGTATTCACGAGATCGCCGGAAAAGAAGAAGCGTTAGAGTGGGGTAAATTCCGTTCAGGTTATGTCACTATCGCTGGCTCTGATTATGAGCCGCCTGCTCCCGATGAGTTGGATGCAACATGGCGAGAAGTGGAGCAACAAGTCTACAGTGAGGCTGATGTTCACGATCAGGGCATCACGGCATTTTTACAAATGGCTCGCGCTCAGTTTTTTTGGGACGTCAACAAGCGCACTGGCCGTTTCATGATGAACGGTATCTTGTTGGCTAACGGCTTCCCGGTGATCAACGTGCAAGCGAAGCGGCAGCAGGAATTTAACACCTTGATGCTCGATTTTTATTCATCGAACGATATGCGAGCGATGAATACATTCCTACGAAGCTGTTTAGATGAAAAAATTATTCGTAACTTCACGCTAGGCCTCAACATGGGTTAGCACGGGGGTTAATAATGAGCACCCAAATTTAAAAGGCAATCCACCCTACCATGACCCGCAAAACCCTAAGCCTCAAAACCAAAAGGCCACCAGAGCCCAAACCCACCAACGAAGCCGAAGAACAAACCACCAACGACCCATTAACACGCTTCCTCAACGGCACTGCCATCCATCCTTCCCCACGCCTGTATCTAGCGCCTAGCGATCAACCGCGCACCGTGCGGGCGATGGATTTGATCACGCCCATTGGCATGGGGCAGCGGGGCTTGATTGTGGCACCGCCCGGTTCTGGCAAAACGACGCTGTTAAAGCATATCTGCCAAGCCGTGGCAGAGGCTTACCCGGATATAAAACTTTACGCCTTGCTGATTGATGAGCGTCCGGAAGAAGTCACCGATTTTAAACGCAGCGTCTCGGCGGAAGTGCATGCCTCGTCGTCCGATGAAAGCTACGCGCACCATGTGCGGATGGCCGATCAACTGCTGGATAAAGCGCGTCAGCAGGCAGGCGAGGGGTACGATGTGATGATCGTGATTGATTCACTCACCAGGCTTTCGCGGGTTCATAATGCCGAGCAGCGGGGCAATCGGCGCACGATGTCGGGTGGGCTGGATGCCCGGGCGATGGAAATCCCCCGCAAGCTGTTTGGCGCGGCGCGAAAGATCGAAAACGGCGGCTCGCTCACCATTCTGGCCACCGTGCTGGTGGATACGGGAAGCCGTATGGATCAGGTGATTTTTGAGGAGTTTAAGGGTACGGGCAATATGGAGCTGGTGCTATCACGGGACGTGGCGAATCAACGAATTTTCCCGGCGATTGATATTGCCAAAAGCAGTACCCGCCGAGAAGAGCTGTTGGTCGATGCAAAAGATATTGAAAAAGTAAGGACACTGCGCAGAGCGTTAACACCGCTTAAGCCCATAGAAGGCGCGCAGAAGCTGCTTGCACTGTTAGAGAAATACCCCACGAATGCCGAGCTGTTGGATGCTTTTTCGCCCGCTGAGTAGAGGTGAAGCTCACCCTTGTATTCTTAAAGGTGAGCTTCTTGGTGAACGCTTAACGGCTGCTTTTTTTAACGTGGTTCAAGTTAGACGCGGGCACGGCTTTTTTAACCGGGAAGCCTTCTACTTCTTTGCGCTCAATCGTGTTTTTCAAGCGCGTTTCAATCGCACACAGGTTTTTAAAGTCGCTGATATCGACCAGCGAGATGGCTTCACCGGAGGCACCCGCTCGGCCGGTGCGGCCAATGCGGTGGATGTACTCTTCCGGCTGGAAGGGTAAATCGTAATTCACTACGCGGCTGAGTTCGCCAATATCCAACCCCCGCGCGGCGACGCCCGTAGCTACTAGGTACTTCAGTTCGCCCGATTTGAACTGATCCAACACCTTTTCGCGCATGGCCTGGCTTCTGCCGCCATGGATGGAATCCGCTTGAATACCGCGCTTTTCCAACTGAGCCACCAGCTTGGCCGCGCTGTGCTTTTTCTCGACAAAAATCAGCGCCTGATCCCACGCTTGCTCAGTGATTAGGTGGCTCAACAGGGCGGACTTGGTGTCTTTGTCGACTGTGATCAGCCACTGTTTGATGGTGGCGGCGGCGCGGACGTTGGGGGTAATGGAGATGTTCGCCGCCATGTCGGTCATTTTGCTGTCTGAAAACGCGTGGGCGATGGCGCGCACGTCGTTGGTCATGGTGGCCGTGAACAGCAGGTTCTGTCGGTTCTCCGGCAGGCGCACAATGATTTTGTGGATATCATCGACAAAGCCCATATCGACCATTCTGTCTGCTTCGTCCAGCACCATGACTTGCAGTTCATCAAAGTGCAGCGCGCGCTGATGCGCCAAATCCAGCAGCCTGCCCGGTGTGGCGACCAGAATATCCACCCCTTCGATTAAGCGCTCTTTTTGCGGAGCGGTATCTACACCGCCATACGCGGCCATTGAGGTGAGCGGGGTATGCTTGGCGTATTGCGCCACGCTGGCTTCCACTTGAACCGCCAGCTCGCGGGTGGGCACAAGGATGAGTGCGCGAATGCGTTTACCGCGCAGCGGCTCTGCTGCCTTGCTGAACTGTTCCAGCAGCGGCAGCACAAAAGCAGCGGTTTTGCCCGTGCCGGTTTGTGCGGTGGCGATTAAATCTTTGCCCGAAAGAATGGCAGGAATCGCTTGCTCTTGGATGGGCGTTGGCGTTTTGTAACCGAGTTCGGTAATTGCCTGAACGAGAGGGCTGGATAAGCCTAGTTTTGAAAAGGGCATGAGAAGCTCTGACAGAGTGTCGTAAGGGGTGTCGAAAATAAAAAGTGGTGCAGCATAGCGTAAAATCAACCGTTCGTTGCTCGAATACGCGTTTATTTCCCTCCAACCTTTCCCCCGTACCCCCATCCCCACAAGGTATAATCCCCTCATTCACCCAGAAGCTCACGCTTGCCGGGTTTGTTATCAGTCTGTTTTGCGTCATCTGTTACTGAGCAATAGGGGTAGTGGTCCATGATTAACACCAAAATTTACAAGGCAGTATACGAACTCGCCGAAAAGCTGATGAAGGCCGCTGCTAAAGATGACCGCGCCACCTTTGAAGCGCTGTATGCTGAGTTGCAGGCGATCTGCACCGAGCACGAGAACACCGAGAAAGACCACCCGGAGCAGTGGGAAACCCTGGCCGACTTCACCGAAGAGCTAGAAGACGCGCTGCCCATCTACCAACAAGCGCTGGATAAAGCGGTGGCCAAGCAGTCGAACGACCACATTGCCTCGATTGGTTTTTCCATGGCGGCACTGCAAGTGGAGCTGGGCGACACCCAGGCGGCGATTGAACGCTTGCAGCAGGCCCAGGCCAGTGCCCACACTATTGAAGATAACGAACTCAAAGCAGAAATTGATGAACTGCTGGCAACATTAACTACCGGTTAGGAACCTGATTTTGACCAACAACGATATTTTTCGCCGTATTCGCTACACCTTTGATTTAAAAGACAACACCATCGTGGATATCTTCGCGCTGGCAGAAGTGCCCGTTACCCAGCCGCAGGTCACCGCGTGGCTGAAAAAAGACGAAGACGACGCCTTCGTCACGATGAAGAACCGCGAGCTGGCCGCGTTCTTGAACGGTTTTATCAGCTTTAAGCGCGGCAAGCGTGAAGGCCCACAGCCTGCGCCAGAATCGCAGTTGAACAACAACATGGTGTTCCAGAAGCTGCGCATTGCGCTGAATATGAAGGCCGACGATGTATTGGAAGTGTTTGAGCAGGTGGGGCTGCCGCTAAGCCATCATGAGCTCAGCGCGTTTTTCCGCAAGCCGAGCCATAAGAATTACCGTGAGTGTAAAGATCAGATGCTGCGCAATTTCCTGATGGGCATTCAACTTCAGCTGCGTCCGAACGATAAAGGCTAAGCAAGGCCCTCGCGCTTCACACACACGAAGATCGCATTGCCTGAGACGTTATCCCAGGGCGTGATGGTCTGGTAATCATGCTCAAACACGTGCACCTCGAAGGTAGGCTCCAGCAGGGCGATAAGTTCGCTAAAGCTGACCGCCACCATGGGGTGCTCGTCGTTCCACACCTGCGTTGTGCCTGCCTCTGTTTTCTCAATGCTCAGCCGTAACGACTGCCGTGCCCCTTGCCCGCTGTAGTGCCACCCCGAGCGGAAGGTGAACGCGGCGTCTGCCTGTTTAGCCGTGTGCTTAACGAATAGATCGTTATTAATGCGCTGCTTATCTACCCCGTTAAAGCAGAGCACGCCGCCTGCGTTTAAAGCGCGGTGGGCGCTGGCAATACAGGCGCTTAGCTTCTCTAGGCCATCGCTGTAGTGGATGGAGTAAAGAAAGCAGGTGATGAGATCCAGCGGTTCGTCGACCTCAAAGCTGCTCATATCCTGCAATGAGAAGTGCGCCTCTGGACAGCGTTGGGCGGCAATATCCAACATCGGTTGGTTAATATCCAACCCGCTGCTGGTGTACCCAGCATCCAGAAAATAACGCACATGAGGGCCGGTGCCGCAGGCTACGTCCAGATGGCGTTTGCCTTCGTTACCAAAAATTTGGTGCAGGCGACGAACAGCGTTGCTTTGGGCCTGGTAGTCGATGTCGACGCACATCAAATCGTAGTAGCCAGAAAGGTCGGTGTAGAGTGCGTTGACGGACATAGTGGCCTAATGGTGAGGGCTGAAATAAATTGGGTGGCGCATAGTAAACGAGCAGTTGGGGTTTGAGAAGCGAGTAGAAGAGCTTGGTATCACTAAGACGCTAAGCGCATGGCAAAGCCAATCATTAGGGTGCCAAACACCCAGCGTTGTAACACTTGCCTTTTAGGGTGAGCAGAAAGCCAGCGCTGTAGGCTTGTACCCAGGCAGACGTAAAGTGCGTCATAGATAAGTCCGACCCCCACCAGCAAGGCTCCAAGTAGCATGAACTGAAGCGCTATGTTTCCGTGGTCCGTGTGTACAAACTGGGGGAGTAATACCGAACAAAACAGCAGCGATTTTGGATTCAGTAGGTTAGTTAATAAGCCTCGCCGCGCCGATATGAGATAGCTGTCAGTGAGTGAAACGTGCGAGTGATGCGTAGTGGCATGTTGTTGGCGACGAATCAGCTGTATGCCTAATGCAATAAGATACGCCGCACCCAAGTAGCGGATGAGGTCAAATAACCATGGGGCAGCACTCAACATCGCGGCCAAGCCTATGCCCGCTAACGTGACATGAATACCCCGTGCTAGCGCTAAGCCCAGCGAGGTCGCTAGACCTTGTGCGCGTCCTAATGTGCTACTGGTATGCAGGACTAACAACATATCAGGGCCAGGGATTAGGTAAACAATGGCTAAGGCGCTAATAAAAATACCGATTTCCATGGTCATTCTCTCGCTGTGATGGAGCGTGTTGTCAGTAGGAGCATGGTACCTTTAAAGGAGTGAGTGATTTCTTGCTATTTACGCTGATAAAGCGTTCGCTATTAGTGTTTTGTGCCTATTAGAAGCGGGGAAAAGATGGCTTATGCCCGGCGGATGCAGACTCTGAGTGCAACACACTCATTGGATGGTTGATGGGCTTGCATGGTACTTGGCCATCAGCTCGCTCATCACTTCTATCGGACATTTAAATCCAAAGCGTTTTCGAGGTCGCATATTC
>NZ_JAWJBT010000019.1:0-103095 GCF_046536035.1 Halomonas sp. SIMBA_159
CGGGGACGGCTCATGGATCCTCCTAGATACCTTTAGTATAAGGCCTGGAGGTGTCTACGAAACCCAGGGCGATTCAATATGAATGCTCGCTTACAATCAGATTTTTTAAGATCTGAGATGGGACGACTTTTTGTAACGGAGGTGGTCGTTTCATCAATAATGGCCTTTTTGCTTAGATATGAGTTGGATATTGAGGTTGAATATTGCCCAAGCCGGATTCATTCAAAGAATAGATATCTCTCTCTTTACTTTGAGAATCAATGCGAGAGTAGAGCTGCGATGGATCTCTTGGTTTCTACTTGGCAACAAGAGCTAAGTGAGCTGTCGAACAAGGATATTAGTCGGCGAGAAATCGCAAGTTTCATGCCAGGAGAAAGTGACATCGACGAGAAATCTCGTCAACTAAGAGCGTGGACTTCCGGGAAGAACATGCCTAAAGATGAAAGCTTGGTTCGCTTTCTATTAAACGCAATGCATTGGTTGCAAGGCCTCGGTTACACAAGAAAAAATCAATCTGAGGTTACAGCCAGATATCTATATAAAGTTTTCAGAGTGTATATGGTTATGGATGCACTCAAGCACGATGTATGCAGTGGATTATTTAACTTCTCTGATTTCTCTGCTTGTTATAAGAGGCAAGCTTCATTGATCTAGGCAGTATCCGAAATCGCCTTGGATACTGCCTAGGTCGAAATGGTTACTTACCTTTCGGCGGCGCATTGTCCCTGCCACCGCCAGAAGGGTTCCCAGTGGTGCTGGGCCACCCAGCGCCGCTATTATTGCAGGTCAAGGCGATATTTTGAGATGTATTGTTCGACATGGTTTTCTCCTTAGGATGTTCACATTTGTTGGCGTCTTTATTGACTCCACGGCCATGCTAACGACTTTAGTGCGCAACGGGGGAGGAGGTGTTTTGGGAAAACTCAAGTGTGAAGTGCATATCCAAGCGTAGCAGTTCGCACCTTCGGTGCTCGTACACTCACTTCGTTCGCGCCGCTACGCGCGGCGTTAAAGCACTGCATCAGTGACACTTAAAAGACCGCTCTTGGCCGTTAGCTGACTCAAATACAGCAGCTAACGGCACTCCCTTTATCCAACCACCCCAAAACCCGCCCAACTAAGCTATCCTCCCAACCCTAACCCACCACCGAGACCTCTTCATGCACACAACACGCATCGCCATCGTGGGCGCTGGTTTGGCGGGGCTGTATGCCGCTTATTTGTTGGAACAGCGGGGCATCACCGATTACATGGTGCTGGAAGCGCGGGAGCGGGTGGGTGGTCGTATTGCGTCGCTGGTGCCGGAGGCGGCCCGTGCTTCTGAGGCGTTTGATCTGGGGCCTTCGTGGTTTTGGCCGGGGTTTCAGCACGCGCTGGGGGCGCTGGTGGAATCGCTGGGGCTGTCGTCGTTTGCCCAGCATGAAACCGGCGATATGGTGGTGGAGCGCTCTCACCAGATGCCGCCTGTGCGTATGCAGGGCTTTGCGAATCAGCCGCCTTCGATGCGGCTGCAAGGCGGCATGCAGGCATTGATAGATGCTTTGCGCCAGCGTGTTGAACCTTCTCGACTTCACATTGGGCAGGCGGTTCAGGCTATGTCGCTCACCGCCGATGCTGGCGTGGTACTGGCATGTGCGAGCGGGCAGCGTTACAGCGCGCAGCACGTGCTGCTGGCAGTGCCGCCCAGGTTGGCGGCGCAGGCGATAGCCTTTACGCCGCCGCTGCCGGAGCGGCTTGCCCACCAGTGGGCCAATACCGCTACCTGGATGGCACCCCACGGTAAATACGTGGCGCTGTATGCCACGCCTTTTTGGCGAGAAGTACAGCTCTCAGGAGAGGCACGTAGCTTGATCGGCCCGCTGGGTGAAATTCATGATGCGTCT
Organism: Halomonas sp. SIMBA_159; assembly: GCF_046536035.1. Lineage (NCBI taxonomy): Bacteria > Pseudomonadati > Pseudomonadota > Gammaproteobacteria > Oceanospirillales > Halomonadaceae > Halomonas > Halomonas sp. SIMBA_159. The sequence goes on from NZ_JAWJBT010000019.1 coordinate 1,884, forward strand.
CACCCGGATGGCCACGCAGCGCTGTTTGGATTTTTTAGCTTACCTGCAAGCGCACGGGCACAGATTGACGACGAGGCGCTGCGCCAACACTGCCGCGCACAGCTAGCCAGGCTGTTTGGCCCTGAAGCGGCTAACCCAACGCGGGATGTGATTAAAGATTGGGCGCAGGAGCCGTTCACCGCTACCCACGCCGATCAACAACCTAGCGAGCATCATGGCATGGCACCGCCCGTTCGCGCTGCTGATGGGCCTTGGCAGCCTTGCTTAACCGGCATTGGCAGCGAGTGGGGCGAGCAGTATGCCGGTTACTTGGCAGGTGCCATTGAAGCCGCCGAGCGCGGCGTGGCAGATGTGTTGGCGAAGTAGGGCGCTTGTGCCAAGCACTAATCCAGTAGCGATTCGCCCGAGCGCGTAAGCAGCGCTTTTAGGCTGGGAGATTCAAACCGGCGCTGAATGGTAATGGCGTAAAACTCCTCCCATACGCCGGGCAGCGCGCCGTAATCTTTGAGCGTGCCATTGTGCAGCTCGTCGCGCACCACCACGGGGGGCATAACGGCAATGTGCTGAGTGTCCCGGGCTAGTAGGCGCATCATCGCCATGTCATCTACCTCGGCAGCAATTTTGGGCGTTAGCCGGTAGTGGCTGCACAGCTGGTCGAAGGCGTGGCGAGTGGCGTTTTCAACACCAGGCAGAATAAACGCGTGGCCGCTTAAGCCTTTGGGAAAAGCGGGTGGCGGCGAGAGGTGGGGCGCTGCAATTAAACTTACCGGTTGGCGCGCTAATCGCTGGGAGCGCCAGGGGTGTTCACTATCACCGCGTACGGGCTGGTTAGAGAGCACCACGTCTAGCTTGTGGGCCGAAAGCCGCCGCAATAGGTCATCCATGCCACCGCTTTGCAGTATCAAATCCAGGTCGTCTCGGCCTAGCAGCGGCCGCACAAACCCCTCCTGAAAGTTGCGTGATAGCGTGGCCACTGCCCCTACGCGCACCACCTCGCGGTGGGCATGGCCGCCTTCAGCAAACAGCGCGCTCAGCTCTTCGCCTTGGGTGAAGATGGTTTCCGCGTAATCAAATGCCAGCCTGCCTGCTTCGGAAAGATGCAGCTGTCGCCCTTCGCGAATAAACAGTGCTTGGCCCAAGCGCTCCTCTAACTGGCGAATTTGCTGGGAAAGCGACGACTGTGACACGTGCAGCGCTTCGGCCGTGCGGGTCAGGTGGCCCGATTTCGCCACTTGCCAAAAATAGTAAAGATGATGGTAGTTAAGCTTCATGGCAGAGGGGCCTCAGGCTGCGTGTTGGCTATTCGTTCTGTTTTAAAGAACGATTTATCAAAAATAAACTATTTTTTATATGGTGACGAGCTGGGCATAGTCGGTGGCATACGACTAAGGGGGAAGGCTATGCCAAATTTCGTCGACATAACGGTGCTATCACTACTGGCGCTGTGGTTATTGGTCCCGGTTTCGCTGTTAGTGATGGCGGGCGTCAGCGCACGGGCCAGCACGCCCGCATCGCTCCAGCGCGCTTGGAAAACAGGCCGCTGGTTAACGGCAAGCGCGCTGGTCGCGAGCCTAGCGGTGGGCGGGCTGCTGGTGCTGGATGCGCTGGGTGTACCCACTGGCCTGCCCGAAGCCGCTCAGCCCCTGGGCTTGTACCCCGATGGTTTGGCCGTGTGGATGGCGCTACTCATCAGCTTGTTAGGCACGGTGCTGCTGCGTTTTGCAGAGAACTACCTAAAGGGCGACCGTGGCGAGCGTCGGTTTTTGCCCTGGTGTTTGGTGGTGCTGGCAAGCGTGATGCTGTTGGTCTTTACCCATCACTTGGTCGTAATGCTGATTGCCTGGGTGGGAGTGAGTGTGGCGCTGCACCACTTGCTAACGCTCTACCCTGAGCGGGTGGAAGCCCAGCGGGCGGCATGGCAAAAATTTGTGGTAAGCCGCTTAGGCGATGCCGCGCTGATTGTAGCGGTAGCGCTTTTGTACGCACGCTTCGGTACCTTTCAGCTACCTGAGCTGTTTGCGGCCGCCGCGGCAACTTCTGGCGGCTGGCAGGTGGAGGCCGCCTCGGTGGCGTTGGCTATCGCGGCGCTGTGCAAATGCGCCCAGGTGCCGATGCATGGTTGGTTGATCAAAGTCATGGAAGCGCCCACGCCGGTCTCCGCGCTGCTGCATGCGGGGGTCATTAACCTGGGGGGCTTTGTGTGGCTGCGCCTGTTCCCGGTGTTTGATGGCCTAACGCTTGGGCATTACCTGCTGATTGCGGTGGGTGGTTTTACCGCGCTGGTCGCGGTGATGACGATGCTGACCCAAACCTCCGTCAAGCATGCTCTGGCGTGGTCTACCTGCGCGCAAATGGGCTTTATGCTGTTTGAAATTGGCGTAGGGGCGTACACCCTGGCGCTAGCTCACCTGTTGGCGCACTCACTTTATAAAGCCCACTCCTTCTTGGCGTCTGGCCGTACCGTGCGGGCCTCGCGCTGTGAGCGCCTGCCGCTTGCGCCGCTGCGTCAGCGTCTTTCTCTTGCGTTGCCTGCGGCCGCTGTCGCAGCAACGGTACTGATGATGTGGCCCTCGTTGGTTAGCCATAATCCGCTGCTGGGTGCACTGCTTAGTTTGGCGGTGGGCAGCATGCTGTTGGGCATGCCGGTGGGCACCGCCAAACCCAAGCGCTTAGCGTTGGTAGTAATGGCGCTTGCCCTGGTGCCGCTGTATGCCTTGCTACACAGCGTGCTGGCACCGGCGCTGCCCAGCGCCTACACGCCTTTAACACTCACGGCAGGCCTTTTAGGGGCACTGATGCTGGTAAGCCTAGTGCTGGCCGCAGGGGCCGTGACGCTGTTTCCTCAGGCTGCCTGGGTAGCCCGCTGGCGCGTTCACTTTAGCCAAGGGCTATACCTAGCACTGCCGTTTCAGCGTGCGGTGGATGCGGTAGCCCCCATTCGTGCCTGGTCGCATCCTTCATCGCTTGCCCCTGGTTTAAAAGGAGAGTGGTCATGAGTCAGCCTGTTGCCGTAGACACATCCTCACGCCATTCATCAGCGCCGTCGCCAGAGCAGTATAGCGATGCGCTAAAGCGTGCGACCGACGCCATTGCCCCAGTGTGGCCGCTGGACCAGTGGATTGCGGTCAACCCTTGGTGGGGCCTGAAGCATCAGCCCATTGAGCAGGTGAGCCAAGCGCTCAGCCGCCGAGCCGGGCAGCCGATGACCATGCAAGCCGAGTTTTATCGTAACGCTTGGGAATTGGGTCGGATTACTCCGCAAGACCTACAGCAGGCGTTGCGCCAAAGCGGCTACGCCTATAGCGAGCAGAGCCTAGTGAGCTACTTGGCAACACCGCCGAAGCCGGTAACGCCGATACGCAGCGCCTGGGATTCCCTGGCAGGGCATGACGGGTTTGAACCGCTGGCGGAGAGCTGTGCGAGCTACTTTGATCACCATCAACAGCGCTGGGCAAGCCGTTCTGTGCCTTCGCTTTATCACTTCTGGAAAACGGCGGCACAGCACGATCTGCGCTGGCCTAAAGCGCAGCGCCAGGTGCTACAAACTCTGCCAGATGACCCCGCCGCAGCGGTTGCGCAAATAGCCGCAGACTGGGCGCTCACCCCAGAAGCGTTTGAGGTGCTGGCCCACACCCTGTTGTTACGCGTTAACGGTTGGGCTTCCTGGTGCCAAGGCATTGGTTGGCATACCGCCCACCAGCAGGCAGAGGCGGGCATTACCCAGCTGGCGGCCATGGTAATGGCGTGGGAGTGGTTAGGGGTTAACCAGCTCACCAGCATTCAGCAGCGCGATTGGTTAGCCCAGTGGCAAACCGATTACGCCATTGCTTCTGCGCACGAGGCGCTATGGTGCTGGCAGCACGCCTATGAGCTGGGCTACCAGCGGGCGCTAGCCACAACGTTAGCCGCGCCGGCTGCCGAGCTCTTCTCCGCCCCTAAGGTGCAGGCTGCGTTCTGTATCGACGTGCGCTCTGAGCGGTTTCGTCGCCATTTAGAACAGGCCACCCCTACCGTGGCCACGTTAGGGGTGGCGGGGTTCTTCGCTATGCCGGTGGCTGATGCGGCTACAGGGCCCGAGCGTGCCCAGCCCCGTGTGCCGGGGTTGTTAAAACCTGCTTATCGGGTGGGCTCGTTGCAGCCGCAGCAGCGAGGCGTTCAGCGCTATCAAAAAGAGAGCCAGCGCCAAAGCGTGCGCCACGCGAAGTACGCGCCGCTTTCAACCTTCACCCTGGTGGAGACAACCGGCATTGCCTGGGGCTGGAAGCTGATCAAAGACAGCCTGCGCAAACAGGCAACCGTGCCCCAGTGCGAAGCGCCCGCCGGGCTTTTCCATACCTACGACGGCGAGCCAATTGCCCGCCATGAAAAAATAGCGCTGGCGAAAAACCTGCTAACGCTGCTGGGAACCCCCACGGCGTCGCTGCTGGTACTGGTGGGCCACGACTCCCAAAGCGAAAACAACCCTCACCACGCCGGGCTTACCTGCGGTGCCTGTGGCGGGCAGGGCGGTGGCATGAATGCGCGAGTAGCCGCTGCGCTGCTGAACGACCCGGAAGTACAGCAGGCCGTACAACACGCAGGTATGACGTTGCCCAGCCCGTTTTATGTATTGGCCGCCACCCACTGCACGCTCACCGACCGCGTGCATGTCTACCGGGATGAGCAGATGCCCGAAGCGCTAGAAGACGCGCTGGCCGCATTTGAAAGCGGTGTACACGTGGCGGGTGAGGCTACGCGTCTTGAGCGGTCACCTGACCTGGGGGTGGATGACGCCGACCCTATTGAGCGACTGAAAACCTTCGCTATGCGCGGTGCCGACTGGTCGCAACCACGGCCTGAGTGGGGGCTGGTAAATAATGCCGCGCTTATTTTAGCGCCACGGGCGCGTACCCAAGGGAAAGCGCTGGACGGGCGCGCGTTCTTGCACGACTACTGCCCAGAGCAAGATCCGGAAGGCAAGGTGTTAGAAGGGCTGATGATGGCACCGATGCTGGTGGCCAGTTGGATCAACCTGCAGTACTACGCGTCTACCGTGGTGCCTGGGCTGTACGGCGCGGGTAATAAGCTGCTGCACTCAGTGGTGGGTGGCCATGTGGGGGTTATTGAGGGTAATTCGCCCCAACTGCGCATTGGCTTGCCGGAGCAGTCGCTGAGCGATGGCGAGAAGCTTCATCACGAGCCGCTGCGCTTAACCGTGGTGATCGACGCGCCCAGAGAGCGCATCGAAGCGATTATTGAACGCCAGCCGGTGGTGGCGGATTTAATCAACCACCGCTGGCTGTGGCTCACTCGTATGGGAGAAGGTGGCCTAGAGCGCTACTCGCCAGAAGGCTGGCAGTTGGTTGTCGTTTGAGAGGCGAGCTACTCAGCGCTTAGATCTTCATAGCCGGTCATCTCTAAATAGCCCACCCCGAGCGCTGCATTTGTGGCGGTGTCGCGCACCGTCACATCGCCCTCCCAGTAGGGCACGGTGGTGGGCATCCAGCGGTTGGGGTCGCGGGCTTCAATGGTGAGGTCTAGCCCCGCGCTGGGCAGCGTTAGCTGCCAAGTCGTGGGTATATCGCGTTGGGCCACTCGGCTGGTGGCGAGTGGCGTCAGCGTGATGTGGTCAGTGCTCATCTGTTGAGTCGTGCCTTCAGCGTCAAACAAGTGGGTAAACAGATAGTCACCGCCGTTCTCGCCACCGCCACGTAAGCGGTACGCCATGAGCTTACGGCCATCGTTCAAATGCAGCGAAAACCAGTCCCAGCCGGTTTGTTCTGCCGTTAATAGCTGGCTGCTCCACTCCCGATCTAGCCAGCCATTACCCGTGACGGCTTTTTGCTGGCCATTGAGCGTGACGCTGCCTTCAATGCGTAAAAACGGCTGGCTGTAGTAGTGCGAGCCCTGGCCTTGAACGGTTTTGGCGTTAAAACCGTTCTCGCCGTGCCATACCAGCGGGCCTTCTGCTGAAAGCGTTAGCTCGTAGCCAAAGCGCTCGTTGCCTTCACCGCTGTAGGCGCTAAGCGTAAATTGCTCAAAGTTGGCCGTGGCGGGGCTTTGATACAGCCAGTCGTCAATCCACGCTTGAAATGGAGCCGCTATCACCCCTGCCTGCCCTTGGGGCTGCTGGCTGTGGCTGCGGGCGAAGCGTTCCGCCGCAAGGTGGGTCTCCCCTTGAGAAAGCCCCATATGCGCCATCCACACTTGGTCGCTGGCCCACGGGGTAGAGGCTGGGCGCTCTTCCGGGGGCACTAGCGCTTGGCGAAATAGCGTCCATTGAAGCCCTAGCGGCTGGCCAGATTCATCTTCTAAGTTAGCGGTGAGATACCACCATTCAATACGGTAATCCGGGTGGGGGCCGTGGTCTTCCGGAAACGCGAGCGGCGCTTCGGCACTGGCTTGGGCATAGCCTTCTGCCTGTGCGCCCAGTCCAGCAAAACCCTCAGTGGGCGTGTTGGCGTCTTCTTCGCTGCACCCCGCAAGCCCTGCACTAACGCCAGCCGCCGCTGCCATCCATGTTGTTAATAAGATGCGTCGCATACGTGGTTTCATGCATCCCCCTCGTTTAGCAGTGCGCGAGGCGAGCTGCGCCATAGTTTCCAGCAAGGTAACGCGGCGGCCAGTAGCGCCACCGCTAGAGCCGTGAGCAGCATCATGACTATTTCACTTGGGAACAGCTGCAGCGGTAGCCGCCAGCCAAAAGCCGCTACGTTGATGACCGCGACCAGCAGCCAGGTAATCGCGATACCGAGTGGCAGGGCAAACAGACCTGTGAGCAGGGCAAGGCCACCTAGCTGCATCAACGGTAGACCAGCGTTCGTCGTGGCACGCCCAGCGCCCATAAGGCGGCCAGTTGGCGCTGGCGCTGATGCGCTTGGGCCAACAGCGTGGCGAGCAATGCCAAAGCGGCCACGCCGAGGGTGAGGCCATTCAAAGCGCGGGTAATGCTGAAAGTGCGCTCAAAAATCTGTGTGGCCAGCTGTTTCACTTCCTGCTGATTGACCAATGCGTCACTGGAAAGGTTGAACTCCTCCATCAGCGCTTGGCGAAAGTTCGCCTCGTCAGCGCCATCCCGCAAGGCGACGCCTACAGTGGCCAGCTCTCCCTCAAAACGCCGGGTTAATATCTCGACGGTCATCACCATTTGCGGCTGGGGGTTGCCGTAATCCGGGTAAATAGCGGCAATGGTGACATCGCTACGGCCATGGCGGCTTGCCAGCGTCAGCGTATCGCCGGGGGCTAGGCCTTGCGCGAACGCCATTTGCTCGTTGATGAACACGCTGCCTTGGCTGAGCGCCTGCCACGCGGCGGTGCTGCTGTGCTGCGTTTCTAGTAGCGGCCAGTGGTCAGTGAGTAGCGGTACGGGGTGAATGCCAAACAGTGAAATGTTGCCTAGCGTGGGTTGTTCACTGCCTGAAATAGAGCGAATACCCAGTAAATCTGTATTTCCCCTGGCCGTAGGCAGAATTTCCAGCACGCTCTCTTGGTCGCGCAGCCAGTCGTTAAGCGGGGCTAGGGTAGAGGGCGCGGCATTGATATACAGCGGTGCGCTTAAGCGCTGGTCCAGCCAGTCTAAAAACGTCAGCCGAAAGCCGCCCACCATGCTGCTTACCCCCAGGTTAGTGGCCAGCGCAATCAATAGCGCCATCATGGCCAGCGATAAGCGGGGAAGCTGTAGCTGCATATCCGCCACGGCCCACTGCAGCAGAGCAACGCGACGAACAGCGGCTTGTAAGCCGTTCAATATGGCATTAAGTAGCGGCGGCAAGCAGAGCGCACTGGTGAGCAGTAGTGCCGCGACCAGTGCGAAACTCAGCATCAAGCCGCTGCCGCTAGGTAGCCTGCTCAGCCAAAAGGCCAGCCCAAAGGTAAGCAGGGCCGCTAAACCGCCTGCTGTCAGCATCCGCCTTAGCTGGCGCTGGTAGCCGCTGCGCCAGGCATAGGCGTGCCCAAGGGCGAGCACGTTAAGTCTTGCCGCTCTCCACAGCGTACCGCTACCGGCCAGCAGTAGGCCGCCCAGCGTGATCGCAATGCTCCCCAGCCAGTAATGCCAGGGCAGGGCGAGTGACTGTTGAACATCTACCCGGTAGAGCGATGTCAGCGTACTGGCCACATCCGGCAGCAGTTTTCCGGCAAGCCACAGCCCGCTGAGTAACCCGGCGGCTGCGCCTATGCCACCCAATACCAGTAACTCAATCAATATCGCCAGTGTAATAGTGGCTGCGGGCACGCCCAGGGCGCGAAGAGTGCGCAGCGTCGTTAGCCGTTGCTCCATAGCTAAGCCTAGCGCGGCCTGCACAATAAATAGCCCCACCACCAGGGAGAGAAACGCTAGCGCGGTTAAATTGAGGTGGAAGCTGTCGGTGAGTTGTTCAGGAGAGGCAATGCTGGCCGCTCGGGTGATTCGGTAGCCGCTGGGCGGCTGTTCAATGGCATCTGGTGCGCTCACCACACTGAGTGTGGCCTGGTCACTGTAGAGTGCAGAGAGCGCGCCGATATCCATCACCAGCGTGTCTGGCGGCAGGTCGTTACGCAGTTGCAGGGGCGGTAGCGGTTGCCTACTCAGTAGCGGCGTCGCGCCTGGGGCATCGCTGCGAGTCAGCCCTAGAGTGGGCAGAGTGTCCGGGGCGAGCTGAGTTTGCCATGGGGGTGTGATGAATTCAGTGAGTGAGCCGCTGCCCTCTCCTGAAGGCAGCGTAAAGGGGTCAATGCCTAACAGCGTTAGCGGTTGGTCTTCATGGCTGAGCCTCGCTTCCAGCAGCGGCGAAACCGGAAGCCCCGCTCGCCGCAGCGCGATGTAGTCGTCCATGCTGAGTGGCGCGTTGTCTAGGCGGTCTAGCTGGTCGGTGTCGGCGCTGAACAGCGCGTTGGCTCGGGCGTAGCTCTCTTTCGCCGTGGCATTAATGGCTTGCACGCTGCTCCACAGGGCGCTGGCAACCCATAGCCCCCCAGCAGCATCGCCAGCTGCCCAGGGTGGCGCTTGTAGTGGCTAAAGAGCGTGATGAGGACGCGCTTCATCATCAGCGTGCGTCCTGTAGCTGGCCGTGATGCAGTCGAAAGGCGCGGTTCAGCGGCGCGGCTACTCGCGCACTGTGGGTGACCATTAACAGCGCACACTGGGTCTCTTTCACCAGCGATAGCAGCAGGCTTAGTACGCTATCGGCGGTGTGCTCATCTAGGTTGCCGGTGGGTTCATCGGCCAGCAGCAGCGCAGGGCGAACGGCCAGGGCGCGACCAATCGCAAGACGCTGTTGCTGGCCCCCAGAAAGCTGTTCAGGGTAAGTCGCTTCTCGGCCGGCTAACCCCAGCCGCTCCAGCAAATAGGCGCTCCACGCTGGGTCTTCTCGGCCTGCAAGCCGTGCTTGGAGGCGCAGGTTATCGGCCACGTTCAAGCTGGGCACTAGATGAAACTGCTGAAACACCAGGCCGAGCTGTTGGCGACGGAGCTTTGCACGTTCGGTTTCATTCAGCGCGGAAAGCGTGTGGCCATTGATGACCACGCTGCCCTGGTCAGGAGTATCCAGCCCGGCGGCTAAGTGCAGCAGGGTAGATTTACCGCTACCTGACTCGCCCATCAGCGCTAGGCTTTCGCCTTGTTTAAGCGTGAGGTTTACGTGATGGAGCACATGCAGTTCGCCCTGAGGGGTACTGAAGGTTTTACTAAGCTGATGCAGGGCAAGCATGCGCGTCTCCTGGGTGACTAATCGTCGTCACTATAGCAAAGCGCTCACCAAAAAGGCGGTAACTTATACGCATCTTTTGCGGTTTGTGTTTGCTGGATAGCTCTGGGTGAGGGCGGCTGGTGGTGCCATGTTGGTCTAGTCTCAAATCGAACAGTGCTCATCACGAAGTGCAAATTAAGGAGAAAACATGGATAGAATCTACGCGTGGGATCACAAGCACGAGCGAGTGGTGTATCGCATTCCTGGGCATACCCACAAAAATGGCCGAGAAGATAGCGACCTTTCCCCGGTGTGGCTGCCTGCCCAGCCGGAAGACCTGCCCGAGGGAGTAGGCATTGATGACCTGCGCAAGGTGGATGTCGAAGAGTAGCGGGAATTGAGGCGTAACGAGAAAGCCATTCGGCGCGGCCACTGCGTTTTGTTAAAAGTTTGCTAAGCTAGCCAGCGGTTTTCTTAGCGGGTACGCAATGGTATGAGTTCGCTTCACTCCCTCTTTCGCCCCACGCGCTGGCTGCCCGGCGGGCATTTGCAGACCCTGTATAGCCCGTTATTCCGCGCGAACCCCAGGCTTCAGCGCCAACGCGAGCGCATGACGCTGCAAGATGGCGATTTTATTGATCTGGATTGGTACGGCCCGCAAGGCGAACAGACCCGCTGCGCCATTCTGCTTCATGGTTTAACGGGTAGCTCGTCATCGCTGTATATCTTAGGCCAGCAAAAGGCGCTGGCCGCGCAGGGTTGGCAGAGTGTGGCGGTGAACTGGCGGGGGTGTTCCGGCGAGCCTAACCACCGTGCCCGAGGCTATCACTCCGGTGCCAGTGAAGATTTGGCCGATATTGTGACGCAGCTGGTGGCGCGCTATCCCGGTAAGCCGCTGGTGGCCGTAGGTTACTCACTCGGTGGCAACGTACTCTTAAAGTATTTAGGCGAGACGGGCAGCCAGTGCCCTTTGCGTGCGGCGGTGGCTGTTTCTGTACCTTTTCGTTTGGACCACTGCGCGGATCGGATTAGTCAGGGCTTCTCCAAGGTGTATCAAGCGCGCTTTCTGCGTGCCCTGCGCCATTACGTGGAATCTAAGCAGCACGCATTTCGCCAGCAGGGGCGCACCGATGAACTGGCGCGGCTTATGTCCCTTGAAACGTTAGAAGGCATGAAAACGTTTTGGGATTTTGATGGTCGAGTGACGGCCCCTTTACACGGTTTTAATAGCGCCGATGAGTATTACCAGCGCAGCAGCAGCGCCTATTTTGTTAACGCTATTCAAGTGCCTACCCTGATGGTTCACGCTGAAGATGACCCGTTTATTTACCCCCATAGCGTACCGGAAGCCCACGCGCTGCCTGACTGCGTGGCACTAGAACTCTTCCCCAGCGGTGGGCACGTTGGTTTTATTGAAGGTAGCCCTTGGCGGCCGCGCTACTATCTCGAGCATCGTTTGCCTACGTGGCTAGACACGCAGGTGCCGCATACACCATCTATCGAGGTTGGATATGTCTGAATTTTATAACCGGTTAAAGGAAGTCGCATCGCCACGTATCGGGCTTGGCTGTATGAACCTCTCGCATGGCTACGGGCACTATGTGCCGGAAGAGCAGGGCATTCGGGTGCTCAATGATGCTTTTGAGATGGGCTACCGCCATTTTGATACGGCGACGCTCTACGGCGGCACGGCTAATGAAAGCCTGTTAGGAAAGGCGCTTGCTTCTAAGCGGCGTGAGCTATTGCTGGCCAGCAAGTGTGGCATGGCCATGGACCCTGTGAGCGGTAAACGGGTGATTGATGGCCGCCCCGATACGCTCCGCCGCCAATGTGAAGAAAGCCTGACTCGCCTGAAAACCGATCACCTAGACCTCTATTACCTCCACCGCATGGATCGCCAGGTACCGATTGAGGAGAGTGTGGGAGCGCTAGGCCGACTGGTGGAGCAGGGCAAGCTGCGCGCTGTGGGCCTTTCGGAAATATCTGCTGATACGCTACGCAAGGCACACGCTGAATACCCGGTAGCGGCGGTGCAGTCAGAGTACTCGCTGTGGACGCGTAACCCCGAGATTGCCCTTAGCCAAGCGTGCAACGAGCTGGGTACCGCGCTTGTGGCTTTCAGCCCGCTAGGTCGCGGGTTTCTCTCTGGCGCTATTCACGCCCATACCGCTTATGCGGAAGGCGATATGCGTGCCGGAATGCCCCGTTTTAACGGCGACAACCTGACCCACAACTTGGGGCTGCTAGCGCGCTTTAATGGCATCGCGGAACGTTTGGAAATTACGCCTGCCCAGCTGGCGCTGGCTTGGGTAAACGCGCAGGGCAGTTATGTGATTCCTATTCCTGGCTCTCACTCTGTTCCGCACATGCAGGAAAATCTAACAGCGGAGCAGGTCGTATTAAGCGATGCGGATAGAGTGACGCTGAATCAAATGATGCTTCCTGGAGAGGTGGCGGGCAGCCGTTACAATGACGCCCAGCAGGCGGATATTGATACCGAAGAGTTTGCATAATAGGAGTAGAATTAGTGCGCAACTGGGATATCACCAGGAGATAGCTAAGCGGCCAGTTTTATTTTCTATGGCCCGTTGCTTTCTGTTTACCCTGCGCTACTATTCGGTGAATTCAGGCGAGCTTTTCGCCTTATTAAGGGTCACCACCATGTTGAAAGGTTTAATTATCTGTTTCGCGGTACTGTTTGCGCAGCTAGCGGTGCTGAATGCGATTGATGCGCGTCTGTATAATGCTCAAGATGCTCGTCAAGTAACCTCTAACGTGGCAACGCCCCATAAAGAAGATGAAGAGGACGACAGTGAAACGCAGGTGCTATAGGCCATCAATGCGAATGCGCTAGCCGTCACTAGGAAAATGGGTAGCTTTGGCTACCCATTTTTGTATCACTTTACAGCATTTCTTCCAGCCACTGATGAAACGTGGCCCAAGACTGTTCATCGGCACGTTGATGGTAGCGGTCGCTCCCAAACACGCTAAACGCGTGTGGGGCGCCGGAGTAGATACCGACTTCGTAGGTGACACCTGCGGCTTCCAGTTCACCGGCCAGCGTAGCTACGTCTTCCAGGCTTACCGCATCATCGGCTCCGCCATGAGCGATAAAAATCGGGGGCGTGTCGCTTGCGTAGGCTTGGCCTTCGGGTGTGTCTAGCCCGCCATGGAAACTGGTGTATGCCGCTACATCGCTGGCTTCACCAGAACGCGCGATTTCTAACGCCACTGCGCCACCAAAGCAGTAACCCATAATCACCGTATTGCTCTCTGCTCCTGCTTCTCTGGCCTGAGCCAAGCCTGCTAGGGTAAGCTCGCGCATCCGCTCACGATCCTCGTACAGCGCGCGAGTGGCCGCCTGTTTATCTTCCGTTGCCTGTGGGCGGTTGCCTGCACCAAAGAGGTCGACGGCAAAGGCATCGTAGCCTTGTTCTGCCAGCATGTCGGCCCGCTGGCGCTCATAGTCATCTACACCGTCCCAGTCGTGCACAATGAGCACACTGCCTTTGGCGTTTTCGCCGGCAGAGACGAAATAACCTTCAAAACGTTCGCCATTCACCTCATAAGTGACATCTTCGCCACTAGGCGTGAAAGCGTAAGCCGTTGTAGAGAGTAATAAGGTAGAAAGAGTGAAGGCGGAAAGTGACAAAATACCCGCTGTTGGAAGTGCGGTAGGGATTTTATAGCGCATTGTTGTGTCCAAGTCGGTGTGGGAGTTAAAGCATAGTCAACCTTACCGAAAGGAGAACTGTAAAAGCTTACGCTTAGCGTGGAAGACAAAGACTTGCGTCTGGAACTAGGTAACGGCATGCTTGTCCGTTGATAGTATGACTACTAGGGAGCATAGATACATGGCTTTTAACGATTCGAACATGGCAAGAACGCAAACCCACAGTTCGGTGAGTAGTGCGAGCGCCAACAAGGTGCTACGCAACACCTACGCGCTGCTGGCAATGACCCTGCTGTTCTCTGCCGTCACGGCGGGTGCCTCTGTCGCAATGGGTATCCAGCAACTGAACATCTTTGTGTTCCTGATCGGTGCCTACGGCCTGATGTTCCTGGTACACAAAACGGCCAACTCTGCGGCTGGCCTATTGGCAACGTTTGCATTCACAGGGTTCATGGGCTTCACCCTAGGACCGATCATTTCTGCCTACTTAACGCTGCCTAACGGCGGTGCGTTGATTATGAACGCACTGGCCATGACGGGTCTGACGTTTATTGGTCTTTCTGCAGTGGCACTGACCACTAAGAAAGACTTCAGCTTCCTCAGTAACTTCCTGATGGCGGGTGCCATCGTGCTGATTTTGGCTATGGTCGCCGGTATCTTCTTCAACATCCCGGCGCTGTCGCTGATGGTTTCCGCTGGCTTTGTGCTGTTCGCCTCTGCAGCGATTCTTTATCAGACCAGCGAAATCGTACACCGCGCGGGCGAGACTAACTACATTCTTGCTACCGTGACGCTGTACGTGTCTATCTACAATCTGTTCGTCAGCCTGCTGTCTATTCTAGGCATCATGAGCAACGACTGATCGATGGTAAGATAGCGATCACTTGATGTGAGTGATACCCATGACAGACCCTACTTTGTAGGGTCTGTTTTTTTTCGTTAATTTGGCATGAGACGACGCAATGGATTATGGCTTGTTGGTGATGGGTGCGCCCTATACCAGTGCGGCACCCCATTCGGCGCTGCGCTTTGCTAAGACGCTGATTAGCAAAGGGCACCGGTTAACGGGTGTGTTTTTCTACCAAGACGGTGTTCATAATGCCTCCTTGCTTATGACGCCTCCCCAGGATGAGCTGAATCTGCGTGATGCGTGGATAGCGCTGCATCAAGAGCATGGTGTTGCACTGGATGTGTGCATTGCAGCGGCGCTGCGCCGCGGCATCATGAGTGAAGCCGAGGCAAAGCGGCATGGCCAGGCGCATTTCAACTTGGCTGCACCGTTTGAGTTGACCGGTTTGGGGCAACTGCTAACGCTGCAGCAGCGCTGTGATCGTTTAATCACCTTTGCCTAGGGAGCAGTGAATGAGTAGTGCAAATAATAGGTTGGTGATTCTTCGCCATGCGCCGTTTAGCTCTAATGCGTTGCGAGAAGGGCTAGATGTGGCTTTGGTAGCAGCGGCGTTTGGTGAGGCGGTCAGCCTGCTGTTTCTAGGCCAGGGCGTGCTGGCGCTGATCAAAGAGCAGGGAGTAGGGGCACCAGGGCAGAAGGCGACGCTACCCACTATTGATATGCTCGCGATGTATGATATTGACCAGCTGCTGGTGCCCCAGCAGGCATTAGAAGCCCTGAATGTGAACGCTGAACAGCTGGTTGATGGGGTAACCGTCATTGCCGATCATGCGCTACCCGAGTTGATAGGCCGCCATTCACACGTGCTTAATTTTTAAACGGGGCAGAGTGACATGTTACATATTCTGAATAAGCCCCCGCATAGCGAGGCGGCGCAGCAGATGCTCTCGACTGCTGTGGAAGGCGATACTATTTTGCTGATTGAAGATGCCGTGCGGGCAGTGCTTCACCCAGAGTGGTCAGGCTGGAATGCTGGTGGTGTTCAGGTGCGGGTGTTAGAAGAAGATGCGGCGTCTCGTGGGTTACTCCCAGGTGCACTCATTGCTAAGGCTAGCTGGGTCACTATGGACGGCTTTGTCGAGTTGACCGAGCATAACGCAAACATCATATCTTGGTACTGAATAATGAGTGAAGAAAGTTTATACCGTTATCTTGATTCGTCTCAGACCATAAAACTCGACCCAGAAGGCTATTTAGTAGAGCAGGGGGATTGGAACGATGAGGTGGCTGTGCTGTTGGCAGAAGATGAAGGGCTATCTCTTACAGAACATCACTGGGAGCTTATTCGTGTAGTGCGTGACTTCTATGCCCGCTATGAAATGGCACCGGCGATGCGGCCTTTGGTTAAAGCCACTCAGCAAGCACTTGGCGACGAAAAGGGGCGTTCCGTCTATTTAATGACGCTGTTCCCCGGCAGCCCTCCCAAACGCCTGGCGCGCATTGCGGGTCTGCCGAAGCCGACTAACTGTCTATAGCGGCAAGCTTTGCTGCACACCCTGCTCACACACTCTGCAGCGTTAGACCAAATCTCCCCGCGTACACACCGAGAGCACGACAGCATCGTCTTGGCTGGTAGAGACTAGGGCATGGCCCATATCACTATCAAAGTAGATGCTGTCGCCTTCTGCCAACACCAGTGGGGCATAAAACTCGGTGTAGAGCATGATATCGCCATGCAGCACCATCAGAAACTCTTCGCCATCGTGGCGCACCCACTGGTGATACTCTTCAAAACTGCGCGCTCGCACGATAGTTTTAAACGGAATCATACGCTTTTGCGCAAGCTGGTGCCCCAACAGCTCATGCTCGTAAGTCGGGGTAGGGTGCAGCTGCCCTTTACCTTTACGTGTGAGATCTCGCCGGCCCATGGTGTAGCGTTCGCGTTTGGGTGGCGTAAAGAGCTGGGGCAAATCGATATTGAGACCGCTAATGAGTTTCTGAACCACACCAAACGTTGGTGATACCTGATCATTTTCGATTTTGGAGAGCGTGGAGCGAGCAATACCCGTACGCTGGCTCACATCTTCCAGGGTCCATTGATTGGCCAAACGAATCTGCTTGAGCCGTTCTCCCAGGCGGAGAGGCTCAACAAAGGGTTTGCGCCCTGACGCGATGCGTAGCGCTGCGTGCTCTTCAGAAGTTGCGGTCATAACGGTCACGTAGGAAGGAAGGCAACATAGGCGCGCATAGTACCACAGCTGCCCACCTGCGGGTGGGCGTGCTAGGGGGCATTAGTAAAAGGTAAACCCAGCAGTGCTTTAATATGTGCTTCAGCTCCGCTCGCAAGCGATGTCGGGTTATAGCCGCCTTCCAATACAGACACCACGCGGTTTTCGGCATACAGCGCTGCAATTTCCATGGCCAGGTGTGTCACCCAGTAGAAGTCTTCATCTTCCAGACAGATATCGCCCATGGGGTCATCTTTGTGGGCGTCAAAGCCTGCCGAAAGCATGACAAGATCGGGTTTGAAGGCGTGCAGTGCCGGCAGCCACTGGCGCTCAATGATGCGCCGATACTCCTTACTTTGGGTACCCACCTCTAACGGCGTATTGACCACGTTTTGCCATTCGCTGCGTAGGTATCGCCATGGGTAGAAGGGGTATTGAAAGCTAGTGCAAATCAGCACGTCTGGGTCGTTCTTAAAAATATCGATGGTGCCGTTACACTGGTGCACATCAAAATCAAGAATGGCGATGCGCTTAGCGCCATATTTGGCTTTGGCGTGGGCAGCGCCCACGGCAATGTTGTTGTAAAAACAAAACCCCATCGCATCGGCCGCTTCGGCGTGATGCCCTGGTGGCCGCACCGCGCAAAATACGTTGTCCGCTTGACGCTTAAACACCTGATCCACTCCGCGAATCACCGCGCCTGCCGCCACCCGAGCCGCTTTCAGGCTATCGGGGTTCATCATGGTGTCGCTATCCAGCGTGACAATACCCTCTGAGGGTAGGCATTTTTCCAGCGCGCTTAGGTGGCGAAGCGGATGCACCCGAGCCAGAGCTTCATCGCAAGCCTCTTTGGCGTCGGCTTGCATGGTTTGCTGCAACAGCCCAGACAGTGATAGGCGCGCACGAATCGCCTCCAGCCGCAGCGGGCTTTCAGGATGTTCTGGGCCCATGTGGTGCAATGCGCAGTGGGGGTGGGTAAGGTAGGCAGTGATCATGCAAGCGCTCCGGTAACGTTAGAGCCACCTTAATCGCCCCAGGGGCTTGCGCGACAGTGTCAATAAGTCGTACACAGTAGTCATTCATTTCAGAGGAGACGCACTCGTGAGCACACGCTTTTTGCATCATTTTTTCGAACCTCGCTCAATTGCAGTGTTCGGTGCCTCTGAAAAGCCTGAGTCTTTGGGTGGTTTGGTACTGGGAAATCTGCAAGAGGGTGGCTTTAGAGGCAAACTTTGGGCTGTCAATCTCAAAGGTTACGACACGGTATTTGGCATGGACTGCGTGCGCACAGTAGAAGAACTGCCCGAAGTACCGGACCTAGCCGTCATCTGCACTCCCATTGAAGGCGTGGCAAAGCTCATTAAAAAGTTGGGAAAATTCGGCGTAAAAGCCGCGTTGGTGCTCTCTGGTGGGGCTTACCTAGACCGAGATGAAGGGAATAAGGGCTCTATTCGGCAGCGCATGCTACAAGCCGCTTTAGAATCAGGCATTCGTGTGCTTGGGCCAGAGTGTATGGGGCTGATTGTGCCCGGTAAAAAACTCAATGCTTCTTATGCCAGTCAGCCGGTGAAGGCAGGCAAGGTCGCGTATCTAGGCCAGTCAGGCATGTTAGCCAACGCGATGATTGATTGGGCCGCTGGCCGGGATGTGGGGTTCTCTCACTTGATTACCGTAGGCGATAGCGTGGATGTGCTGTTGCCTGATTTGATCGATTATGTGAACCAGTTTTCACCCGCTCAGGCGATTTTATTGCATCTTGAGCGGGTGACCGACGCCCAGCATTTTATGACGTCGGTTCGTGATGCGTCGCGTAATCGTCTGGTGGTGGCGATTAAAAGTGGCCGTACACCTCAGTCAGATATTTCGGGTATGGCCCCAACACCAGGTATTGCCAACCGAGATGTGGTGTTTGATGCCGCTTTTGCTCGAGCTGGGGTCGTCCGGGTCAACGATTCCGATGAAATGCTCGATGCGCTAGAAACCCTGTCGCGCATGAAACCTCTGCGCGGCGACCGCTTAGCAATTGTTTCCAACGGGCTAGGGCCCGCGATGCTAGCCATTGATAAGCTGATCAGTGCAGGCGGCAAACTCGCAGAATTTAACCAGGACACTCAGGCAGCGCTGCATAAAAGCCAAGTGGATATGAGCAAACCAGGCGAAAACCCCGTGGATCTTGGCGGGAATGCCACGCCTGAACGCTTTGTTGAAGCGCTGCAAATCGTCACCGCTGACCCTAACGTCGACGCCGTACTGGTGGTGCATGCCCCTACGCGATTAGCGCCTTCTCAAGTCACCGCTCAAGCACTGATCGATCATCGCAAAACCTTTAAACGCAATTTACTAACCAGTTGGATGGGATTGAAAGAAGCGCTGAATGCCCGGCATGTGTGTAATTTAGCGGGTATTCCCACCTACACCTCGCCCGAGAAAGCGGTAAAGGCGTTTATGCATATGGTGGATTATCAGCGCGTACAAGCGCTGCTCCATGAAATCCCACCGAGCCTGCCGTTTTCCACCAGTCCTGAGATACGTGCGGAGTGTCGGGCGCTGATCAAACAGGCAAAAGAGCAGGGCCGACAGACGCTAACGCACTCCGAAACTGCCCAGGTATTAGAAGCCTACGGCATTCCCACGGCTACCAGTGTGTATATTCATTCGCCGGAAGAGGCGTTAATCGTAGCGGCGCGCTTCCCAGAGCCTAAAGCGCTGAAAGTCGTTCATGAAGGCAACTGCCGGCCTTATCGTTATCGTAAGCACCCGCATAAAATCTCTGCGGGGCTGCTGCAAGATTTAGAAACGCCAGAGCAGGTGGCCGACGGTGTGCGCCAGCTAGGCGATAAAGTGCAGGAAAAATTTCCTGAACATGCCATTCGCGAATACTGCTTACAGCCCATGCAGCGCGGCAAGCACTCGATGCAGATTTGTGCAGGTATTACACGCGACCCGGTATTCGGGCCACTGATTGTTTTTGGTATTGGCGGCTATAAAGTCAACGTGCTCGCCGACCGCCAAGTGGCGCTGCCACCAATTAATATGAGCCTTGCGGCGGATGTGGTCGGGCGTACTCATGCGGCATCCCTGATTCGTGAACATTCAGCGGATCCTGAGCGGGATATTCAGCACCTTTGCCAGCTACTGGTCAAACTCTCACAGATGGCGTCTGATCTAACGGATTTACGCGGGCTTGAGCTTAATCCGTTACTGCTTAACCGCGATGGCATGCTGGCCGTCGATTTTGCGATGGATTTAGGTCATCCGGCTCGCTTTGCGATTATGCCGTACCCAGAGGAGTTGCGAGAGTGGGTGACGCTGAAGAATGGCTGGCAGGTCGAGGTGCGGCCAATTCGTGCCGAAGATGCGCCGTTGATCACGACGTTTCATCGCCAGCTGTCAGAGGAGAGTATTCGTTTTCGCTACTTCCATAACAAATCCAACCTCACTCAGCGGGACCTCTCCATCCTGTCGCATATCAACTATGACCGCCAAATGGCCTTTATTGCCGAGCATCAGCACGATGACGGAAGTAAGGAGATGTTAGGGGTCGTACGAGTATGGAACGACCCCGACAATATTCGCACGGAGTTTTCTGTCATCATTCGTGACGACTTGCAGGGGCTTGGGATTGGCAGCCTGCTTATGAAGAAGATGATCGATTACTGCACGAGTATCGGCACACTGGAAATGATCGGCAAAATCATGGTGGATAACCACCCCATGCGAGCACTGATGAAGCATCTTGGATTCCGCTGCCGTTACAACATGGAAGAACAGGTGATTGACGCAGTATTGCGGCTTAATGAGCCCGATAGCGAATGGCAGCGACACCGTTTGGAAAGCCAGCCGGATTAGCACCGCTGCGAATAAAAAACACCTGCAGATATTTACCTGCAGGTGCTGGTGTTAATGTGGGCAGCGCTTAGAACTTAACGTCTAGAACTTGACGCCTAGAACTTAGCGCCTAGAGCTTAGGGCGCTAGGCGGAAGCGGCTCCATTCACCGCCATCACGGCGCTCATAGCGCAGCCGGTCATGCAGACGGCTGGGCTGTCCCTGCCAGAACTCGATCATTTCTGGATTCACCCGGTAGCCGCCCCAATGAATAGGGCGTGGAATATCCTGGCCTTCATAGGCTTGCTCAAAGCGCTTTTGGCGCTCTTCAATCCAATTGCGATCGGGAATAACCACACTTTGGGTCGCAATCCACGCGCCGAGCTGGCTGCCCCGTGGGCGGCTGCTGAAGTACTCATCAGACTCTTTAGCGGGCACTTGCTCCACCGGGCCTTCAATGCGCACTTGGCGGGATAGTGATGGCCACCAGAACGTGAGTGCAGCAAATGGAACGTTGTTTAACTCGCTGCCCTTATGGCTGTGGTAGTTGGTGAAAAACACCATTCCCTGCTCATCAAACCCCTTAAGGAGCACCACCCGTGCGTGTGGGCGGCCCTGGCTATCCACCGTGGCCAGCGTCATGGCATTGCCATCTTTACCCTCGCTCTCTAGCGCAAGGTTGAACCACTCATCAAACATGACAAACGGATTATCGGGGGTTTGCGCCTCGTCTAAGCGGCCGCCCTCATAGTCACGCCTGACGTCGGCAATATTACGTGTCATTGGTGAAGCTCCCTTGCAGTTATATGTTGCATTACACTCATGTTCGCTGGTCTACCGGCAAAGCTCAAGTGTTGTTCGGTGTGTCAGGGCAAACGCAAGGCACATTGTGGAAGCGTTGGCAGGCGTGCCGAATGCTTCTATGAGAAAACAGCAATAAATGAGAAACTCTACCAGTATGACGATAGAGGATAGCTTGATGCAGAGTCGCACTACACGCATAGCTGTATGGGATAGGTTCATCCGTTTGTTTCACTGGTCCCTGTTAGCGGCGGTGGTGATTTCGTTTTACACCACCAAAACCACGGGTGCCCCGTTTTTATTTCCCATTGAGGTACACGCCCAGGCCGGCTACGTGATTATTGGCCTGCTTGTTTTTCGTTTTATTTGGGGCTTAGTGGGTTCTACTTATGCTCGTTTTAGCACTTTTCTGTATGGGCCTAAAGCGACCGCACATTACTCGAAGGCGCTGATGACACGGCGCGCCCCGCACTATGCCAGCCACAACCCGCTAGGCGGGTGGATGGTAGTTTTGTTGCTGTTGTCATTGGGGTTTCAAGCCGTCAGCGGACTGTTTTTAAGCGATGATATCTTCTTTCAGGCTCCGCTTTACGGGCTGTTTGGCCCAGCATTGGGCGATGTGCTGCCACGGCTGCATTCGTTGAATAGCGACCTGCTGCTGATATTGATTGGTTTACATCTGGCGGGGCTGGTTTGGCATACTCTGCAGGGCGAGCGCTTAGTCCCCGCTATGCTGACGGGCATCAAGCGTTTTTCAAACGCGCCAGCCGATGCAAAGCCTGCTGCTAACCGTGCGCAAAAGCGCTATGCGATTGGTGCGCTATTGGTTGCAGCAGGCGTAAGTGGTTGGCTCTGGTTTTATTAACCGTTAAGGCGCTGCTGACGGCTGCGAAAACGGGCATACCCCATGCAGGCGGTGAACAGTACCAGCGATACGATGGCTTCTAACACACCGCGGGTGCCTTGCCCTGGCAGCGTAGCCAACATCACCCCTTGAGTGAAATAGAGCAGGCTGACAAAGGCAAGCCAGGCGTGCCCGCGCGCCCGTTGGCCAATAATAGACGGTAGAAACAGCACCAGTGGCAGCACGAAGGCTACAACAGGGCGCCAATTAAACGTCTCGCCTTGTACAAAAAAGCCGCGATAGATGACCAGTAGCAGCAAGACAATGAAGCTACCGATCACCAGTTGCCGCGTCAGCCGGGTGAGCTTATCAATACCATGCTCAGCCTCAAGCCCTTCAAGCCACTGCTTCATGACGATTCCTCCTGACGCATTTTTTGGAGTGCCAGTGCTAATCGTGCTAACCGCTTTCCTTGTGCCTGACACAGTGCGCGTTCGTGCTCGTCAACCGGGCGGTCGCTACGTGCACCGGCAACGTGGCTGGCTCCATACGGTGTGCCACCCTGCTGGGTGCTTAGCAGCTCCGTTTCATTATAGGGAATACCCGCATACACCATGCCGTGATGAAGCAGCGGCACTAGCATGGTCAACAGGGTGCTTTCCTGGCCACCGTGTAAACTGGAGCTAGAGGTAAACGCGCAGGCAGGTTTGTCGATGAGTGCCCCGTTCATCCATAAGCTGCTGGTAGTATCGAGAAAATATTTCATCGGTGCGGCCATGTTGCCAAAGCGAGTGGGGCTGCCTAAGGCAAGGGCACTGCAGTGGCGTAAATCGTCCAGGTCAGCATATACGGCACCTTCCTCGGGGATTTCAGGAGCAACGGCCTCACAGGTCGGTGATACGGCAGGTACTGTGCGCAAGCGGGCTTCAATGCCGGAGATGCTCTCTACGCCAGCCGCTATTTGGCGGGCCATGTCTGCAGTGGCTCCTGAGCGGGAGTAATACAGAATCAGTACATACGGCGTGGCTTCACTCATGGCGTGTCCTAAGCAGTAGGGGTGGCGACCGTATGCGATGCTGTACGGTCACGAAAAACTAGTCGTATGTTACCAGAGCTATTCCCTGGGCAGGAGAGTAGATGTCGTGCTGCCCCAGCGCGGGGAGACGCACGTAGACCCAGGCAGAAGTCCCGTCGGAAAGCGTCTGCTCAACGCGCTCATAGCGAATGCCCAGCCGCTCATAGCGATCCAGCCGAGCCAGCGCTTCGGGCGTTACCGTGAGTAGCAGGCCATCAACATGATTGTCTTCGCTCGCGGCAAGGTCCAGCCCTTTGCGCTTGAATCCATCAAGACGGGCAGGCTGCGGAGAGCCAGAAGAACCCATCACAACCCAGCGTACGGGCAGGTAGCGCAGCGTACCGTAGACAAACACCTGATGGGTGCGCTGCTCAATAGCCGGTAGCGCTTCTGGTCGATCGTAGAACCAGGGGCTTAGCATGGTCAGCCATAGCCAGACGGCCACTCCCATTACGCAGAATAGCGAGACCACCACTAACCGCTTTAACCAAATCATGCCAATATCCTACGCAAAGTGTGACGTTTTAGAGTGAAGAACTGTCGATCACAAGACAAGTCTTAAGCAGTGTCGTTGATTTTGCTACGATAAGCATCGTCGCTTAGGCATTAGACTAAGCATCAGACCCTATCGGAGGAGCCTGTTATGAGCCAGACACTTCGTGATGAGATGGATTTCCGCGCGCTAGTGGGCGATGTGAAGCCACTTCCCCAACGTAATCGCGCAGACACAGGCCCCCAACGTCAGCGGCCCTCAGAAGCCCAGCTGGCTAGGCGTGAAAGCGCTGCCGAGCGCTTAGATGAGCGTAACTTTTTATCTGACGACTTTGTTGACCTGCTGCCACCGTTCGATCCTATCGAGTTTCGTCGTGAAGGGATTCAGCAGGGCGTTGTCGATAAATTAAAGCACGGTGGTTACAGCGTTCAGGCGCAGCTACATCTATTAAGACGACCACTCGCCGAATGCCGCAGGATGCTGTTTCCCTTTATCCAAGAAGCCTATACCCACGATCTACGCTCGGTGTTAATTGTTCACGGAAGAGGGCGAGAGCTCGATAGCCCTGCCAACGTACTGCGTTCTTATATTGCCAAGTGGCTCACCCAGTTTGACGAAGTGCAGGCCTACGTATCTGCTCAGCCATCTGAAGGTGGGCTAGGTGCTACGTGGGTGATGCTGCGTAAAAGCGATCGCGCCAAAGCCAATAACCGAGAGCGCCAGCAGAAACGGCGTGGTTAAACGCAAAAACGCCGACAAGGGCTGGCCCTGTCGGCGTTTGCAGTGCAGTAGAGCGGTTTAGTGGCTAGCCGCTAAACGCTTTTCAAACAGCGCTTGGCGCTCTTCCACATCAGTTTGGTAACGAACGCTAAAGGCGTTCAGAGCGCGAAGTGCATCTTCAGGGTGCTGGTCATCACGCAGTGCCATGGTGGAGAAACCACAGCGGCGCATGTAATCCAACTGATCCACCAGCACATCGCCAACCGCGCGAATTTCACCTGTGTAGCCATAACGCTCGCGCAGCAGTCGGGCGATGGTGTAGCCGCGACCATCAGTGAATGCAGGAAAGTCTACGGCAATGGCAGAGGCGCCTTTCAAAGTGCCGCCAAGCTCGGTAGTGAGTTCAGTGTCACTCGTGAGCAGAGGGGCGAGCTCGTTATCGTCCTGGTTCGCCTGCCAGAGAGCCAATGGAACAAACGCAGGGCGTTGTTCTGGCAATTCGTTGGCATCGTAGGAGACACACCACGCATTCTCTGCAGCCAGCTCACCGTTTTCAATTAAATGATCTACATGAACCGGGGTTTGTTCAACCGCTTCGGTTTGGGTGTCATTGCTGGGCATAAACACGCTCCTTAAAGGGTTTTAGGCCAATGCGGCGATAAGTATCCAGGAAACGCTCGTCTTCGTGACGCTCGGCCACATAGACTTCCAGCACTTTCTCAACCACGCCCGGCACGTCTTCACGGAAGAAAGAGGGGCCCAGAATTTTGCCCAGTGAGGCATCATCGGTGGAGTTACCGCCAATAGAAATCTGGTAGTACTCTTCGCCTTTCTTATCGACACCCAAAATACCGATGTGGCCGACGTGGTGGTGACCACAGGCGTTCATGCAGCCTGAAATGTTCAGATCCAGCGGGCCAAGGTCGTAGAGGAAGTCTAAGTCTTCAAACCGCTCTTGAAGCGCCTGGGCAATCGGAATAGAGACCGCATTGGCAAGGCCGCAATAGTCGCCACCGGGGCAGCAGATAATGTCGTTCAGCGTGCCAACAGTAGGATTGGCCATGCCGAGCGCGTCCAGCTCTCTCCACAGCGCTTCTAGCTCGTCAACCGGCACATCCGATAGCACTAGGTTCTGCTCGTGAGTAACACGCACTTCACCAAAGCTGTAGCGGTCAGCCAAATCAGCAACGGCTTCCATCTGGTCGGCGGTGACATCCCCCGGTGCGTGCTCGCGGCGCTTCAGCGACAGCGTGACGGCTTTGTAGCCCGGCACTTTGTGGTCGGTCACGTTATTGGTCACAAAGCGCGCAAAGCTGCGGTTTTCACTGCGTAGCTTGTCGAAATCTTCCGTGGCGCTCGCTGCTACCGGGCGACGATCAGGCTCAGGGAAGTGCACCTTGGCGGCATCGACCGCTGCTTGGTTCAACGTTTGCGGGCCATCTTTCAGGTGCGCCCACTCTTCATCAACCCGGCGGCGAAACTCTTCAATGCCTAGCGCTTTCACCAAGATCTTAATGCGTGCCTTGAACTTGTTGTCCCGGCGGCCGAACTGGTTGTAAACCCGTACGCAGGCTTCAAGATACGTCAGCAGGTGCTGCCAGGGCAGGTCTTCGCGCACCACATCGCCAATCATGGGCGTGCGGCCCAGGCCACCACCGGCCAGCACTTTAATGCGCAGCTCGCCTTCCTCGTTGCGCCACAGACGCAGGCCAATGTCGTGCACTTGAATAGCTGCGCGATCTTGTGCTGCACCGCTGACGGCAATTTTGAATTTGCGCGGCAGGTAAGCGAATTCCGGATGTAGTGTCGACCACTGACGAATAAGCTCGCACCAGGGGCGTGGGTCTTCCACTTCATCGTTGGCAATACCGGCAAATTGGTCACTGGTGGTGTTACGGATGCAGTTGCCGCTGGTTTGGATGGCGTGCATCTGTACTTTTGCAAGTTCGCCCAGGATATCCGGCACGTCTTCTAGCGCGGGCCAGTTGAGCTGCAGGTTTTGGCGCGTCGTGAAGTGACCGTAGCCGCGGTCGTAGCGGCGGGTAATGTCAGCCAGTGCACGCAGTTGAGCGCCTGCTAGCATCCCGTAAGGGATGGCAATGCGCAGCATGGGTGCGTGCTTTTGAATATACAGGCCGTTTTGAAGCCGTAGCGGGCGAAACTCTTCTTCTCCCAAACGTCCGGCCTGGTAGCGTTCCATCTGATCGCGGAACTGAGCTACGCGCTCGTCAACCAGCGTTTGGTCGTGAATATCATAACGGTACATGGGGCACGATCCTGCTAAAAGCGAAATGGTCACGTCGAGACGGACGGTAATGTGCCGTCACCTTAACGCGGGCGTCATATTCTACAAAAGAATATATAATTATCTTTTTATCGTTAAATGCTATTTAGAAACGTCTATTTTAAAACCGTGGGCCAGCCAGCGGCGTCGCTGCCATACCCACAAAAAACTGCTGGAGTTGAGCAACCGGTAAAAGAGCTGCGTCAACCATACACCGACAAGGCCGTAGCCAAGCCAAATACCCACCCACCAGGCCAGCGGCAAAAAGAGGAGCCACTGCATGCCCAGCGTCAGCAGCATGACGGTGCGCTGCGCACCTGCGCCCATCAATGCCTGCGCCAGCACCAGTGCTGCAGCGTCAAGCACGATCATCAAGCCGGTGATTTTCAGCGGCAGTCTCCCTAGCTGCACCAGCGCCTCATCGGTAAAAAAGATGCTCAAAATGGGCTCGGGCATAACGAGCATGGGTAACGCTAAAACAGTCAGCAGCATACCGGCAACACTTAAGGCGTCAATGCCCCAGCGGTGGGCGGCCTGCTGATCGTCGCGGCCTAGCGCTTCGCCTACAAGGCTCATGGCGGCCACGCCAACGCCAACTCCCGGCAAAATCAGTAAGAGGGATAAATTCACCAGCACATGGCCTACGGCTACGCTGGATGTACCCAACTGGCCCAGCAGCCAAAACAGCACCACGTAGCCTGCGGCAAACCATAGCTGCTGTAGTGAGTGGGGAAACGCGAGCTTCAGAGCGACCTTCACGCCATGCCATGAAGGCAAGAGGCGAGTTAGCGGGGAGCATTGCCGCCACGTAATGACAGCCCAGATGAACAGCCCAAGCAGCAACGAAAGAGTAGTGCCGATAGCGGCGCCGTTTACGCCGAATGCTGGTAACCCCCCAATACCGTAAATCAGCGCCGCGCTGAGGGCGACGTTCACAACATGCACGAACACGATAATACGTAGATAAAGGTGCGTCTGCTGCAATCCATTCCAGTAGCCGCGCAGGCAAAGAGTCAGCGCAATCACCGTGAGCGCTACAACGCGCCAGCGGAAGTACTCAATGGCGATCTGCGTAACTGCATCTGAGGGTGCCATCAGTTGAATGAGGGCAGGCGCTTGCCACCAAGCAAGGCAAGAGAGCGGCACGCCAATGGCTAAGCCAATCATTAAGCCAGCTCGAAGCGGCTGGGTAGTGAGCGGCTGGTCAGTGCAGGCTTTTTCAGCACCTGAAGCATGGGCGGTTTGCGACTGCACGCTGGAGGAGAGCCCGAAGACCAGTGCCGTCATCATAAACATGGCATAGCCACCGATACCGACGCCCGCCAGTGCTTCGTGGCCTAAATGGCCGACCATGGCGGCATCAATAAGGTTGAGCACGCTCTGGGAGAGCATGCCCAACATAATGGGGAAGGCCAAGCGCATGACCTTTCCCTGACGACGAACCACCGGCGACATACGCTGAGGCTATTAGCTAGGGTCGTAAGAGAGTACCGGCGACAGCCAGCGCTCCATCTCCTCCAACGGCATCTGCTTACGCTCAGCCAGCGCTTCGACTTGGTCGCGGGTAATTTTGCCGGTAGAGAAGTACTTCGACTGTGGGTGAGCAAAGTACCAGCCCGATACCGCCGCTGCCGGCCACATAGCGAAATTTTCCGTCAGCGTAAGGCCTGTGTTATCAGGCGCGTTGAGCAAGCGGAAAAGCGTTGCCTTCTCGGTATGGTCGGGGCAGGCGGGGTAGCCCGGTGCAGGACGAATACCTTGGTACTTTTCTGCAATCAGTGCTTCGTTATCCAGCGTTTCTTCGGGCACGTAGCCCCAGAACTCTTTACGCACTCTTTCGTGCATGCGTTCGGCAAAGGCTTCTGCCAAACGGTCGGTGAGTGCCTGCACCATAATAGCGTTGTAGTCATCACCTGCCGCTTCATAGGCCTTGGAAAGCTCGTCAACACCGTGGCCAGTAGTGACGGCGAAGCCGCCAATCCAGTCCGGCTTGCCACTCTCTTTAGGAGCGATGAAGTCGGCTAGGCTGTAGCAGATGCCGTCGCGGCCTTTGGTGGTTTGCTGGCGAATGTGGTGTAAGCGCTCGACTACTTCGGTGCGGCTCTCATCGGCGTAGACTTCAATCACGTCGTCATCCACGCTGTTAGCGGGCCATAAGCCAATCACGCCCCGCGCCTGTACGCGCTTTTCGTCAATCAGCTTGCTTAGCATTACTTTGGCATCGGCAAACAGGTTTTGGGCGGCTTCACCCACCACGTCATCGTTGAGAATCTTGGGGTACTTCCCGGCGAGCTGCCAGCTCATGAAGAAGGGCGTCCAGTCGATACGCTCAACCAACTCTTCCAGGTCGTAATCGTCAAAGGTCATCAGACCCAGCGTGTTCGGCTTGGCAGGGGTGTGATTCGCCCAATCGGTGCGGAAGCGGCGTTTACGGGCTTGGGTGTAATCCAGGTCAGCCGCTTTCGGGCGACGTTTGGCGTTACGCTCGCGCACTTTTTCGTACTCTTCGCGAATTTCGGCCACGTAAGCAGATTTCAAATTGGGTGCCAGCAGCTTGCCAGCCACGCCGACCGCACGGGAAGCATCCGTCACATAAATAACGGGGTGCTCGTACTGCGGCTCGATTTTCACCGCCGTGTGCGCTTTTGAGGTGGTGGCACCGCCAATCAGCAGCGGTAGGTTCATACCACGGCGCTGCATCTCTTTGGCCACATGCACCATTTCATCCAGCGAGGGCGTAATCAGGCCAGAGAGGCCGATGATATCGGCATTGTGGTCGATGGCGGCCTGCAGGATTTTCTCGGTGGGTACCATCACACCCAGGTCAATCACTTCGTAGTTATTACACTGCAGCACGACGCCGACAATATTTTTACCGATATCGTGTACGTCACCCTTCACCGTGGCCATAACGATCTTGCCCTTAGCTTGGGTGTCTTCGCTTTTTTCCGCTTCAATATAAGGGATCAGATAAGCGACCGCTTGCTTCATGACGCGAGCCGACTTGACCACCTGGGGCAGGAACATTTTGCCCGCGCCAAACAGGTCGCCCACCACGTTCATGCCGTCCATGAGCGGGCCTTCGATCACCTCAATGGGGCGAGCGGCCTGCGCACGAGCCTTTTCGGTATCTTCCTCGATAAAGGCAGTCACACCTTTCACCAGCGCGTGTTCAATACGCTTGTTGACGGGCCAGCTGCGCCACTCTAAATCTTCTTTTTTAGCAGGGCCGCTGCCATCCCCTTTGTATTTGTCGGCGAGGTCCAGCAGGCGTTCAGTGCCGTCAGCGCGACGATTCAGTACCACGTCTTCCACTGCATCGCGCAGCTCGGCAGGCAGGTCATCGTAAACCGCTAGCTGACCAGCGTTCACAATACCCATGCTGAGCCCGGCGCGAATGGCGTGGTAGAGAAACACCGAGTGGATCGCTTCGCGTACCGGGTTGTTACCCCGGAACGAGAACGAAACGTTGGAGACACCGCCCGAGATCATCGCGTGGGGCAGGTTCTCACGAATCCACTGAGCCGCTTCAATGAAATCGACCGCGTAGTTATTGTGCTCTTCAATACCGGTAGCAATCGCAAAGATGTTGGGATCAAAAATAATATCTTCTGCAGGAAAGCCGATTTCATCGACCAGCAGGCGGTAGGCCCGCTCACAAATTTCGGTTTTGCGGGCAAAGGTGTCGGCCTGACCCTCTTCATCAAACGCCATGACGACAATCGCCGCACCGAAGCGGCGGCATTTAGTTGCCTGCTCGCGGAAGGCGGCTTCGCCTTCTTTTAGAGAGATTGAGTTAACAACCGCCTTGCCTTGAACGCACTTCAGGCCTGCTTCAATGATGTCCCATTTCGAGGAGTCGATCATGATCGGCACGCGGGCAATGTCGGGCTCGCCCGCAATCAGGTTCAGGAAGCGCACCATGGCTTCCTTCGACTCCAACATGCCTTCATCCATGTTGATGTCGATAATCTGTGCGCCGCTCTCAACTTGCTCAAGGGCAACCTCGAGTGCGGTGGTGAAGTCCTCTTCAACGATTAAACGCTTAAAGCGCGCGGAGCCAGTGACATTGGTACGCTCACCCACGTTCACAAACAGGGAGTCGGCTTCAATATTGTAGGGTTCAAGACCCGACAGGCGGCACGCTTTGCTGCGCTCTGGTATTTGGCGAGGCGCCATAGGACGCACGGCATCGGCAATGGCGCGAATATGTTCCGGCGTTGACCCACAGCAGCCACCGATGATGTTGACTAAGCCGCTTTGCGCAAACTCACCCACAATGGCTGCCATCTCTTCGGGCGTTTGGTCGTACTCACCAAACTCATTGGGCAGGCCCGCATTGGGGTGGGCAGAGACAAACGTATCGGCTTTGGTCGATAGCTCTTCTAGATAGGGGCGAAGTTCTTCCGCGCCCAGTGCACAGTTCAGGCCAACCGAGAGCGGCTGAGCGTGGCGCACGGAGTTCCAGAAGGCTTCCGTGGTTTGCCCGGAGAGCGTACGTCCGGAGGCATCGGTAATCGTGCCAGAAATCATCACCGGCAGGCGGCGGCCTAGATCCTCAAACAGCTCTTCAAGCGCATAAATCGCGGCTTTGGCATTGAGTGTGTCAAAGATGGTTTCGATCATGATGAGATCGGCACCGCCTTCGATCAGCGCATTAGCGGCTTCGTAATAGTTTTCCCGCAGCTCATCAAACGTCACATTGCGTTTAGAGGGGTCGTTCACATCAGGGGAAAGAGACGCCGTGCGGGACGTGGGGCCGAGTACCCCGGCCACGTAGCGTGGGATGTCGGTTTCTGCCGCGACAGCATCACACACTTCCCGCGCCAGCCGTGCTGATTCTCGGTTGAGTTCTGGCACTAAATCTTCCATGCCATAATCAGCTTGCGATAACCGGGTGCTGTTGAACGTGTTGGTTTCTAGAATATCTGCGCCTGCTAATAAGTAGTCGCGATGAATACGCGCAACAACATCTGGGCAGGTAAGCGCCAATAAATCGTTATTGCCTTTTAGATCAGACGGCCAGTCGCGAAAGCGTTCACCGCGAAAATCGTCTTCGCTGAGCTGGGCATTCTGCAGCATGGTGCCCATGCCGCCATCCAGAATCAGGATGCGTTGGGCAAGGCGTTGGGTGAGGGATGCATTCAAATCACTAGCGGCCATGGCAGGGGAAAATCTCCAGCGTCTCAGTCGAAAAGGATATTTTTATAGTCGTCGTCATTAGGTGAGCGGCGGCTATCATACCAAAGGGCGCCCCATAGGGCAGCAAGCGCGGGCGTGAAGTTATTGCAGCATCCTTATTAGCCGCACTCATAGGCGAGAGCAATAGCCGACTAAAACACTCGGGATTGTGTCGGCACGCGGTTTTGCTTACCATAGGGACAAATGACATGTGATGTGGCCTTGCCACTACCACGGGAGGATAACATCCCTTATGACCACGACTATCGAAGCGCCCGGCATTAACATTACCGACAGTGCACAAGACTACTTAGCGGAACTGCTGGAAAAGCAGAACGTTGAAGGCATCGCTGTACGCATCTTCATCACTCAGCCCGGCACGCCCTATGCAGAAACCTGCTTAGCCTATTGCCGTCCTGGAGAAGAAGAGCCTACCGACGTGAAGCTGGAACTTGAGAAGATCGGCGTATTTCTCGATAAAAACAGCCTAGCGTTTTTAGAAGAAGCGGTTGTCGACTTTAACGCTGACCGTATGGGCGGACAGCTGACGATTAAAGCACCCAACGCTAAAATGCCCAAGGTGAATGCCGACAGCCCGCTGGAAGACCGTATCAACTATACGCTCTACAGTGAAATCAATCCTGGACTAGCGGCTCACGGCGGCGAGATTAAGCTTGTCGAGCTGACAGAAGACCGCGTGGCGATTCTAGCGTTTGGCGGCGGTTGCCAAGGGTGTGCAGCGGTGGATCTCACGCTTAAAGATGGCGTAGAGAAAACGCTGATGGATCGCATCCCTGAATTGGCAGGCATTCGCGACGTGACTGACCATACTGATACAACGAACGCTTATTACCGCTAGAGCATCCTTCAGATACTTTGCTAGCGTCGCAAAAGCCCAGCAGGCCACTGCTGGGCTTTTTTTGTGTGCGCTCTGATATGCAAAAACGATAGGCGATAGAAGCCGTTGCTAGCGGTCAACGTTTATTCCATGTAACACTATTGTAAAGCTATTCTCTAAGCCGTCATGGCGAGAGAGTTCCCTACAAAGTGCCATGGAGAGACGGCCATTAAACGCTCATCTGTGTTTTCTAATATCCATAAACCTATCTTTTTCGGGTCGTTGGGCCTGCTACTTGCGGTGACGCTACCGCTCATACTGTTTCCAGAGATGGGGCGTGTTTGGGTGATGGCAGCGCAAAGCTTTGTCACAACCAATTTCGGCGTGCTCTATCTTGCCATGGGTGTCGCTTCGCTGGGCTTTATGTTCTACATCGTGTTTAGCGATATAGGGCAAATCAAGCTGGGTGATGTAGACGCCGAGCCGGAGTTTTCGCTGCTCTCCTGGGGCGCGATGCTGTTTGCAGCAGGCATCGGCGGGGCGGTTGTGTTCTGGGGCATGGTCGAGTGGATGTACTACCTGCAAAACCCTCCCTTCCATGTCGAGCCTTTCTCTGAAGAGGCAACCGCATGGGCGGCGACGTACGGTATGTTCCACTGGGGCCCTATTGCCTGGTCGATCTACCTCGTACCCGCACTGCCCATGGCGTACTTCCTTCACGTTCGTAAACATAAAGTGCTGCGCATCAGTGAAGCTATACGCCCCGTGCTGGGTGAAAAACTGGCCAGAAGCTGGCTGGGTAACATTATCGATATTCTGTTTATTTTCGGCATGCTGGGCGGCGGCGCAACGTCGCTGGGTATTTTGGTGCCGTTGATCAATGAAGGGCTGGGTAACCTGTTCTCTTTCAACCCTAATGCCACCAGCCAAATTGCCGTATTGATAGGAACCACGGCCATTTTTGCCGTGAGCGCGTGGCGCGGTTTGAAGGGCGGCATCGAGATGCTGTCTGACATCAACATGTGGCTTGGTTTGGCTGTACTGCTGTTTGTTCTAGTGATGGGCCCTACGGTATTTATTCTAGATATCGGACTAAATTCTATTGGCCTAATGCTCAGTAACCTCGTTCAAATGGCGACCTGGACCGAACCCTTTGGCGACTTAAGCGGCTTTGAAGACACGGGCTTTCACCAGTCATGGACGATTTTTTACTGGGCGTGGTGGCTAGTGTTTGCCCCAACGGTGGGTCTGTTCATTGCGCGTATTTCTAAAGGACGCCGTATTAAAACTATGGTGGCCGGGTCGATCTTCTTTGGCTCACTGGGCTGCGCGCTGTTTTTTATCATTCTTGGCAACTACGGTCTTTATTTACAACTTTCAGGCACGTTAGACGTCATCCAAGTGATGAACGATCAGTCAGCTAATGCGGCCTTCTATGCAGTTCTGAGCCAACTGCCGCTCTCTTGGCTGGTGACGTTAGCGGTGGTGATTCTGCTGTCTATTTTCACTGCGACAACCTTTGATTCGATTGCCTACATTCTCTCTTCTGCCGCGGAGAAGAAGCTCGATAAAGAGCCTGCGCGGTGGCACCGCCTTTTTTGGGCCTTCACGCTGTCACTGCTGCCAATGTCTCTGCTGTTCTTAGGAGGGCTGCAAACACTACAGACCGCCAGCATTGTGAGCGGTGTGCCGCTGCTGCTGATTTCAGTGCTGCTCATGGTGTCGATGGTGAGGGCGGCGCACTACGATTTGCGCTACCAACCTGACTACGATGAGCCAGAAATCAATATCGAAGAGTTCCCGGAAAACGACCCATGGACCGAAAAGGGTTCGTGGGAGCTACCCGATGAGCAGAGTAGCGAACCCAGCAAATCATAGCCTATACACATAGCCTGCCTGTATAGCTCCTGACTCCTTCATACTGAGTAGCCATCCCACTATTGGGATGGCTTTTTTGTGTCAGCTGTTTCATCGCTGTTGCTAGCCAGTGTATTAGGTAGCTCTGCCAGCTGCGCTTGCAAGGAAGCCATGCGCTGCCATAGCTGCTCTTGCCAGTGCTCACCGTCTCGCGTTTGCTGCTGCTGAGTTTCCAGCGCTTTGTGCGCTTTCTCTAGCGACTCTTCGAGCGTGCTGCGATGGGTATGCAGCTCACCGTTTTGGCGCTCAAGCTCGGTGGTGCGCTGCTTGAGCGAGCTACACTCTTGCTGATAACCCTGAAGAGCGTCATTTTTTTGCTTCAGCTCATGGCTCAGCGCATCTGCTCGTTGCTCCCACTGCTGTAGGCGCTTCTGCAACGCTTTTTCTTCCTGGGCGCGCTCTTGTCGTAACGTATCCAATAGCGCCATCAACTTTCCTTCTGATGCCTCGTTGCGCTGCTCTTCTTGGGCTAAGCGCTGCTCCCAACTCTTCTGCTGCTCTTCGAGCTTTTCACTGTAATGCGTTTGCGCTTCTTTTAACGCTTGCTGGGTTTGGTCTAGCTGATGGCGGTGTTGGGCAGCCTCCTGGTGGAGATTTTCTGCTTGTTGCTGCCAGTGGCGCTCATTGGCTTGGCTCTCTGCCAGCTCTCGATTAAGCGTTTCAAGGCGCTCTTCGGTCTGGCGAAAGTGAGCCGCCAGTGCGCTTTCACGCTGCTCGGCGTTTGCCGCCTGCTGTAGCGCCTCGGCAGCTGCCTGTTGAGCGCTTTCTACTTGGCGATTGGCATCTTCACGGTAGTGAACCAGCGCTTGGTTAGCGACGTCTTGGGCCTCGCGCCATAGCTCGCTGGCGACATTAACGACTACTTCAGGCACGCCTTTGGGGGGCGGTACATCCCGGTTCTGCTCACGCTCGGTACGCCATAAGCGAAAGTGCTCGCTGATCGTTGTAAAGCTTCCCGTGCCCAGCACTTCACGAATGCGCTGCACGCTGGGCGTGTCTCCACGAGCAAGCAGCGTATCGATTGCTTGCTGAACGTCACTGTACTGAATCCCACTGCGAGCCATGATCACCATCCTGACTTAATGAAGAGCGGTATTGTCGACGTTATGCTTGGAAAATACAATAATTACGTAATATGTAAAACGTAATAATATTTATCAAATAGGCATAAAATTCAAGATTACCCCTATTATCTTGAATTTTAAAAGCTGTAGCGTCACACTTAAGCCATTGAATTAAAAAGAAGCAATAGGGCACTGCTATGTCAGATAAATCATCTATCCCGGCTTTGTATGCGTTAACCATGCATCGGGATGACACCCTAAACACCGAGCGTCACATAGAGATGCCTACAGAAGAGGCTGCGCTTTACAACAAAGCGGCTGGCAAGGAGGAGGTTGGCTTGGAGATGCGCAGCCAAATGGCGCGCATTGAAGCAAACAGTGATCATCAAGCGGTATCGCTGTGGCTTGTGGAGTATCGCGATAGCCCACAAACGCTTAAGAGCTATCGGCGGGAGGCAGAGCGACTGCTGCTGTGGCTGGGCAGTCAAGGGCTCGGCTTACAGGATATGAACCGCGAGGCATTACGCCAGTTTGAGGCGTTTCTGCAGGACCCACAGCCGCGTTCGCAGTGGGTGGGGCCGTCAAAACCGAGAGAGCATCCTGATTGGCGACCCTTTAGAAGCGGACTTTCACCCGCTAGCCGGCGGCAGAGCCTGATTATTCTGCAGGGGCTTTTCAGTTGGTTGGTCGAGGCGGGCTGGGTAGGGCACAACCCCTTTATGCTGATGCGCGACAAAGCGCGACGCCTTAATAATCAGTCGCAGACGATCGAACGGTATCTGGAGCAGCCACTGTGGCAGTGGTTTTGGCAGTGGCTGAACCAACCCCTGAGCAGTCATGATGAGCGCCACGTGTATGAAAGTGCCCGTCGACGTTTTATTTTCAGCTTTGCGTACCTGCTGGCTCCCCGTATAAGCGAAATGGCCAACGCTCAAATGGACGATTTTCACGAGCAGGAGGGGCGTTGGTGGTGGAGCGTGGTGGGTAAAGGCAGCAAGCAAGCGCGCATTCCAGTACCCGACGATATGCTGCTAGGGCTGAAAGCCTGGCGAAGCATATTGAGCTTGCAGCCTTTACCGGCGTACAGCGAGCCTATACCCGTGATTCGAGCGCTGGATAAGCGACGCGGAATTAGCGATAACCAGCTTTATCGGCTCATCAAGGAGACCTTTGCCAAGGCAGCGGATGCGCTAGAAGAGGAGGGTGGAAAGCCTGCCTATGTGGACGCCCTGCGCCGCGCAACGCCTCACTGGCTAAGACATACGGCGATAACGCATCAGGCCCAATCTGGCGTTAGCCTGCGCTACTTAGCCGAAAGCGCTCGCCATGCCAAGCTGGATACCACTAACCGTTACTTGCACACAGAAGCTGAAGAGTGGCATCAAGAGCAACAGCGTCATCGACTGAAAACACCCCCAAAAAGGGTGTCCGAAACGTTATAATGCCCAGTACAGTGACTCACCAACCCAAAGGATACGCCATGGCAACTTCAGGCGCAGAGCTAGCCCAACAGGAGCTGGTCGAAGAGTTTGAAATGTTTGATAACTGGATGGATCGCTATCAATACATTATCGATATGGGTAAGCAGCTGCCTGACTTTCCCGCTGAGCGGCTGACTGACGACTATAAGATCCAAGGGTGTCAGTCCAATGTCTGGATGTGCCACGAGGAGCAGGCCGGACGTTTGGTGTTTAAAGCGAAATCGGATGCCGCGATTGTGTCAGGCTTGATTGCTGTATTGCTGCGCATTTACAGCGAACGGACGGCAGAAGAAATCAACCAAACTGAGCCGCACTTTTTACAAGACCTGGGGCTGGATAAACACCTATCGCCTACCCGCAGCAATGGCTTACATGCCATGCTGGAGCGTATTTATCAGGTTGCTAAACAGGGGTAGTCAGCGTGGTAGGTAAGTAGTTCAGTAAGTAGATATAGATAGGTAGATAGACAGCTAGATTTAATGGTGGCAGGAGGAGCGGCAGCGTTCAGAAGGGGAGGCATCATCCTCTCGGCATAGCTGCTCGCTTCTACCTCCTGGCACTGGGTCCATGCCGCCAGGGTTGCCCGGGTGGCATTTAACAATGCGCTTAGCAGCCATCCATCCGCCTCTCAACGGGCCATGCACCTGAATAGCTTCGATGGTATAAGCAGAACAGCTAGGCCAAAACCGGCATCGCGGGCCTAGCAGCGGGCTGATGGTGTATTGGTACACACGTATGCAGCCCACCATGATGACGGTCAGCAGCTTGCGAAACCACTGCTTCACTGCCATCAGCCTAGGCTTCACGGCGTTTTCTTACCGTAAAGTGTGGTCGGGTCAATCAACGGCTCACTGGTAATAGTCGCCTTATCACGGCTCAGCGATACATAAAAACAGCTACGCCGTCCGGTATGACAAGCTGGGCCGGTTTGCTCTACCTGCAGCAAGAGCGTATCACCATCGCAGTCTAGCGCAGCGCTGACAAGCCGCTGCTGCTGGCCAGAGGTTTCGCCTTTACGCCATAACGCCTGGCGCGAACGAGAGAAATAGCAAACTCGCTGCGTAGTTAGGGTTTCTTCCAGCGCCTCACGATTCATCCACGCCATCATCAGCACTTCGCCGGTGTCGTGTTGCTGTGCAATCGCGGGAAGAAGCCCATCGGCATTAAAGCGTACGGCATCCAGTAGCACATTCAGCTCTGGCAGTGCATCATTGGTAGATGCCGACTCCAGTGCTTTAAATAGTGCCTTTGGGGCTAGTTGATCAAAAGAAGACATTACGCATTACTCGCTGGTCGGCACGCTTGGCACAGGCCCTGAAGCTCAATAGTTTGACGTTCAACGTTGAAGCCTTGGCGCTGTGCCAGAGCAGCAAGCTGGTCGCTAATTTCATCGAGATGCAGCTCTTCAACGTAACCGCAGTGACGACAGATTAAGAGCTGAAAACCGTGGGTATGCTCAGGGCAGGCGCAGGCCACATAAGCATTTTGTGACTCAATACGGTGCACCAAACCCTGCTCAATCAGAAATTCTAACGCGCGATAAACAGTAGGTGGGCGCGCCGCCGCATGCTCAGTTGAGAGCTGATCCAGCAGGTCATACGCCTTCAGCCCGCCGCCGTTTTCAGCGATAAGCTCTAACACACGGCGGCGTATCGGAGTAAACCGTACACCGCGCGTGTGGCACTGAGATTCTGCTTGCTGCAATAGCGCATTCGCTTCAGTCATTAGATTACTCGTTGAACGTCTCGCGTGTAGTCTACGCTGTTGCCGAAGGGGTGTCAGGCGTCTCGGTCAGCTCACTCTTGCGCGCAAAGTGATGCTGGGCAAAGGCAACGCGTTTCGCCACCGGGACGTTGTCAGGTTGACGCTCAATCAAATCAAGCCGACGCCGCAGCCCCTCACCATTGGTCATTTGGATCGCCAAGCCGGGGCGGGCGTTTAGCTCCAGCAGCATAGGGCCATGCTTGCGATCCAGCACCATGTCGGTACCCAGATAGCCCAGCCCCGTCATTTCATAGCAACCAGCCGCCAGGTGGAGCAGCGTTTCCCATTGGGGGACGACAAGGCTAGCCAAATCATGGCCGGTATCCGGATGGCTGTAGCATGGGCGATCGAATTGAACACCACGGAGCGCCGCCCCAGTAGCGATGTTTAAGCCAACCCCTACAGCGCCTTGGTGAAGGTTGGCCTTACCATCCGATGCCGCCGTAGAAAGACGCATCATAGCCATCACGGGGTAGCCCTTGAAGACGATAACGCGAATGTCAGGAACGCCCTCGTAGGTGTACTCCAGCAGGCTTTCATCGAAATTAATCAGCGTTTCAATGACCGCCACATCGGGAGAGCCACCTAACGAATAAAGGCCGGATAGAAGATTTGAGACGTGCCGCTCAATATCTTCCATTGTTAGGCTAGCACCACTAGGTTTGTAGAAAAGGCCGTTTTCGACCTTTTCAATCACAAGAATACCCTTACCGCCACTCCCTTTCGCCGGTTTGACAACAAAGCCTTGATGGCCTTCAAGCATGTCACTCATATGCTTGACGCCAAACTGTGTGGTCACCGTACCAATAAGTTCTGGCGTGGTAATACCGTATTGCTGAGCGAGCAGCTTCGTTTTGAGCTTATCGTCCACCAGCGGGTATAACCGACGGGCATTGTACCGACCAATGTAGCGGATATTACGTCGGTTCATGCCCACAATGCCTTTATCCCGAAGGCGGGTTGGCCAGGTCCAATTCTTTAACCAGCTCATGAAGGCTTCTCATCTTCAGTAATGGGTTTGAAACGGCGAAGTTCCAGCAGGCGGTAGCCTGTGTAGTTACCCAGTAACAGAATAAAGGCCATCAAAATAAGCTGCACACCCAGGAAGTTGAAGGTGATATGACGCACCCACGGGTTATTCATCGCGAGGAACGCCAGCACCGCCGTAAGTAGGCTACCACCGCCCTGGATCAATACCTGTTTCGGGCCTTCCTCTTCCCATAGAATCGACATCCGCTCGATGGTCCAGGCCAAGATGATCATCGGGAAGAAAGTGACGGTTAAGCCGGCGCTTAGACCCATGCGGTAGGCCAGTACGGTAAAGATCGAGATGATGGCGATAACCGTAATAATGACCGCCGAGACCCTCGCCACTAAGAGCAAATTGAGGTACGAGAGGTAGTTACGGATAATTAAGCCAACCGCCACGATGAGCAGGAAGCCAATCAAACCGGTGAGTAGGGTGGTTTGAATAAACGCCAGGGCAATAAGGACGGGCATAAAGGTACCCGACGTTTTCACACCAACGAGCACTCGCAGGAACACAACCACCAGTGCACCGATGGGGATCAGCAGAATCGTCTGAAACAGTGCCTGCTCTTCTAACGGCAAGCTATGAATCGAGAAATTCAGCAGCGTGTCGTCGGAGTAGTGATTGCGCACGGCAGCAGAAGCGGGCTGATAGTGAGTCAGCATCGAGAAGGAGACGCGTGAGTTAGTACCACCTTGTACCTCTAACACCGCGCGACTACCCGTTTCCCAAAGCAGCAAGTTTTCAGGCTGCCCTTGTTCGCCGGTAGCAGGGTTGAATAGCGCCCACTGCTCTGCTGTTTGATCAAATACCTGAATCCAACTGCTCAGCGTTTGGCGGCGGCGACCATCTTCCAGCAGCAATCCGCTGACTTCTCTAGCTTGCACGCCTGCTTGATTGAGCAAGCGCACGATGAGGGGCGACGGCTGCATTTGCGTCAGCAGCAGGCGCGCATTTTCACCTTGCCGCTCGCCGTTAATATCTAGAATCAGCTCGCGGGCAAACGTCGCGTTATTGGCGCTGCGGTCCCACGCGCGATCGATAAGCTGGTTGGCAGCGGTATCGTAAGGGCTATCCCAGGGAGTAACCGATGGGATGGCTGGCGGCGTTTGCACTGGCGAGCGTGAGTCAGGCGATACTAACATTTGAACCGAGTAGTAAAGCTGCTGGCTGCCCGCCGCATCACGGATAGTCCACTGCGCCTGACGGCCCAGCTCATCGGCTTGGTAAGCTAATCCATAGCCTGAAGACGCGGTGTTTTCGGTGAGTACCCGAAAACCTGCCTGATGAGAAGGCAGCGCTAAATCCACTTGTACCGGGCCATTTTGGGCATTGAAGTTAATAACGGCTTCAATTTCCCATACTTGGCGCTGCTCGCCGGGGAACCAGGGGATCTCAAACTGCAAATGACGATGCACGCTGGCGACGATGCCCACCAGCAGCAGCAATCCAACGATAAAATAAAACGGCAACCGTGACATGGTGATTCCTTTCAGCGTAAAGCGGCAGGGGAGTTGGTATTACTCTTCGGTATCGTCTTGATCGGCCGCTTCATCATCAGCCGCTTCTTCAGAGGGCGCGCCACCCGGAAACTCAGGGCGTTCATGCAAGTAGGTTTCAGCGACGTCAATGGTGGCAATATCGAGCATAAAACGACGGCCAAGTAACACCGGGTAATCCAGGTGAGTACGGTCGTTAAGCGTAAACTCAACATTTTCACGAATGGGGCCTAACGTCATGAGCAGTGAAATGACTGGACGTGACTCTTCACCAGACGCCTGGACAATTTTCACACGACGCTCAATGGGCGCTTCGATCCACTCGTCGCGGACTTGGTCGACAACCACGTCATCTTCATTGAGTGCTAGTTTAAAACGCACCCAGTCCTCACCGTCGCGCTCAAAGCGAGTGATGTCAGCAGCCGATAAGGAGGACGTGTTAGCTCCTGAATCAACACGCGCTTTTAGGTAAGTGCCAATGCTGGGCAAGCCAACCCATTCGCTACGGCCAAGCAGCGTTTTATTATCTACCGCTGTTTCCACGCGACACTCTTCGCGAACAATAACGGGCTCCTCGCTACGGGCTTCTAAGCTTGCCACTTCTTGACGCAAGTGACGCAGTAGGCTGCCCACCTCACGGACATCGGCGGTCAGTGCCTGTTGCTGGCTAAGCTGCTGCTCATTAAACACAGTGGAGGCTTCGCACTGCTGAGACAGAGCCGTCTCAAGCTCAAGG
This sequence comes from Halomonas sp. SIMBA_159, assembly GCF_046536035.1. Taxonomy (NCBI): domain Bacteria; kingdom Pseudomonadati; phylum Pseudomonadota; class Gammaproteobacteria; order Oceanospirillales; family Halomonadaceae; genus Halomonas; species Halomonas sp. SIMBA_159. Next base: position 43,833 of record NZ_JAWJBT010000019.1, read on the forward strand.
ATGCGACTATTAAATGACGCCTCGCTTAACGGCGGCGGCTCATTTGACTCTGGCTGTGTCACTGCGCAGCCTGCAAACGACATCGACAAACCGGCCATTAGCCATAAAACACCTGAGCGCATAACGAGGGATATCCTTGGACAATAAGAGCACGAATGATAAGGAGAAGGGAGACCGCTTGTCCAACATGGCAGCGGTTTTTCATCTGTTTAGATTGTTTGATTTAACATAATATATATTATGCGAACCCGAAGAATAGATAGGCGCTAGTAGGCGCTTTTTTTGTGCCTGCTGTTTGTCCTCATTTCTTCCTTAATGTCGGCTCAGATAATGGCACCTTTTATACAGCATTTTACCCCCCATGCGCCCCCTCCCGTTTGCACAACGGGTTGATGATTTTTATTAATCGTAGGGAGCCAATAACGTGAAAAAATACCATGTAGCAATTGAGCTAGAAACGCCTTGGGGTTGGGCTTACGTGACGCAAGCGCAGGCGGTGGAGCTTTTAGGGGTGCATCCTAAAACCGCGTACCGTTGGGCCACGGGTCAGCAGCGTATCAGCCCAGAACGGGCCAAGCTGCTCGCTATCCTATCGGGTCAGGTGGTGCCTTTCCCACGCTGGGAAGGTTTCAGGTTCATCATTCAGGAAGGGCCAAAGCCCAATAAAGCCCGCTATGCGGCGATGGTGGCCCCGGATGGCCGTCGCTGGGTGCCTGATGATCTTAGGCGTTTTCATCCGGTTAGCGGTGCCTTTTAACGTCTAGTATTGCGCGCCGTCGATCATGGCGGCGTGCTAGTGGCCGTACTGTTTCCGCTGTAGCTCTCCCATAATTTCCAGGCGGTTTACCCGGCTTGTTAGCCGCATCATATAAAGGCCCATCATTAGTAAGCCTAGATTGCCACCCGCGTTGATGGCTTCAATTAGTTGTGTACCTTCCATTTAAAAAGCCCCAATAATCTCCGCTACGATCTCAGGCGGCAAAAAGCTGCCCGTGAAAAAACCCAATAGGCCCGTAATGGCGAAGGCCGCGCCGCGTGTCTGCTTTGGTGATAGCTTCATTAAAATGCCCCTGATGTTCCGATTTGTTCTAACATGCGCTGCCGATTCTCGTAGGCTTGAAAGTCCTTGACGGCTTTCAGTGCTAATAGCTCGGTTTGCTCTGCGCTCATGCCTTCCGTCACTAAGTCGGTGGTGAATTGCCCCGCTATCATGTTGACCAGTTGGCCAATGCTGGTACGCGGGAAGAGTTTTAGAACGTCTGGCGTCACGGGTCGGCCTGCGGTCTGTATGTACCCATCGTAGGCTTTCTGGCCGCGCTGCCCGATCTGCCAGACCACATACGCACCGCCGCCCACCAGGGCCAGCAGCGCTAAACGGTCTACGTTCATGCCATTGATACCCCTTGCCGCAGTTGCGCCACGCTGTACGGCTGTTGGCCGTTCTCGTGCTTAATAATCGCCGCTGCCAGCGCTACCGCCGTGCCGGGGTCGAACGTGTTAAGCGGTGCATCGGCACCAATGCCCGTTTGTGCGGCTACGCTGTTGACGTATGCGCTGGTGTTGTTTTCAAAGCTCGGTGCCCAGCGGTCGATAATGCCCCGGATGGTATTCAGCCCGTGGCGGCTCTGGTACGTGTTGAGTACCCGCGTTAGCGCCCGGATGCCATACGCAGGCGACACAAAGCGCATAAAGCGGCCATCGGTCGGCGGGTCGTCCAGCCCTTGCCACTGCGTGCCCGTGTATTCAATGTTGCCGGGGTTGTTGTTGCGGATGCCTCGCGGCTGCCGTGTCGTCATATCCCAAGATTCCCAAATTGGTGTGGTGTCCGGCATGGCCCAATCTTTGAGCCACCCCAACTCTAGGCCGCTGCCCTCTCCCACCGCGCCCGGTTTATAGGGAATGCCCAGCCCCTTAACGGTGTCGGCTACGGTATCGGCGGCTTGCCCCAGGTACTTGCCTAGCTGCATATCGGGGGCAATGCCGCCCTTTTTTTGGCTGGCGAGGTAGCCCAGGCCCGCCAGCGTGGCGAGTAGTAGTAAGCCGCGCTGATTCATCGTTACACCTTGATAAAGGCGTTGAACTCTAGGCCGCCAAACTCATTTGAAGGCACGTTAGGCAACGCATAATAGTCTGCTGCCTCAATGCTGACGGCCTGAATTTTGGAGCCATCCACATAATAAAACCTCGCCTCTTTGCCATGAGACGGCTTTATCAGCCCGTCTAACACTTGCTGCTCATCGAAAACGGTGAACCCCTGACTATCTCGCATTTCGAGCTTGCCGTTTACATTCGAGGTTAAAACGAACTCTTGCCCGGCCACGCTTAAAAACTCGGCATAAGCCAGCTTTTCGCCCGTTATTTCCACCTCCGACCATTCGCCAACGTCTACCTTGACGCTCTTACCCGTTGCAGGGTCGTTTAGGCTTGTTCTATAAACCCCGGCAATTACTTGTTGGTCATTGCTATCAAAACTGACAAAGCCGCCTGCTGTATGCTCTTCATGCTCTAAGCCTTCAAATACGTTTGATAGCTCTACGCTACCCCCGACCATTTTTGCCACGGTCAGCATATTGTTAGGCGTATCGGGCACGGTGTCCCGTTTGTGAACTATGGCGACGTATTCGCCATTATTTGAAAAGGTAAGCGCTATCGCCTGTTGCAAAGGCATGTCATGGATTTTTGCCCATGTAGCTGTTTCGTAAATTTCAATCCCTACCCCATACGAAACAGCGAGCTTATCCCCGGTTTTGTTAAATGCGCAGGCGTCCCCCTGCGTTAGCGTTATCTCTTGCTCTAAGGCTCTGGTTTCAACATTGACAATATGAACCCCGTTATCACCCGACACGGCTAACAACGTTTCATCATCACTAAACGCCAACGCTCTAGCTGATTCAAAATCTCCAAGCGGTACGCTTGTTAATTCGTCAATGCTTCCCGTGTTTAAGTCGATTAGCTCTAAGGCTCCCGTTGTGCGCCCACCTAACGCGGCGTATTGGCCGCTTTTCGAGACTGCAAGCACGCTGCCATTACCAAAGCTAAACGTTTTTAATACCTGGCTGTCGCCAATTTTGGAGCCTCTTTTAGCAAAAACCCCCCTTAGACCGGGTGCCTCATTCGCGTCTAACTTTTGGCCGCTTGCTCTTACATAGCCCCTTTTGGCTTCAAAGGGCATATAGACCAGTGCCCCGGCTGGCACGCTGGCCCCTGCTGGTACGATGCTAGCCATTTAAACCACCTCCGCGACGTGTAGCACGTCGCCCGCTTCGCCGCCCACCGCCACAGGCCCGGTTACCCCCAGACTGAACACGTCGCCCGGTTGTAGCGGGATTCCCGCCACCGTGACGGCTTGGCCGTTATTGGCCCCGGCCCGCATTACCAGCTCTTGCCGCGCTGCGTTGGCGGGCACCGTGTCGCCTGCGGCGATCTCGCCCACTTCCTGAATGGTGCCCGCTGGGTTGAGCGTCACGGCCCCCACGGTGCGGCTACTCTCAAACTCACCGCTGCCGATAATCATCGTTACCCGGCGCGTTACATCGTCGGTATTCTGCACCCGTAGCACTTGAAACGAGCGCACCCGCGCCCCTTCACCTTCGCGCACTGTGAAGGCGTCGCCCGCGTCGGTATTTACTTTTACGGTGCCGCCTTCGGCGTCGATCACGCGAAAGTAATTGCCTACCGTGTTTACGTCGATCTGTTCGCCGCCTGCCAGCGTCAACCGATGATCTCTTAAAGCTCCGTTCATGCTATCCCCTTGCGGCCCATGCCATGCCGATTAAGCCCAACGCCACGGCACCCGATACCCAAGCCAGTGTGCGCAGCCCTTCGCCTTCGCTGCCGATCTGTGCGCGCTCGGTGTACCCGCTGACAAAATCCATTGCCTGCTGTGTGCCCGTTTCGCCAGCGGCTTGCGCTTCCCGTGCCAGCCCTACCACGCCCGCCAGTGCGTCGCCTGCAAAGTCCAGGCTGTCGCGGTTGGCTCGGTCGGTAAATTCCAGGCTATCGCGGTTGCTCTCTGCCAAGGTCGCCGCCACGCCGTCAGCCATCGCTAATGACTCCGCGTTCATACGGTCGGCAAAGTCCATGCTGTCACGGTTGGCGGTGGTTAAGCTCTGCGTGACCTGCTCGGCCAGCGTCATGCTGTCCCGGTTTACCCGGTCGGCAAAGTCCAGGCTGTCGCGGTTGGTGTCTTGTGCAAAATAAAGCGCGTCATCACTGGCCTTTAGCGCGTCGCCTATTACGTCCTCGGCAAAGTCCAGGCTGTCGCGGTTGGTATCTTCCACGATGCGCAGCGAATCGCTGTTAATGCCGTCTGCCCAGTCCAGGGTATCCCGCTGCGTGTCCTGCATACCGCGTAGCGCTTCGCGGGTTGCACCGTCTACGCTGTAGAACGCCTCTTTTGCCATGTCCCAGCCGAAACCGAGCGCGTCGCGGTTGGCCCCTTCGGCAAAGTCCAAACTGTCGCGGTTGGCCCCTTCGGCAAAGTCCAGGCTGTCGCGGTTGGCCCCCTCGGCAAAGTCCAGGCTATCGGCGTTAATGAAGCTGGTTTCTCGCATGAGGTCGCGTAGCGCGTTGCTGTTGTCTCGCGACTGGTCAGCGCTGGACCGTGATATTTCTTCAATGCCACGTCCTAGCGTTTGCGCGATGTTATCCAGCGCTACCGCGTCGGCCTGCTCTACGTTGATAACGTTATTTGTGCCGTAGGCGACCGCCTCGCCCTGCTGGCTGGTGTTGCTGGTGTTGTAGTTGCGAGACGTGCTACTTGATGAGCTACCCCCCATAAATAAAAACCCTCTCTTTTTCGGTGAAGCCCAGCCCCTCTAACATGCGGCCCAAGGCTGGCCGCTTGGTGTGGAAGCGTACCGACCACCCGCGCCCGGTTGCCATGTCGCACAGCTCGGCCACTTTTTCGCGTGCCCCGGCCCCGGCCCCGGCCACGATCACCAGCTCTTGCCCTACTGCGCTGGCTTCCAGGCGTAGCACGATGCGGGAACCATCGGCATAGCGCAGTAGCGAAGCCGCGCCGCTGGCGACTTGCGCCTTGATCTCCTCGGCGTCGTCGCCCATAGCTGCCGCCAAAATGGCGGCATCTTCTGGGGTCATTTCCGCCATAGGTACACCACCAGGGCCACCGCGCCGACAATAGCGGCTAGGTGAAAGGCGCTGATGCCTTCGCTTTTGCGCACACGGGAACCGCTGGCGTAGTAGTCGCCAACGGTCAGCGACCCCATGCCATCGGACGAGCCGCCTTCCCCGCTTGTGCTTGGCCCTGCATGGCCCCCGCTGATGGGCATGGGCATCATGCGCGATAGTGGTTGAGCTACCATCCCGGCCCCCTTATTTCAGAATCAGGTAGGCCGCAACGGCTAAGCCGCCCACGATCAGCCATGCACTAGGCTTGCCCTGATTTAGCCCCGCCGTGAATTGGGGCAAGTAGCTTGTATCAACAATGGGTTGGCCGTTGCTGGTCACGGCATCGCGGGTAGCGCTTTGCCCATAGGCACCGTTCGCCGCGCCTGCCTTGACCTTTTCTAGCTCTACCCACGCGCCAAGCCCGTTGTCGAGAATGTCGAAAAATCCGTTCACTGTTTGGCCTCCACCCGTGCCCCCTTGCGTGCTGTTCAGGGGGTTCCAGGCATCCAAAAAACTGGTGTCAACTGCTGCCATTTGGCCCCCTTAGATACCTGCAAAGGTGTCGATGTACTCCACCAGAACAGTGACGGCCCCGGCGGTTGCCAAGTCCAGGCGGAAACGCTGATCTTGTACCCGGTTGGGGTTGGTGGTCAGCGTTTGGAAAATGTCACCCTCTTGGGTGAAGTCGACCGACAAGATTTTGCTTTGCGGTGTGCGGCCCGACTCCTTCTGCATGTAGCGCAATAATGTCGCTTCGCCCTCTACCACTTTGCGGCTGTTCTGCTCTACTTCCACGTGGTTAATATCGTCAGCTTCCTTAATAAAATGGATAGCCTGAATACGTGGGCCCTTCGGTATGTTGTCGATCTCATACGCGCCGCTGGTGGCACTTGAGTAGCTAAAGCGCTTCACCTTGGTCATTTGCCCCAGGCGTTTGGGGTCAGACTGCACCGCCTTGGCCTTGATCTTGGGGTCTGCCGCGTCGGGGTGAATGTCGATTTCAAGCTGTAGCGTCTGAATACGGCCTTCACCCGCTGCGTTACCCGTGCCCAACGCGGTTACGCGCTGATGCTCTAAGCTCTGCATTTCGGGGCGCACGAACCACAGGGTTAAAAACCCGGCTTGGTCGTGTCGGCCATAGTATTTATTTAGGCTTGCCAGCTCGGCACCGTCGCTAAACTCCATCACGGGTTTGCCGTCGATTAAGAGCTTAATGTTCTGCATCTGTGAGCGTTCAATGCCTGAATAGTCGAGCGTCAGCTTGTCGTAAGTACGGCCAACGGGCATGTTCAGCGTGGCAGTACCACCAGCGGCCACGTTGGACAGTGACGGCATACGGACAGTCATTCGCATGGTCTACTCCCCTTACTTGCCAGCGCTGATGATTTTAGCGGGCGTGGTCAGGCCCACTTTTCGCATCGCGTACACGCTGCCGCCCACGATCACGGCGGTAGCGATGCCGCTAACCACGATTGACCAATCAATGTTGCGTTCGATGTCGCGCCAAATTCGCATTTCTTTATCCTTTAAACGTAAAAACCCGGCGTAAGTGCCGGGTCTAACGGTGGTGGCCGCTTCGCTCAAACGTCTAGCGGTTTTCGCTCAGTTCGGTTAAAACGCGGCGGTTTCCCTTGAATTGCAGGCGGTGAAAGGCGATCTCCGCGCCTTGCTTGCGGATATAGTCGAGGTTCTGCACCGCGCCTAGCCGTGCCTCGCTCACTGCCGCTAGCCGTGCCATACGCGGTAGGTCGGTGGCTTCCTGTCGGCCTATCCAAAACTCTGCGGCCTGCGTGTAGACCGTTTTGCTAATCTCGGTGCCCCGTTGTGACGCCATCGTTAGCCCGCCGTTGTACTTGCGCGCCCTGCGGATTAGCTCGCCAAATTTAGGCGACGCTTTGCCCGAACTAGGCGACACGTCGGCCAACTCCTCTATTAAGATTTCGGTTGGCGTTCGGCCATCCAAGGCGACAAACACCAGTGAACACCACCATTCAAAGGTTTTAATGTCGTTGGCCCCGGCCCACATAAGGCGAAACGGTCGCCCTGATTTGAGCGCCTTTGCCACCGCCCCGGCGTATGCCGCCCGCGTTTCAAAGTGGTGGCCGGGGTGATCTTCGTCGGTATCCCAGCCTAATAGCCTGATGCCCTTGTCTGGTATCAGCGCCCGGATAAGCTGCGATTTACCGGCCCCGGTGGCCCCCAAAACTAGCCTATGGCGGTTTTTCAGGCTGGTATCAGGGTTGCAGGCCATCCGCGCCCCCTTCGCTCTCTTTCTGCTTTGCCTTCGCTTGTTTTTCCTGCTCGGCTTCTTCTTCCCGTTTCGCCTTGTACGCGCCCACCATCACGCCACCCATCCACAAGCCCGCGGCTAAGTAATGCACGTAGGGCTTTAGCCACTCTGGCAACTCCCCGGCGAAGTCTTGCGCTACGGGCATCATGGCCGCTTCACCTTGCGCACGGCTTTCGGCGTCCAGCTTGTGACCTGGCTTGATTAGCTCGGCGGCCATTTCAACGCCTTGCACGGCCATTTTTGCCAGCGCTTGAACCTGCTGTTCATCCTGTTCAGCGCTTGACCAGTCACCTTCTGCGGCCTGCTCTTGCTGCTCGTAGCCCTCCTCGCGTTGGGCTTCTTCGGCCATCGCTTCCACCAGTTCGGCGGCGTCTTGGGTTTGCGCTACTGCGTCAACGGTCATAAATCCTCTTACTTTGTCGATAAGAATACGCCCAGGCCCAACGCGCCCAGGAGCAAAACGCCCAGGCCACGGCCCGTGCTTGGTTGGTGTGTCGGTTTGGTCGGTTGCGGTGTCGCTTCGGGTTCCGCTTCCGTTGGGTCAAACTCGGCAGGGGTCGAGCGCTCTAGCTCGCTTGCCACGTTGCCCGGTCGGGTCGGTTCGGCCCCGGTATTCCAAGCGGTGTCGCGCCACAGCTTTTCCTGAATCTTGGCCCCGGTCGGTTGGTTTAGACCGCATTCGCTGCACTGCCAGTAAAGCCGCGCCCCGCGCCGCTTGGTCTGGCGTACTTCGGCCCCTTCGGTGTTGCAGGTTGGGCACTGCACCGTGCCTAGTGTTGGGTTACTCATCTTTTGGCTTTCCGTTTCTTTCATATAATTCATGCAACGGATTATTTGTTTTATCTTCCTCGTTCTCCCTTTTTATGCGCTCCCTAGCTTCATCGGTTAGCCCCTTTTGTAGGATTTCTATCCAGGGGTGTTCGCACCCTTTCTCTGATCGCTCAATCTCCCGGCGTGCTAGCTCGCTGGTGATCTCAGCGGCCAACAGCGCGGCGGCTTTGATCTCCCCGGCGGCTACCATCGGATGCAGGCCCGCCACCCGGTAGGCCTTTTGGTTTAGCTGTGCGCGTCGTTGCGCTAGTTCTTCGTTGGTCATGCGGTTAGTGCCCTTGGGTCTATGTCGTTGGGTGATAGCTCGCCCTTGGCAAGCATCGCTATAAGTAGGTGTTGCCCTTCTTCAATCCGGGCTTTTCGTTCGGCTTCTTCACGCTCGTTTTCTTCACGCATCACGCGGCTGGTTTCGGCCTTCGATACGTCGATGCGTACTTGCTCACGCAGCGCGGCCACGGTGGCCGGGTCGGCTGCTGGGTAGGTGTGGCGGAAAATGGCGGTCATGTTGTCGTTCCAGCGCTTCAACCGCTCCAACTGGTCAGGGTTTCGTGCACCCTGCGTACAGTTATTTACACGAGTCCAAGCGACGGCGGAGCCGTCGAAGGTCAAAGACTCCAGGTCAAAAGCGGCATCCTTCGGCGTCTGTTCCACATGCCAGAAATGCTGCTGGGTCATGCACTCAGTACCGTTGACCACCACGCCGATAATGCTTTGCTTAACGTCGCCATAAGCGCCCACCTGCAATTCGTCAGCAGAACGCAGGCGCTCGATAGTCCACGGCTTTACTGGCTGGTCATCGCGTCGGGTCATCGGCCCGCCCATGATGCGCAGGAACTCGGCCCACTCGCCCGCATCGCAGGCGCGCCACAGCTTGCCCATAAGCTCCACAGTGGCCGGGTCAGGGTCATAGCTCTCCATCCACTCCAGAAGGTCGGTGGCTTCGCGTATCTTGCGCGTTTGCCGCCATACCGTGACGCTAGGCAGCCCGTAGAACTGAAACTGTCGGATACCCCAACACGCGGCCCATGCTTCAATGCGTGGCGCGCTGGTCTTTAAATCGTGGCCGTAGGTGTCCAGGTGGTCGCCCGTGACGTGGCCCCGGACGCTCTGCGCGCCGTTGATGTTTTTGGTGACGTACTTCAACACGTACCCGGCGGCACTGCCCTTGGCGGGGTCGATCAGCTTGGCGTCGAACCTTACGCTTTCATCGTTGGCGACTTCGCCGGGGGAGTCTTCTAGCGCATAGCTGCGAATTGCGCCCAATACTGCAGCTACGTTTTGCGGCTCACACCACAGCAGCAAATGCCAGTGCGGGCACCCATCGTGGTGTGGCTCTACTACCCGGATGCCATACACGCCCAGGCCGCGACGGCCCAGGAAGGCCCGCGCCTTGCTCCACAGGTTTTGGAGGTAGGCTTGCGCCTCGCGGGGGTCAGCATGGCCCCCTTGCTCCCATTTGCGGTTGACCCGCGCCGTGCCACGGTGGACGGCATGAAAGCGGCTAGGCGTGGTGATGGTCAGGAATAGGCCCACATGCCCCAGGCGTACCGCTTCGCGCTCGGTGTCGGCAATGCGCAGCATTAGCTCAGCGCGGCGGTTTTCCGGGTTTGCCAGCCCAAGCTCTGCCAGCTCGGCAAGGGTATAGCTCTGGTCTAGCTCATTGATGGCTAACACCGCTTCCAGCATCGCCGCGTTGCGTAGCTTCTGGCGGCTACGGCGGGCCATGCCTTCATGGCTAACGTATATCCCGGCCCGATCATGCACACGGCCTAACACCCGCTGCCGCTGCTCACGGCGGCGGCTGGTCAGGCGGCGAAGCTGGCGACGCCACCAAACAGGACAGGCCAGCCGTTTAAGCTGACCCGTTTCGTTTTCGTCTGGGGCTTCCAGGTGGTGCGCTTGGGCGCGGTGTATCGCCAGTGCGAGCGCCTTGGCGTGATCTAACTCAGCAGCGTCTAACGCCACCGCCCGCGCTTGGGCGTTGGCGTGGTCGGTCAGCGCTTCGTCATCATCGTGGCAGTGCCACGGCCCGCACTTTAGCAGGCCATCGGCAAGGGCTTGGCGTTCAACGGCGGCGGCGTAGCTAGTCATGCCTGCAACTTCCGTAGGCGTTCGCCGGCGGCTTGAACTTCTAGCAGCGCTTGGCCGATTTCGTCGGCCCGGTCGAAGTCGCCAGCATGAAGGGCGTGATAAAACGCCTGCTTGCAGTCATGTTCGGCCTCTTTCAAGTGGCAAGACACCAGCGCTATGCGAGCGGTGCCGCTTGAAAACCGCAACTCATTAGCAGCGGTGGTAAAAGAATCAAAAGCGGTTTCATTGTGCTTGGCATCCATGTTTGTTCCCCATCGCTTCCCGCGCTGGCTGGAAAGGCCGGGGGATCAATCCCAGCCCGGAGCGGTAGCCCCTTTCCAGCGACGGACAACAACATGGTATTCACTCCAGGAGTGTATATTCAATCCTGCCGGATAGTCGCTCCCCGGTTGCATAGTGGTCTATCATGCTTTGGAACGTCACGTCCCAGGGATTTAGACCAATGAACACAAAAGAGCTATTGACAGCGCTGAAAGCCGCACATGGTGGGGCTTCCGACTATAGAGCCGCCCAACTTTTAGAGGTTAAGCCCCAAACGGTTTATAGGTGGGTAAAAGGCGAGGCTTATATGTCTGATGACGTGGGGTTAAGGGCTGCTGAATTGCTAAATTTAGACCCCTGTAAAGTGCTAATTGATCTGCATATTGAGCGTGAGAAGGGGAACGCCACGTCCCATATTTGGCGTGACATTGGAAGGCGTTTAGAGATGGCTGCAATGCCCGTGGTTGTGGGCTTGGTGGGGTATGGCGTAGGGGCTTATTTAGCTAACCCGTTGATCTAACTCTTTATACATTATGCGAACCCATCTGATGAGGACTTTATAATGAAACCTACTGTGTTGCATAACTTTCTCCTACAATAACTATACGCCTGATAAATCACATATAGGAATTTTCAATGAAGACCATGCGACGCCGTTTTGGAGTTCTTCCTCTCCTCTCTACCCTCTTCCTGCTTGCAGGCTGTGCCAACGTCAGTGTGGAAGAGTATGCCAACACGACCCCTAAGCTTGATATAGCAGACTACTTTGTTGGCCAAACACGAGCCTGGGGCATGGTACAGGACTACTCAGGCGAAGTGCAGCGTCGTTTTACTGTGGACATTACAGGCACCTATGAAGGCGACACGCTGACGTTAGATGAAGCCTTTGTATTTGCCGATGGCGAAACGGATCAACGTGTATGGAAATTTGAACGCGTTGACGAACACCACTGGATCGGTACTGCGAATGACGTCGAAGGTCAGGTGGATGCTCGGCAATATGGTCACGCCTTTCATATGCGCTATCCGCTAGATATTGAAGTTAGCGGTCGCACCTTGAGCTTCACAATGGATGACTGGATGTACCTTCAGCCAGATGGTCGGCTCATCAACCGCACTGAAATGCGTAAATTTGGTCTCGCCCTGGGAGAAATTACGCTGGTGTTCGAACAGGTCGACCGCTAAAAGTCGCGTCGAACGCTCTGCCAGCATCAAAAAAGCAGCCTAGCTAAATGCTAGGCTGCTTTGACGCGATGGCAAAACATGAAGCTTAAAAACTATGCTGCTTAAATATGTAAAGCTTAGTCTTCAGCCGGCGCGTAGGAGCCATCATCACGGTGCACTTCGTTACCCGTAATAGGCGGAGTGAACACGCAGGCTAAATGCATGGTCTTGTGGGCACGCAACAGGTGCTCGTCGTGCTGATCCAAAATGTAGATATCGCCTGGCTTGATGGGCCAAATTTTGCCATCGGCCAGCGTTTCCACTTCGCCTTCCCCTTCGATGCAGTAAACTGACTCGTAGTGGTGCTTGTAGTGGATGTGCGTCTCGGTGCCCTCAAAGATGCGCGTAATGTGGAACGAGAAGTTTCCGCCATCGTTGGCCAGCACGAGTCGCGTGCTATCCCAGTTGCCATTTTCAGCAGTGACGAGACGGTCGGTTTGACGAGCTTCTTCAATATTACGAACGATCATAAAACGTGCTCCGTTGCATGGCAGCCATACCTGACTGCCTATTCCTGTAAGGGACGAAATGGCGTGTGGCCACTTAGCCTAACGCTAAACTAGCCGTTAATAACAGATTTAACTGACGCTTCAAGAATATCCAGCGCTTCTAACAGGTCTGCGTCAGGAATCGTCAGCGGGCATAAGCACTTCACTACTTCACCATCTTGACCGCTGGTTTCAATAATCAGACCGTGTTCAAACGCTGTACTGGTGATCTTATCGGCAATATCGCCATTAACGACGTCAATACCGCGCATCAGGCCTCGGCCGCGCTCGGTAGCAGGCATGCCATTTTCAGTTAGCATGGCGGCTAGCTTTTGAAAACGCTCTTCAACAATACGCGCCTTACGCTGCACATCACGTGCAAAGGTGTCATTCGACCAATATTTTTTCAGCGCGGCCGTCGCCGTCACCATGGCTAAGTTGAAGCCCCGGAACGTACCGTTGTACTGACCGGGTTTCCACTTATCAAGCTCTGGACGCATCAGCACATGAGCAAACGGTAGGCCAAACCCTGAAAGTGATTTCGAGTTCGTGACAATGTCTGGCGTAATTCCCGCATGCTCAAAGCTAAAGAATTTACCCGTACGGCCACAACCTGCCTGAATATCATCAATAATCAGTAGGATATCGTGAGCATGACAGATGCTCTCCAAGCGCTTGAGCCAATCAAGCCCTGCAACGTTAATACCGCCCTCGCCTTGCACGGTTTCAACGATGACGCCTGCCGGGATGTCCAGGCCGCCTGATTTGTCATTTAGCAGCTTTTCAAAGTAGTCCAGCGTATCAGCGTGCTCACCCATATAACCATCAAACGGCAGGAAGCTTGCGCCTTGAGTCGGGATCCCGCCGGTTGCTTCGCGGAATTTACGGTTACCGGTAGTGGCTAGCGCCCCCATGGTCACACCGTGGAAGCCGTTGGTGAAGGTCACAATGTTATGGCGACCTTTAGCAACACGGGCCAAACGGATGGCCGCTTCCACTGCATTTGTGCCGGTTGGGCCAGGCAGGTGAACTTTATAATCAAGCCCACGGGGCTTCAGGATGACATTTTCGAGTGTTTCTAAGTAGTCGCGTTTTGCGCTTGTCCACATATCCAAGCCATGAACCACTCCATCGCTGGAGAGATAATCAATCATGGCTTGTTTGAGATGAGGGTTATTGTGACCGTAATTCAGCGTGCCTGCGCCGGCTAAAAAATCAATATATTCACGGCCATTCTCATCGGTCAGGCGTGCATTCTGTGCCTTGGCAAAGACAACAGGAAACGAGCGTGAATAGGTACGAACATTAGATTCCATGCGTTCGAGTGTTTGGGTCTGCATTTGCGACCTCCTTATCAGTTATGTGAGCCAAGCGAAAAAAACAGCTAAGTCAACACGAACGGGAAAACGGTTTAATCAACCAAACTCCGTGTGACGAACCGATGGTTAAATATGGTCAGTCTGGAATGGTCCAATACGCACTAAGTTTTCCGGGTCGTGCTCTCCACCCAGCTGTTCGGTAGAAAAGTATTCCCGGCTGTTCAAGGGCGCCTGCCAACGTGCTGCTAAGCGCCGGAACAACCCCCACGATGCCTGGTTATCAGGAGTAATCGTAGTTTCTAGATGATGGACGTCGTCTAATTCTGGGCGCGACATAATCGCTTCTACCAGACGACGTGCCAGGCCTGTACCCCGGGCTTTTTCACCTACTGCCACCTGCCATAAGAAATACGTATCCGGGGCGTTATCTTTCACATAACCGGATACAAAGCCCACTATCTCGCCCTCTTCGTTTGTCGCCACAGCGCAGGTGTCGCGAAACTGGGTGGCCAGCAACAGATAAGCGTAGGCTGAATTTACATCGAGCGGCGGGCACGCCTTTATAAGCTCGTAAATACCCCAGCCGTCGTCGGCATTAGGCTTACGAATAAAAAGCGGCATGTCTGCATGGCCTACGACTGCATCAGCAACAGTAGGACGTGCCAGCTCGGCTGACGGTGTAAACGGCTTGATAGGCGTACTCATGGTTATGCTTCGCTGTAGCGAATTTGAGTTTCATTATAACAGCTGATTATGAGCAATTCAAAAGCCATATTATTCATCCTCGGGTTTTCTATAATTTTTGGTTATCAAATGGAAGCGGACTTGCCGTGCGGTGATGAAAACGCTACCGTCAAAGTTTAGATCAGAGACGGCAATGCGCGAGACAAAAAAGGCGAGCCTCGGCTCGCCTTTATGCGTTAAACAGTGATTTTAATACCGTGAAGGGGTTCGCATCGTCACAAACTCCTCAGCCCCCGTAGGGTGAATGCCAACTGTGCGGTCGAAATCTTCCTTAGTCAGACCTGCCCTGACGGCAATAGCAATCCCCTGAATCAGCTCGCCCGCCTCTTCACCAACCATGTGGGCACCAACCACTACACCGGCAGCGTCGTCCACAATCAGCTTCATCAGCATTCGTTCCTGGCTGCCGGAGAGCGTATGTTTCATGGCTCTAAAATCGGTGCGGTAAACCCGTATTTTAGAAAATTTCTCTCTGGCAGCCTCTTCCGATAGCCCCACCGTACCAATATTGGGATGGCAGAAAACGGCAGTGGGAATAGTGGCATAGTCCAGCGGTCTAGGCGCTTTTTTATGAAAATGGATGTCCACCAGCTGCATTGCTTCTGCTAGCGCAACCGGCGTTAATTCTGGCCCTGCCGTTAGGTCGCCAAGTGCTAACACAGAGGGTACTTGGGTTTCGTAGCGTTCGTTAACGGGCAGCTTACCGGTGTCGTCAAGCGCAAGGCCCAGCGCTTCGATGCCCAGCCCGCTGATATTGGCTTTACGGCCGGTTGCAGCCAGAACCACATCGACTTCTAGCGTTTCACCAGTGGTTAACTCCACCCGCAGCGTTCCCTCTGGCTGCTGCTCAATGCGGGCAATGTTGGTTGAAAAGTGAAGATTGACGCCCTTTTTGGCCATTTCGTAGCGGGTGAACTCGCGCACCTCCTGGTCAAATCCTTTCAACAGCAGATCGCCGCGATAAATCAGGTGGGTCTCGCTACCTAAGCCGTTAAAAATACTGGCGAATTCGACCGCAATATAGCCACCGCCCAGCACTAAAAAGCGTTTGGGAAACGTTTCCAAATCAAACACTTGGTTAGAGTTTAAGGCAAGATCGCTACCTGGGAATTCAGGCACCCAGGGCCAACCACCCGTGGCCAACAGGATTTTTACAGCGCTGACGCTCACTTCACCGTCTTCAGTGGTTAACGTCACGGTGTGGGCATCCGTCACGCGGGCTCGTGCATTAAACAGCGTGACTCCCGCACCTTCCAACATTCGCTGGTAAATACCGTTTAGCCGTTTGATTTCGCTGGTTTTATTGTCCCTCAATGTTGGCCAGTCAAAGGTGGCCGGTGAATCAAGGTGCCAGCCAAATCCAGCGGCGTCATCAAAGCTATCGTGGAAATGTGCCGCATACGAATACAGTTTTTTGGGTACGCAACCCACATTGACACAGGTACCCCCAAGGTACCGATCTTCCGCTACGGCCACCCGGGCACCGGCAGCTGCCGCCATACGTGCCGCACGCACTCCGCCTGAACCCGCACCAATAACAAACAAATCGACATCATATTCAGCGTCCGCTGACATGGTTATCTCCTATCCACTGCCGTGCTTACCCACCGCGGTGGGAAGCGCTAAGATTGACCTTCTATGCAAGGAAGGTTAAAAACGCCTACCTTGTGTTTAAAACGCTGCTGCGCGACGCTGAGCAAGCCCCCACCCTGTTAATGTCACTCCACGGAGACTCGATGCCTGACCAAATTGCAACGCTGCTAGATAATAATCGCGCATGGGCGGAACGTATGTGTGAAGAGGATCCAGACTTCTTTAAACGCCTCGCCAACCAACAATCCCCCGACTATCTATGGATCGGCTGCTCAGATAGCCGCGTACCCGCAAACCAAATTATTGCGCTGCCACCAGGCGAAGTCTTCGTTCACCGTAATGTTGCCAACCTCCTCCACCATACTGATATGAATGCTCTGTCGGTTGTGCAGTATGCGGTGGATGTCCTCAATGTCAGTCATATCATGATTGTTGGGCATTATGGCTGTGGCGGTATTAAAGCTGCGGTCACCGGCGGTGAGTGCGGCGTGGTGGATTACTGGCTGCACTCTGTGCGTGAGCAGTACAACCGTCATCGCGACACGCTTGAACACCTGCCCATGGACGATCAGATAGACCGCATGTGCGAGTTGAACGTCAAAGCCCAGGTTAACAGCTTGTGCCGAACTAAAATCCTGCAGCGTGCTTGGCAGCGAGGCCAGTCCATTTCGGTGCATGGTTGGGTGTATGGTTTGAGCGATGGCCGCGTGAAAGACTTAAATTGCACTATCAGCGGCCTGGAGCAAGTTGAAACGCTTTATCGCATTGATCGCGTGCAACCTAGCGACTAATTGCCCGCTGCCTACCGCTGCTATTAATCGTAGCGGTAGGCACGATGACAGCTGCGACAACTGAGCCCCACGTCAGAAAAAGCCCGAGTAGCCGCTCGATAATCTTCTTGTTCCGCTGCTTCAAGCAAGACGCTCACCTTCTCTTCCAAATCGATAAACCCCGCTGAAAAGTCGTCCCACTCTTCCCATATCTCAGGCTTTGCATCAGAGCCTCCGCCATGGGTTCCGACAATAAAAGCGGGCAGAAAATGAGCTTTAGTAGCTTTTTCTTGCAGCTCCGCTAAACGCGGGGCGGCCCCTCGAGCATCTTGATTATTCACCAGGTCAAAGCGCAGCTGTCGCAGTAGCCGCTCTAAATCCTTCAGTTCATCCTGGCGCCAGATAACCGCTTCGCGCTCACTGCTAAACGGTGTGTCGTCAATTGATTGCGGCATAGCGGGGGCTTGCTCGGCATGTGCTCCAATGCTGAGTAAGCCGAACACCGTCAAGGCGCTTGCAGAGAGCGCTAAACGCTTTGGGGATAAAGAGTGGTTCAGCATTGTTTACACCTCAGCCAATCGGGCACGTCACGCCGGTACCTTTTAAACCACAGTAACCACCTGGATTTTTATCCAAATACTGCTGGTGGTACGCCTCGGCATAATAAAACACATCCAGATGCTTAATCTCTGTGGTAATCCGCCCTTTACCTGCGCGCTGTAAAGCCGCTTGGAATATCTCTGCACTCTGCTGTGCAGCCTCCAGTTGTGAGGCTGTCGTGGTGAAAATGGCGGAGCGATACTGGCTGCCGATATCGTTACCCTGACGATTGCCCTGTGTGGGATCGTGCTGCTCCCAGAAGGTGTTCAGCAGTGTCTCCAGACTGATACGTTGCGGGTCATATACTACTTTAACGACTTCAGTATGCCCGGTAAGACCAGTGCAGGTCTCTTTGTAAGTGGGGTTGGGCGTAGTACCGCCAGCATAACCTGCTGCCGTGACATAAACCCCTTCCTGCTGCCAGAACAGGCGCTCCACCCCCCAGAAACAGCCCATACCTAATACGATTTCTTCGTATCCATTAGGAAATGGCGGATGCATGGAGTGCCCCGTAATGGTATGCAGGTCGCTGGTCTCGATGGGTGTATCGCGCCCTTCTGGTGCCTGTTGTTTCGTAAATAGCGTCATAACACCCTCTTCTATTGCTGGGGATAAATGTAGGGATCGCCTGAGCGTGTGAACGTGTAAATCAGATCCACTGCCTGGTTAGCACCAGACACCGCCTGTAAGTACAGGTTCCGCCAAAGCGTGTAGCGTAAGGTCAGCTCTGCAATGGGCGAGAAAATACCCACGCCATAGCTGATACGAAGATCATCCGTTAGCTGGCCACTGACTGCGACCTGACTATCGTCACCGGCACCGGTGGTATCCAGCGTTAAGTCATTAATACCAAAGGCTTCACCAATCGAACCAACGGCACCACCCGTGCGCCCAAGCGACATGCCGATAAGTGCAGTAGTCAGGGCGCTGTCAACACCGCCGCCTGACGCGTCAGGCGCGCGGCCACGCAGCAAATACGATAGCGCGCGGGTCTCGTCCATTGCAGGCTCTGAGAAAATCATCACATTGGGCTGTTCGGCATTGCCTGTCACGCGTAGCCCGGCAATGACCTCATCTTCGGTGACGTCTGGATTACGAATGGCTTCAAAATCGAGTACCGGCAGCCCAGGCGGACCGCTAAAGATCAGTTGACCACGGCGAATCAGCAAATCCTGGCCAAAGGCTTGAAAGCGGCCGTTTACAAGATTGACATCGCCAAACAGCTGAAGCGCACCGCTGTCTTGACGAATTTCCAAGCTTCCACCTAGCCCAGACTCCAAGCCGTAAGCGGAAATTTGCATATCTCGGCCAAGGTTCAGCGTAATCAGCACATCCAACGCCATGCCCGTCGCAGCGAGCTCATCTGCCGCACTTGGGTCATCGCCTGCTTCCGCAGCCAACTGAGCTTGGCGCTCTGCCTCACGGTCATCGCGCTCGGTAATGATAATTTCATCCGAGCTTGGGGAAGTGGCGGATGATGGAAGATCACCCACTTCCAAGCGTGCCCAGGGTAGGTCAACGTTGCCCCGTACCTGCAGTCGTTCAGGCGTCACGCGAATGCGAATATCTGGCGCTGCCTCTAAGCGACCAAACTGCGGCAATACCACGAGCAGCGGTTCTTGAGAGGCATTCAAATCGACGCCAATACGCCACGCCTCATCGGCAGGCCAATACGCATTACCACTAACTAAAAGTCTGCCGCGCTCAGCGGCCACAAACCCGTCAATATCACCCTCTTCTCCATCAAAAGTGACTGCTAGCTCGCCATCCACAATCGTCACGGGAATATCCGGCCCGCTGACTCGTAAGCTGCGCAATGCCAGCTCGCCTTGTAAGTCGGGCTGACGGGTCGAACCACCAATATTGACGGTGCCATTCAGGCCCCCTTCTAGCTCGTCCATCCCCACCACCATAGGGCGATAAGGTGCAAGCGTTACATTATTGGCGCGCAGCTGGCCTTCAAGCGCTCCCTGACCTAGGGGATCATTCACCGCTAGATTAAGCGTCAGCTCACCCGCTTCTGACAACGAAAGCAACACATCTGCCTCAGCCTGCGCTTGGTTGGCTTCAATCTTTGCATCCAGATTAACCGCAGGCAGTTCCACCGGCTGGCCGTAATCATTGACGGCGGTAATCGCTAGCTCACTGAGCAGCTGTAGATTAGCTTGCCACTGGGCGCCACCTTGCCGCCAGCTAGCCACCACATCCGCCGTTGTCGCGCCTTCAAAACTCCACTCTTCGGGCAGGAATGGCTCCAGCATTTCCATAGGCACTTCGCGAATACTGAGCACTGCACGCCCTTGCTCGGGGGAGGCGGTAATGGGCTCTTCAGAGCACACCAGCCCACCTTGTAACCTACGTAGGCAGAAAGGCGTCAAGCGTGCCTGTCCATTCGCCAAGTTGTAGCTAATATCAAGCGGCGCTTCCAGACGAATATCGCCCGCTTCTGAATCAATCTCCAGTGGCGTCAGACGTGCTTGATACTGCTGTGCCTGCTGGTTAAAACGGCCCTCAAGAGCCACATTTGCTTGGCTTAGAACATTATCAGGCTCGCCTGTCGCACTGAGTTGCAGCGCATGCTGGGAGAGTCGACCAGTAAGGTCTAGCGCAACCGAAGCAAGCGCCTGCCCACCGGCATTCACTCCTTGCGCATCGAGATCGATGTTCAGCGCTGTATCGTCGAGCCCTTGCACGCTGCCTGACAAAGAAACAGCGTCAAGCCTGTTTTCAGCAAAGCGCAGGCTGCGACCATTCAGATCCATAACAATTTCCGGCTGGGCAAAGCTACCCTGCGCTTGAAGATTACCGGTTAATGCACCGGCTAAATCAGGATGCAAGCTTTGCAGCTGATTTAGGGCGATATCCGCTTCTAAAGACATTGTTTCCTGAGATACTTGCCCTGATGCGGTGAGGCGGTTATTGCCCTGGGTAAAGAGCAGCTCTTGAATATCCACTTCCAGATCGCTGTTGGCTTCGAGCGCCGCTTGCAGTGTTAAAGGGTACTCCTGTAGCTGGCCTTGGATATCGAGTTCTGGAAGGCTAACGTCCCAACGTTCGCCACGCTGGCGTACGCTAGCCACTATGTCACCGCTAAGATCACCTTCTAATTGAGGCACAAACAGCGAAGGATCGAGATCATCTACACGCACACGAGTGTCGACAGCAATTGCGTCTGCCCAGCTTACTTCACCCTCGCTACTCAGCGAGCTATCGGCGATGGACAGCGTAAGCGGTGACCAGCGGAAAGAAGTGAGATTCCCTTCCCCCTCTAGCCCGATGGTAGTACCTGGCACCTGCGGCCCTTCGGCATACGTGGCCAGCGTTACTTGGTAAGCCTCAAGGCTGCCATTGACGACTAGATTTAGATTTTCAATTACATAAGGCTCGCTGGATATGTTGTCAGCAACACGGCTATCCTCAGCCTCGGTTTCTAGTTCATCGCTCTCAAGAGCAGCGGCACCGTCGCTGGATACTGTTGGCTCGGCATCTAGCGGCCACTGGACTCGGTCGCTCTCAAGCCTAGCTTCAAAAGGGAGCGTTGGAGCGAGCGCATCGACCTGTGCTGTCAGTGAGGCCGTCACAGGCCCTGATACGTTCAGGTTGGCCGTTAAGTCCGCAAGGCTGCCTGAAAGATCCAACGACACTTGCTCACCGCTTAAAGCGGGGAATAACTCTGGCAACCACAACTCGGCTCGAAGCGCTGCGTTTAGGGGATAGTCCCCGTTGAGCGTGACGTTGGCAGACAAACGTGCGTCTGCGTCTGGCGTTGCCAGTTCCAGCGTGCTGAGTGTTACCTCACTGCCTTCTGCTTCGGCCTCTACCAGCACGCGCTCCACCTGGTACTCGACCGCTCCGGTGATGTCTACGTTGGTAATGAGTAGTGACCTAAGCGCGACGTTGATGGGAAGCTCGATATCGGGAAGAGCAAGCCGCTCACGTTCATTCAGCGCTACGGTTGGTGTGTTTTCAGCAGGCTCAACTGGCTGTGACACTTGGATGGCCGCATCAATCGCGGCAGCATTAAGAGGTGTCGGGGTTTCTTGCGTTAATAACACCCCGGCCGTAGGCGGCAAATAGAGCGACAAGGAATCAAGTGTCGTCGGTGCAATAGTGAGCTGCTGTTGTTCTGCTGTCATGGACGTTGAAAACGCGCCCCATCCGACTCGCGTGCCGTCCGCAAGCGTCAGCGTGACGTTATTCAGTGATATGTCGCGCAGCTCAATCGGGAAAGGCAGTATGATACTGAGAGGACCGCTCTCTTCTTGTGGCGGCTCTTCAACCTGCTCTCCTTCAGCCAAGCGAATATCGGCTCCTTCTACTCTTAGCGTATCCAGGCAGAGTTTACCGGATAGCAGGCAATCTTCTGCCCAAACCAGCTCGATATCGTCGATAGTAATGCGAGTGCCGCCCATGGCCATCTGGAAGCCTTGCAGACGAAAACTATCCAGGAGTGCGCCTTCTTGCTGCTCATACGATAACCAGCCACGCTGCTCACCCTGAGAAAATAGCTGGCTCGTTCCCCATGGCGACAGCCCGACCCCGACAAGTATGGCCGCTAAACCGAATAACCATAGCGGCAATACAATCATGAGTCGTAATAGGCTCCACAGCGCTAACCACGTACGGCGCTTGCCTGAGAGCTTCTGACGGTTTTTGGGTGCTTGTGTATCAACCTTAGTCAAAGAGCTCTCCTAGAATTCTGGACCGATAGAGAAGTGCACGCGGAAAGCGTCGTCAACATCGAAGGGGTGAGCCACATCAAACCGAATAGGTCCAACCGGTGATACCCAGCGCACACCGACCCCGGCACCTGTTTTTAGGTCGTTTGGCCCCCAATTGTCGAAAGCGTCGCCTGTATCGATAAACGTGGCTCCCCACCAGTCACCGGTCACACGGCGCTGGTACTCTAAGGTAGACGTCAGCATTTGTTGAGCACCACGCAAACGGCCTTCTTGGTTACGCGGTGACAAACTTTCATAGGAGTAGCCACGCACACTGCGATCCCCTCCGGCAAAGAAGCGCAATGATGGCGGCAATTTATCGAAGTCTTCCGTTTCAATGGCACCAATGCTAAGGCGCGCAGAAAAACGGTTATCGTTACCAATCATGCGGATCCATTCAGTGTCCCCCGTCATGCGGGCGAACTGAGCATCCGACCCCCATGCGCGGTCGGAATATTCAATAGAAAGCTGCTGACGGTCTCCCCATAGTGGGAAACGCTGTGGGCGGGTTCGAGTTCTTGACCACTGAATTCCTGGGTAAAACAGCCATACCTCATCTGCTTGGCCACCCTGGGTAAAGTCTTCGTACGTAGTTCTAAAATAGAGTGTCTGTACCCATCGGTTCTCAAACTCCCAGCGTCGCGCAACCTCCACCGTGCCTTCTAACGACTGGGTGTCGCTGTCATCGATATTCCGTACCCCGTATTGCAGGCGGTAATTATCGCGAATAGGGTCTTCGAGCGGGATATTGTAAACACCGGTAAATCGCTGTTCAGGGGCAGACACATAGAGGTCATGATCAAGACTGTGACCAAAACGGTTAATCCAAGACTGTTGCCACCCAAAGCGCAGACGCGGGCCTACATCCGTGGCAAACCCCACACCGACCTCATACTGATGGCGGTCTGCAGGCTCTACGTTGATATCAATAGGCAACCGGGTATCGTCACCGCTGTGAAGGCTCAAAGCACTCGCCAGTGCGGCACTGCTCACCCTCGGGCGCTGGGGCTGTGATGCAGTCGCTTCATTCCACCAAGGGTCTCCACCGCCGGGGGGCGCGATGGTCAGTTCTTGAGCGGTTTCCAAGCGTGGGCGCACGGAAACAGAGCTAAACCAACCAGTCTCAGCCAAGCGCTGATTGTAACGAGCCAGCGACTCCGCCAAATAAGGGTCACCCGCCTTGAATGTCTGCATTTCTCGCAGCCGTTCAGGCTCAATATGGCTGCCAGTAATCAGCGTGTTACCAAACTGGTAGCGTGGGCCACTATCAAACGTCATATAGAGTCGAGCGCTTTCCAAGTAGGGCCGGACTTCCATTCGCCGGTCTGAGAAGCCCCAGTCAAAGTAGCCTCGCTCAATGGCTAAACCCGAAAATTGCGAGCGCAGACTATCCCAAGGAGCATGCCTTAATGGGTCGCCCTCTTTTAAAGGGAAGTCATCCAGCGCCTCTTGAAAAGGCGGGTCATCGCTGGCGTCCCCATTCAGGTTGATATTCAACACTTCGATGATGATTTGTGGGCCGGGGTCAATACGTATGGTGATGGGAGATGGTTCTAAATCCACGGTAATGTCGGGTTCGTAATAACCGTATACCCGCATCGCTTCTTGAGTGCGCTGGCGAATTTCACCTTCTAAACGCGCATCGGTGTACTGCTCCTCATCGATATTTTCTAAGTAAGCGTCGATGTTGGCAGATACTTGTTCAGTCACACCGCTAATGGCAGCTTCAAGTGCCCATACAGTGGATGATGCAGTGAGCAGTGGCAGTGCCAAGCAACTCGCCACCTGTTTGGCCGTAGGCCATCGCCGTTGTCTTCCCATACTGTTATATCCCTAACCCCATCACCGGCTTAATGGCTTATACGTTCCACAGCGCAAGGTTGTTAATTAATTACGCAGCATTTCCATCTGCGCACTAAAGGCCAACTGAGCCTGCCTTACTTGGCGTACGTCGCTTTCTAGCGTATTCAATCGCTGTGCCCACTGTGTCTCCAGCGCGGTTAATTCCGATTGGCTGGCGGGTACCTCTTGAGTATTTATCTCAGACACCGCGGAAGATAGCTGTGCTATTTGCTGCTCGGCCTCTTCCTGCCATTCTCTAAACTGCACTTCCATTGCGGTTCGGTCACTGACGACTTGTCGCTCCATGGTATCGATCCGCTGGGTCAGCACGCCTTCTAGGTGAGACACTTCTTCTACTAAATTCTGCCTACCCGAGGTGCCCGCCTGTTCTAACGCATTTAAAGAGGTGCGAATAGACGCCAACTGACGGTCGCGAAGAACAGCTTGCTCCTGAAATTGCGCCATCTGTTGAGACAGTGTTTCTAGCGCTTCGTTAGACACCAGTTCTTCATTATCAGTCAGCACCCCATACAGCTCTTCTCGGGCATTGGTGAGTGCAATGGCTAACTGCTCCTGTTCCTGAAACAGTGTCGTCATCTGAGCTTGTACAAAGGTTATCGCATCCTGAGCGTCCGTGTCACCTGAGTCGAGCCTTGCATGTAAGTTAGATACCTCACCACTGACGCGATGCACTTCATCAAGAAGCCTTTCTCGTTCATACCATAATCCAGCCGCCGCCGCGCCTAGCAGCAGCACCAGTAACATCAATATGAGCCAGATCGGCCATAGCCTGGGGCCACGCCGATGGCGCAAATGTTGCGCGGTGAGGCTTTGATCCACATCGGGAACAATACGGTGGGATGAAGTGGCGTCAGACATGTGTTTTCCTTAGAGCGTCGTCGGATCGGCGCGTCGCCCAATCCCTCGGTAATGCAGGCCGCAGCTGGCTACAAAAGCGGGGTCGTAGATATTGCGTCCATCTAATACTAGCTTTTCGTTAAGCATTGTGGCCAAACGGTGCCAATCAGGATTCCAATAGGCTTTCCATTCCGTTACTAACATCAACGCATCTGCCCCTTGGCAAGCAAGATAGGGGTCTTCCTCAAACACGATTAAATCTTCGCGCTGGCCAACGGCTGCAAAGAGCGCAGGGATGGCCGCTGGATCATGAAGCTGAACTTTCACCCCTTGTGCCCAAAGGGCCTCAAGCAATGTTAGTACCGGCGCGTGGTCGATGCGCGCAGTGCCAGGTTTAAACGCTGCTCCCCATATCGCCACGGTTTTACCAGCTAAATCACCTTCAAAAAACCCCCATAACTTTCTAAACAGCGTCTCTTTTTTCTGCTCATTGATATCCATTACCTGTTCAAGCAGCGCTGAGTAGCGGCCGCTGGCTGACTGAACATCGGCCAAGCGCATCAAATCGCGCGAGAAATTAGGCCCGCCGAACCCACATCCGGGGTACAAATATTCAAAACCTATACGCGTATCGGCCCCCATACCTTGGCGAACATGCTCAACATCCACGCCCAGCGTATCTGCAAGCCCAGCAATTTCATTCATGTAGCTAATGCGGGTGGCCAACATACCATTGATCGCGAGCTTGGTCAGTTCAGCGGCCCGGCAAGGCATGCACTGGAACACTTCGCTGCGTCGGTTAAAAGCGCGCAGGAGCTCTCTTGTCATCTGCTCGCCTATAGCGTCGTCGCAACCCAGTAGCCAGCGCACTGGGCGAGTAAACGACAGCCACGCACGCCCCTCTTCCAAAGTATCGGGGAGTGCTACCCGGCTATGCTGCTGCCCCATCAATGCGTGCAGGCGCTCCGTTTCGCCTACAGGAAAGGTCGAATTGTTAACTAACACGGCCCCGCTGTAGTCATCAAACAAAGGGTGCTGAAGTAGCGCGCTGGCAGATGGCCGCTGACTGGGAGAAAGTGCTAACCAGACAATGTCTGGCGCTTCAGTCGCTTCCGGGGCGCTAATAATCGTGAGATTACCTGCAGCCATAGCATGCTCAAGCTGAGCCATGAGCGATGGTTCCCGGCGCAACCAGTCGGCTGTCTCAAGCGTTTCCCATGGAACGCTTTCATGGAGTAACCAGTCGACACGGTGGCCCACCCACGCAAGCGCCGCCGCCGCTGTTGCGGCACTCAATTCGCTACCATGCAGCAATACGCGCATTTAGGTGCTCTCCCTGGCTAATAAGCGCCGATAAAATAAAGTGTTAGGCGTCATGCTGCGTTCCTTTCCATGCGTTCCGCGTCAGGAGTGGTTAGAATAACTATCATACTCAACGTTTGAGTGGATGCCACCTTGCCGCGAATACCGCTAACCGGCAAACCAAGCTCATATTTCACTCAATACCAACTGCAGATGGGGGTTACACCATGCCAGAGACACTTCAGGATAGCACCACTGGTCGCTATCAAGACAACGTCGATGCCGCAGAAGTTGCGAAATTTGAAGCACTTGCTAGCCGTTGGTGGGATCCTAACAGCGAATTTAAACCGCTCCATGACATTAATCCGCTACGCCTGGACTTCATTGATGCACGGGCAGGACTCGCGGGCAAAAAAGTGCTGGATGTGGGCTGTGGTGGCGGTATTTTAAGCGAATCCATGGCGCATCGAGGCGCTAACGTAACCGGTATCGACCTGGGGGAAGCACCGTTAGGCGTGGCAAGACTACATGCTGAAGAGAGCGGCGTTACCGTCGATTATCGTCATATCAGTGTGGAGGGCTTAGCCGCCGAGCAGCCAGGCCACTATGACGTCGTAACCTGCATGGAAATGCTGGAGCATGTGCCTGACCCTGCCTCGGTTATTCGTGCCTGTAGCACTCTGGTACGGCCCGGCGGTTATGTCTTTTTCTCTACGCTTAATCGCACGCCCAAGTCCTATGCCTTTGCTATTTTAGGGGCTGAATATGTGCTGAAACTACTCCCCCGAGGCACACACGACTACGCAAAGTTTATTCGCCCCTCTGAAATGGCCAATTGGGCACGCCTAGCAAACCTCGAAGTACGAGAACAGACAGGCCTGACGTATAACCCGCTCACGCGCCATTACCGCTTGGTTCCCCACGACGTGTCAGTAAATTACATGATGTACTGCCGAAAAGTGAGCGAGTAAATGTTGACGCCCTCACCTCAAGCGATTTTATTTGACTTAGACGGCACGCTGGTCGATACAGCTCCGGATTTGGCCGCTGCCACGAATGCTTTAA
This sequence comes from Halomonas sp. SIMBA_159, assembly GCF_046536035.1. Classification (NCBI taxonomy): domain Bacteria; kingdom Pseudomonadati; phylum Pseudomonadota; class Gammaproteobacteria; order Oceanospirillales; family Halomonadaceae; genus Halomonas; species Halomonas sp. SIMBA_159. The sequence continues at coordinate 70,962 of NZ_JAWJBT010000019.1, forward strand.
GGGCCCATCACGGCTTACCGCCTCTACCGTTTCAAGACATTCGCGGGCAAGTGTCAAATGGCGGTAGTGCCCTGGTGACGCTGGCGCTGGGTATTGAAAGCGGCAGCGATGAGCATGACGAGGCGCGTCAGTTTCTACTGGATGCTTACGAACAGGCAGTGGCGGTGCACAGCAAACTGTTCGAGCCACTGGATGAGTGGCTGCTCGCCTGGGAAGGTGAAGCGCGCCAGTGGGGAATCGTCACCAATAAACCACGCCGCTATACCGAACCACTGATTGAGGCGTTGGCACTGACACCGGGCGCACTGCTATGTGCTGACGACTTGAGCGTCAAGAAGCCTGCCCCTGAACCGTTATGGGAAGCGGCAAAACGCCTAGGCGTATCTCCCGAGGCGTGCTGGTACATAGGAGACCATGTTCGAGACATGGAGGCCGCCAAAGCAGCGGGTATGACAGCAGTAGCCGTTGGCTATGGCTACATCAGTGAAGAAGATGATTACCAGCAATGGCCCGCTGACCTCTGGTTTGCGACCTGTGATGAACTGGTGGCCGCGTTGCACGGCCACCGTCACGCTTAACTCTTTTACTTACCTTCCCTTTCACTCGATAGCGTTAGACGCGTGGCGGCTGGGCATCAAATTTCTGGCCGCTAACGCCCTTACTGTCCGGCCCCATTAGCCATAGGTAAGTGGGCATAATCTCTTCGGGTGTACGCAGCGTGAAGGGGTCTTCTCCAGGGTATGCGGTACGCCGCATTTGTGTGCGCGTTGCGCCTGGGTTTAGCGTGTTTACGCGAACATTGGGCTGGTTGTCCAGCTCATCCGCCAACACTTCCACAAACCCTTCTGTCGCAAATTTGGAGACAGAATAAGCACCCCAGTAGGCTCTGCCTTTGCGGCCAACGCTTGAAGAGGTAAAGATGACTGACGCATCGTCGGATGCTTGAAGCAGAGGTAACAGCGCCTGGGTCATCCAGATCGGCCCATTGATATTGACCTGCATAACCTGCTCCCAAAGTTCAGGATTGTACTGCTCAAACGGCGTAATGCGCCCAAGCAGCCCAGCGTTATGCAATAGCCCATCTAAGCGGCCAAACTCTTTATCCAGGGTTTCTGCCATGTCGTGAAAATCTTTCAGCGTCGCCCCTTCAAAATTAAGCGGAAAGATAGCGGGTTGCGGCCCGCCGGCAGCCTCAATTTCATCGTACACGCGCTCAAGTTTAGCGATGGTGCGGCCTAGCAATACCACAGTAGCCCCATGGCGGGCATAGGTTAATGCCGCCGCGCGACCAATCCCATCTCCCGCACCGGTTACCAACACGACGCGATTTTCTAACAGAGCAGGCGTTGGTTGATAGTCGATTTTACAACTCATGAGGGTTCCTTGAAGCGTTAGAATTAAACCGTATTAACCAGCGGACTGGCGTAAGAAATCGTTCGCCAACCCAGCGGCACTGCTTTGCGGGTAATCATCACGAACCTGTTCTAACAGCTCGCGACTACGCTCTGCTTCGCCTTTGCGTGCTTTGACTAAACCGAGCTTATAGAGCGCATCTGGCACTTTGGTGCTGCCACTGTATTGTTCAATCACGCGGGTAAACGCTTGATCTGCAGCATCTAACTCACCCTCTGCAGCGTAAAGCTCGCCTAGCCAGTAGTGGCCGTTTGCCGTTAAGCTGCTATCAGGATGGTCTGCTACGAAGGCTTCAAATGCGGCAATTGCATCGGCAAACTGGCGTGCCTGAACATGACCAAACGCCGCTTGATAATCAGCTTGTGCATCTTCGCTTACATTACGTGTAGAGGGCGCCTGGGCAACTTGCTCTGCGGCTTCAGGTTCTACTTCTGGCGTCGCTTGCTCAATTTGGCTTGGCGCGCTACTCATCAAGCGGTCTTCAATGTCCAGGTATTGCTGCTGCGATTGGTTACGTAGCTGCTCTAGCTGGTGGCGTAGCTCTTCAATTTGTCCGCGCAGCTGCTGGATTTCCTGCTGGTGTTCTTGCACTTGGTTAAACAGTACAAGATTACCGCCTGAAGACTCTTGGCGCTGAGTTTGCTGATAAAAGCTGTTAGACGAGCCGGAAGAGAGATCTTGAACAAGCGGCTGCTGTGCAAAAGCGGACACAGACAGAAGTGATAAGGGCAATACGGACAGCGGGAGCACTAGGGCTCCCGCACCGCACAGCCTCTCAAAATAGCGTTTGAGACTGTGATTCATGATAGCTCCGAATGATGCTATTGGCGTGCCGAAGCACGCCAATGCTATCAGTAGTTAAAGACGACGCGACGGTTTTGCGAGTAAGCGTTTTCATTCTGGCCGCTCGCTGCCGGACGCTCTTCACCGTAGCTAACCACGCTCATTTGTGAAGGTGATACACCCTGAATGTTCAGGAAACGTTGAACGGCTCCCGCACGACGCTCACCTAGCGCCATGTTGTATTCACGAGTGCCGCGTTCGTCGGTATGGCCGTGCAGAACAACACGGGCATTCGGGTTGGCACGAAGGTAACGTGCATGCGCCATTACCACTGATTCATAGTCGCTTTTAATGGTATCGCGGTCGTAATCGAAGTAGATGGTACGTACTTCGGGAATACGAGAATCAGCTTGCTGGCCAGCAGCACCCGAACCTGAGGTTGAGCCATACTGACCACTGGTGCCAACGCCAGACGTGTTAGACCCCATACTGCTGCCATCCTGGCTTCCGTACGAGTCACCGTCTTGGGTTCCGCCGGTGCTGGAACAGCCAGCGATAACTACGATAGATAACGCGACTGCTAATGAGCGAGCCAACGGCTTAAGTTGCATAATCAGACTCCTTGCCTGAAAACAGAAATTAGTGCTGTTCATCTATTAATTTAAGAAAGGTGACCACGCGGGATCACGTACATCACCTTGTGCTGCGGGCAACCTAAATGACGAGCGGCCATCGGCTGATACGGCACTTAGTACTCCGCTACTACCCTGTTGGGTAGCGAAGATTACCATGGTACCGTTCGGCGCAACACTAGGAGATTCATCTCTTGTTGAATCGCTTAATACGACTAAGCGACCGCCTTCAAGATCCTGTTTGGCAACTTGGAAACCCCGGCTGGAACGGTGGATCAAAAAGATCTGTTCACCGTCCGGTGAAAAGCGAGCACGGGCGTTATAGTTGCCGGTAAAGGTTAAACGGTTTGTCTCACCGCTGCCCATTACATGCTGATAGATTTGCGGGCCACCGCTACGGTCGGATGTGAAAATTAAGCTACGACCGTCGGGAGACCACGCCGGTTCGGTGTCGATACTGTTGCTCTGAGTAATACGATCCAATGAACGGTTGGCCACGTCTAGCACGTAAATTTCCGGCTGACCGTCTTTGGAGAGCGACATAGCGATACGACGGCCATCGGGTGACCATGTCGGCGCACCGTTGATACCATCAAACGAAGTGGCTTGAACGCGCTGCCCAGTGTTGACGTCTTGGATATAGATAGAAGCTTTACCGGTCTCAAATGAGACGTAGGCTAACTTACGGCCGTCCGGCGACCATGCTGGCGACATGATCGGCTGATCGGATGTCAGCACTTGCTGGCTGCGTCGACCATCGGCATCGGCCACGTAAAGGCCAAACTGCATGTTGTCGCCCAAGCCTTGAGCCGTCACGTAGGCAATGCGCGTCGAGAATGCCCCACGAATATCAGTGATCGCTTCAAAAATTTGGTCACTGATGTAATGGGCCGCACCGCGCAGGTCGTTACCACTGGCGGTCACGGTTTCGCTAATCATCGGGCGTTGGCCGCTGATATCGACAAGATCAAACTGCAGCTCGTAGCCACCGCCTGTTTGCTGGGCGCGACCCACCACTAGATAACGCACGTCTAGCGAACGCCATGTGCCAAACTCAACGTCGGACGCTTGGCTGGGGCGATCAAACATTGCACTGCGTTCCAGCGGCTCAAATAGACCGCTGCGCTCTAGATCGTCCTGCACAATTTGCGCAACGTCCTCGGGCAAGCCCTCGTTGCCTGCAAAAGGCACAACACCGATGGGTAGCGCCTGATCGCTACCGCGCGTGATTTCAATGGTCAGATTGGCGCTTGCTACGCTGCTGACCAGTAGCAGTACGCAAAAGAGCCACACTTTGCTTAACGTTTGCATCAGCGAACATCCCCCGGGGTAAATCGCAGATTAAATTGACGTAAAGTACGTTGCTGTTCCGCTGGTAAGTCTCGTAACTCACTAAACGGAGCCGCATGTTCAACTGCTTGCATGGCTGAGCGATCAAAAGCACTGTCGCCGCTTGATGAGGCGACGGATGTTGCTAATAGCTCACCCGATGGTCCAAGCCTTACCTGTATCGTAGCACTCATCGAATCGCTTGCTGCAGGCGGGATTAACCATGCCTGCTCCACTGCACGCCGAACAATATTAATAAAGCTATTGGCAGCCTGCTGCGCCTGCTGTGCATTGGCGGCCGCTTCCGCTTCACCGGCCAACTGACGCTGCATAGCAGCCTCAGCAGCTTCTGCGGCGCGGCGCTCTTCTGCTTCACGCTGGCGCTGAGCTTCCTCTTCACGTTCACGCTGCTCTTCGGCCTCGCGTTGGCGTTCAGCTTCCTCTTCACGTTCGCGCTGCTCTTCGGCCTCGCGTTGGCGTTCAGCTTCTTCTTCACGTTCGCGCTGCTCTTCGGCCTCGCGTTGGCGTTCAGCTTCCTCTTCACGTTCGCGCTGCTCTTCGGCCTCACGCTGACGCTGTGCTTCCGCCTCGGCCCTTACCCGCTCAGCTTCTGCTTCGCGCTGGCGCTGGGCTTCAGCTTCTTCACGGGCGCGCTGCTCTTCAGCTTCACGCGCGGCCGCTTCTGCTTCCTGCTGCTCAGCTAATCGCTCAGCCTCTTCTGCCCGGCGCTGCGCTTCCGCTTCTGCCTCGGCCTGTGCTTGCTCAAGTGCCTCGGCCTGTTCTGCGGCTTGGGCAGCGGCGTCAGCTTCTCGCTGTGCCGCTGCAGCCTCTGCCGCCTGTTGCTCGGCAGAGGGCTCATCGCTGGGCGGTTCAGGCTCGGCTACTTCGGGCTCTGCCGCATTATTCATAGCGGCCTGCTGATCGGTCACCTGCTGCGCTTGATCCGTAAAGGTTTCGGTGCTTACAAACGTCGCCTGAACAATCGAAGAAGAGTCTGGCTCAGCGCTCATGCTAGGAAGCTTAATCAGGCTAAATACAATCACCAACAAATGCACAGCAACAGCCAATAGCGTCGGCCAGGTATAGCCAACGTCTTGGGGGTCACGCGGTGGTTTTACAGCCATGTGCGACTCGCCCTTAACCATCTTGAGGCGGCTCTGATAGCAGCCCTACGTTGGCAACGCCAGAGCGCTGAAGCGTGCTCATCAGCACCACTATCTGGCCATATGGCACGTTACGGTCTCCGCGAACCATGACAGGAGTGTTGGGCCGTCGCTGAAGGATGGCCACCACACGCTCAGACATCTGATCTAAGGAAACGGCTGTCGAATCTTCTCCCAGAGTGATGAAGTACCCCCCATCTCGATCAACCGAGATGATAATCGGGTCGTTGTCTTCCTGAGTTTCGATAGGCTCAGAGGTCACCTGGGGCAAGTCGACCTGCACGCCCTGCGTTAGCATGGGGGCTGTAATCATAAAAATGACCAACAAGACCAGCATAACGTCGATAAAGGGCACGACGTTAATCTCACCCATGGGCTTTTTTTTGCCGCCTCGATTAAACGAACCTTGCATGACGAACTCCTTTAACGGGCGTTAGGCTTGCGGCTTGCCATCACGACCTTGCAAGTTACGATGCAAAATAGCGTGGAATTCTTCAGCAAAATTTTCATACTTGCCTAACAGTCGTGACGCTTCATTCGACAGACGGTTATAAAAAATAACGGCTGGTATCGCGGCGAGAAGCCCCATCGCGGTGGCAATCAACGCCTCTGCAATCCAGGGTGCCACGGTTGCTAACGTTGCTTGCTGAGTCATAGACAGCGATTGGAACGAGCCCATGATGCCCCAGACTGTGCCAAACAAACCCACGTACGGGCTAACAGAAGCCACGGTTGCTAAGAAGACGAGATGCTTTGTCAGACGATCTTCTTCTCGAGACCAGGCGACTCGCATGCTGCGCTGTACACCCTCTAGCACTGTTTCAGCGCTACGGGTTTTAGGCATGAGACGATTAAATTCCCGAAAACCTGCCTGAAAAATGTGCTCTGCCCCATGGCGAGGGTCATCCGCTGGAATTTCACGGTACAGCTCATTTAGATCCACGCCTGACCAGAAAGATTCTTCAAACTGGTTGTACTCTTGCTTTGCTCGGCGTAGCGCGATACTGCGCTGAAAGATCACTACCCATGAGAGGATCGACCCCACTACGAGCAGCAGCATGACCAGCTGCACAACGGTGCTGGCACTCATTATCAAGTGGGGAATGGACATGGCGTTATCGTTCACAGTTGCCCTCTTCAATCAATTAATGTCGTTGTCGACTGGGTAGCGGTGTTAAGCGATGGTGATATCAAGCGACGACGGCCACGCTTTGGGGCGCATTGTCGTCGCATTTAAGCAGGCTATCTCGACTGTGGCAGTGCATAAGAGTTCCTTGTCGCGCCTAACCTGTTGCTCAAATGTCATTCGGCACCGCCCTTTTGCAGCGATAGTAGCAGTGACCGTTAGCGCTTCATCCAATCGTGCGGGTTTGGCGTAGTGACAGGCCATGCGGTATACCACTAGCTGTGTACTTTCGTCTAGCAGCGTTTGCTGATTAAGCCCTAATTCTCTTAGCCATTCGCTGCGTGCCCGCTCCATGAACTTCAGGTAGTTAACGTAGTAGACAATTCCACCTGCGTCAGTATCTTCCATGTAAACACGGACCGGCATGCTAAATTCGCCTGTCATGGGCGACGCTCTCCCTCTACGTCCACAGACTGCTCGTGCGGCGTACGGTCAAAGTGCAGCCACGCCTGCCGGGTGACGACTCGGCCCCGGGGGGTGCGCATCATTAGCCCTTGCTGAATCAGATAGGGCTCAATCACATCTTCGATGGTATCGCGCTCTTCACCAATGGCTGCCGAGAGCGAATCAACGCCTACTGGCCCACCATCAAACTTATCGATCATCGCTAGCAATAAACGACGGTCCATATGGTCAAGGCCATGGTGATCCACGTTGAGCATATTCAGCGCGGCACCTGCTACTTCTACATCCACCACACCTGTGCCCTTGATTTCGGCGTAGTCACGTACTCTGCGCAGCAGCCGGTTAGCAATCCGCGGGGTGCCACGAGAGCGCCGCGCCACTTCAATGGCCCCTTCACGACTGGTTTCAACACCTAACAAGCGTGCGGAACGGGCCACAATCTCAGTTAGCTCTTCCAGGTTATAAAACTCAAGACGCTGGACAATGCCAAAGCGGTCTCGTAGTGGCGAAGTTAATAACCCGGCACGGGTAGTGGCACCGACTAACGTGAATCTTGGCAGATCGAGCTTAATCGAGCGTGCGGCAGGCCCTTCTCCAATCATGATATCGAGTTGAAAATCTTCCATCGCCGGATAGAGAATTTCTTCTACCACGGGTGACAGGCGGTGGATTTCATCGATAAACAGCACATCGCCCGGCTCAAGATTGGTAAGCATTGCGGCGAGATCACCGGCACGCTCTAATACAGGGCCGGAGGTGGACTTGAGCCCCACGCCCATTTCAGTGGCGATGATATTGGCAAGCGTCGTTTTGCCTAACCCCGGAGGACCAAAGACCAGCGTGTGGTCAAGACTCTCTTCGCGCAGCCTAGCGGCTCCAATAAAAATCTCGAGCTGTTCACGTACCCGAGGCTGGCCGATATAGTCTTTGAGATGCTTCGGTCGAATAGCATGGTCGATACGCACTTCGCCGTGCTCTGGCTCAGCGGCAATTAATCGGTCATGTTCTAACATAGAGACTCTTCTTGAGTGCTAACAAATGAGCACATATTGCACTCATGGTGGCTTTAACCGGCCATTCGCTTGGTCAAGGCAGCTTTGATAAGCGCTTCAGTGGTTTGGTTGGGGTCGACGTCGGCCAGCATTTTCGAGGCTTCAGTGAGTTTATATCCCAAACTAACCAGAGCAGCTTCAGCATCTGCCAGATGATCCCTCGGCGCCGCCCGACCGCTTGTAGCTTCAAGGGCCAAGGGCGCATCGCTGCCGTGCTCCCACTCGGGGAAGCGGTCGCGCATCTCGATAATGAGACGCTCGGCTGTTTTTTTGCCAACGCCAGGCAGTTTGGTCAGCGCTTTACTGTCATCATCTCGAATGCAGCGCATAAAGGCGTCTTCGTCCATCCCGGACAAAATCGCTAATGCGAGCTTAGGCCCAACCCCATTCACTTTGATTAAGGCTCGAAACAGCGCCCGCTCATGCTCACGCCCAAACCCATACAGCAGATGCGCATCATCACGAATGGTGAGGTGCGTATAGAGCGACACCTGCTCACCGGGGGCAGGCAGCGCTATAAAGGTATTCATTGAGGCTTCAAGCTCATAGCCTACGCCATGCACATCCACAACCATCCATGGCGGCTGCTTCTCTAGCAACAGGCCGGTTAGTCTTCCAATCATCACGCGCCTCACAGCAGGAAAAAACAGCCATCACTATAAAGCCAGTCTGTACAGATGACCAGTAACCCTAAAGACGCCAACGGCCCGTTGAGCGACGCTTACTGCGTGAGGGAGTAGCCGTGGCTAATGTACTGCCAGCAAAAGCATGGGTGAGCGCGATGGCAAGCGCATCGGCGGCATCGGCTTGTGGCGTGGCCGATAGTGACAGCAGCGTGGTGACCATGTGCTGTACTTGGCTTTTATCAGCGCCGCCCTGGCCGGTGACAGCTTGCTTAATCTGCCGAGCCGCATACTCGGCAATGCTTAACCCATGATTCGCTAGGCAGACGAGCGCCGCGCCGCGGGCTTGTCCCAACTTCAGCGCTGAGTCAGCGTTCTTTGCCATAAAGACACGCTCGACCGCTACGGCATCAGGACGATGTAGACCGATTACTTCACTAATCCCCGCGTAAATTTGGGCCAAACGTTGCTCTAGCGCCCCGTCTGCTGTGCGGATACAGCCACTGGCCACATAGCGTGGCTTAATACCGATGAGATCAATAATTCCATAACCCGTAATACGCGAGCCTGGATCAATACCTAGAATTCTCACCGCAGTCACAGGCTGCTGTGCATCCATGTAAAGCTCTCTTTTCCTGACGTAAAGCAAACACTGCTGAAAACAAAAACACCGACGCTAAGCGTCGGTGTTTTAATACGAGGCAAACAGACCAGCGGCGTTACTCGCCAGCGACTTCCGCTTTGGCTTTTTGGCGTAAGCGAATGTTTAGCTCTTTGAGCTGGTCAGCGCTAACTTCACCCGGTGCATTGGTCATCAAACACGCAGCACTTTGGGTTTTCGGGAATGCGATGACTTCACGAATGGTTTTCGCGCCCACCATGAGCATCACTAAACGGTCCAGGCCGAAGGCCAAGCCGCCATGGGGCGGTGCACCGTACTGCAGCGCATCCAGCAAGAAGCCGAATTTTTCTTGCGCTTCTTCTTCGCCGATCCCCAAAATATCAAACACGGTGCTTTGCATGGTTTGGTTGTGGATACGAATAGAGCCACCACCCAGTTCTGTGCCGTTAAGCACCATGTCGTAAGCGCGAGAAAGGGCTTTGGCAGGGTCGGCCTTCAGCTCTTCTGGTGAACAGGACGGCGCTGTAAACGGGTGGTGAAGCGGGCTTAAACGACCATTATCGTCGGCTTCGAACATCGGGAAGTCAACGACCCACAGCGGTGCCCAGGCCTGTGTGTAAAGGTCTAGATCCGCACCCAGCTTCACACGCAGTGCGCCAATTGCCTCGTTCACAATGCGGGCTTTATCCGCACCAAAGAAGATAATATCGCCGTCTTCTGCGCCCACACGATCAAGCAGCTCTTCAACGATATTTTCCATGAACTTCACGATCGGCGACTGCAGACCGTCAAGCCCTTTGGCACGCTCGTTAACTTTGATCCAAGCGAGGCCTTTAGCACCGTAAATACCGACGAACTTGGTGTACTCGTCAATCTCTTTACGAGAGAGCTTGGCACCACCCGGTACTTTCAGAGCCGCCACGCGGCCATCTTCAGCGCTCGCTGGGCCAGAGAACACTTTGAAGTCAACCTGCTGCATCAGGTCGTCAACGTCGGTGAGCTCTAACGGAATACGCAGGTCGGGTTTATCCGAACCAAAGCGATCCATGGCTTCTTGCCAGGTCATGCGCGGGAATTCCGGCAGTTCGACGCTCAGCACTTCCTGGAACAGTTGACGAATCATGGCTTCGGTAATGCCCATGATGTCGTCTTCTTCCACAAAAGAGGCTTCAATATCGATCTGGGTGAATTCAGGCTGACGGTCAGCGCGCAGGTCTTCATCGCGGAAGCACTTTGCGATTTGGTAGTAGCGGTCAAAACCCGCCACCATCAAAAGCTGCTTAAACAGCTGGGGTGACTGCGGCAACGCAAAGAAACTGCCCGCGTGCGTACGGCTAGGCACGAGGTAATCACGGGCTCCTTCCGGTGTTGCGCGTGTCAGCACCGGGGTTTCGATATCCAGGAAGCCCTGGTTTTCTAAATAGGCACGCACGTTGTGAGAAATACGCGAGCGAAGGCGCAGTTTCTCAATCATGTCCGGGCGGCGCAGATCGATGTAGCGATGCTTAAGGCGCACTTCCTCACCGACTTTACCGTGCTCATCCAGTTGGAACGGCGGCGTAGCGGCGGTATTCAGCACTTCTACTTCTTTCGCCAGCACCTCAATCATGCCAGTAGGCATATTGGGATTCTGAGTTCCTTCAGGGCGCAACCGAACGCGGCCAGTAATACGCAGAACATACTCGCTGCGCGCGCGGTCGGCATTAGCAAACGCCTCGGCGGTATCGGGGTCTACGACAAATTGAGCGATACCATCACGGTCGCGCATGTCGAGAAAGATAACCCCACCGTGGTCACGGCGGCGGTGAACCCAGCCGCAAACGGTGACCGTTTGATCCACCAATGTTTCGTTAAGCTGGCCGCAATAATGGCTGCGCATGTCTAATCCTGTTCTGTTTCGTGGCAATTAAGTTGTCTTGGGCCTCAAAGAGGCCTGACCGCTGCGGCTACGCCGCAGCGCCATTTTTCGTTGATGTGCCACTGGCATCCGTTTTTGCGCTGCCAGCGGCTTTCTCATCAGCAGCAAGGTTCTTTTTGCTACCTGTTTTGAAATCGGTTTCGTACCAACCGCCACCCGCTAAGCGGAACCCGGCTGCCGAGACCAAACGCTCCAGATCATCTTGCTGACACGCGGGGCAGCTTTTTAGAGGATCTGCGCTAATTTTCTGAAGTTTTTCCATGCGATGGCCGCAGGCCTTGCACTCGTACTCATAGATGGGCATGTTGATGGCTCCTGAAAAGCTCAACTCCGACAGGTGTGGGTTGACAGAATCGTGGTAAACCTAGCTCTACCAGGCTGACAATATGTGGCCTGCCGGGATAAATTCCAAGACTGCGGTCGATAGAGCGCTCATTATACCCTTTTGTGCCCCCTGCCGAGCAAGGCCAAGCGGCTTTCGGCGGTTAATGGAGAAAATAAAATGCCCAATGCGGTCATACTGGATGCCCAAAGCCTTGGCGCGGATATTGATTTGACGGCTATTCGCAATGCTGTCACGCACTTAGAAATATATCAGCAAAGTACCACTGCACAGGCGTGTGAACGGTTAGCAGGCGCTGAGATCGCTATTGTTAATAAAGTAAAGTTGGATGCTGAGACGCTATCTCAGCTGCCTTCTTTAAAGTTGATCTGTGTTCTTGCCACTGGTTTAAACAACATTGATCTTGACGCGGCTAAAGCCCATAACATCATTGTTAAGAACGTAACGGCCTATGGCACTGCCAGCGTCTCGCAACACACGCTGATGCTCATGTTGACGCTGGCGAATCGGCTACCCCGCTATCAGGCCGATATCGCGGATGGCAAATGGCAAACGAGTGACTTTTTCTGCCTGCAGGATCACCCAACACTTCAACTAGCGGGTAAGCAGCTCGTCATGGTCGGACAAGGGGAGCTGGGGTCTGAAGTTGCCCGATTGGCTGAGGCCTTTGGTATGCAGGTGACGTTTGCAGCCCGGCCAGGAAATGAGCAACACGACCCTCGCCCTTCGCTAGATGACCTACTGCCCACCGCGGATATCATCAGCTTGCACTGCCCACTCAACGATGCCACCAAACATTTGCTCAATAAAGAGCGCCTTGCCGCGGCAAAGCCTTCGCTGCTCATCGTTAACTGCGCCCGTGGCGGCATTATCGACGAAGAAGCGGCATTAGAAGCGCTTCGCAGTGGCGAAATCGGTGGACTAGCCGTTGACGTACTGCCCGCTGAGCCGCCCAAAGAAGGGCATGCGCTGCTTGATGCACTGGCCAATAGAGAGCCGCTCAACCTTATTGTAACGCCACACAACGCGTGGATTACGCCTGAAGCACGGCAGAATATTGTCGGTTTAACTGCCGACAATATTCGTACCTGGCTTGAAGATAACCACTAACGCCAACACCACTACCACTATTAAATATTTAGTAGGTGGCGAAGTGATCTGGGGCGTGATGGTCATCCAAAGTCTCAAGTGTTACATGGGTGACCTGAGCGCCTTCAGGGCCTTGCCATAACCACTGGCCAAGTTCAGAAACGGCGGCAGGATGGCCGCACATCAACACCTCTACGCGGCCATCGGGCAGGTTTTTAGCGTAACCGGTTAGCCCACGGATTAGCGCCTGCTCTTGAGTGGAGCGTCGAAACCAGACGCCTTGTACTTTGCCTGTTACATAGGCACGTACGCAGCAATTCGCCATAGCACCCTCCTAGCCGTTAAAGCAACTCATGCTTCACCAAAACAGCGCTGTTACGCGGTATGAGCGGTCGGCCACGTCGCAGTAGCAATGAGCGTGTAAACGCCGCACCAAACAGCAAAATAAGCGAGCTGTAATACACCCATAGCAGTATCATAACAACCGAACCAGCGGCACCATAGGTAGAAGCGGTAGCGGTGTAGGCGAGGTAAATCGCAATGACACTGCGGCCAATGGTAAACAGCACCGCGGTGACCAGCGCACCAATCAGCACGTCTTGCCAACGCAGCATGACATCAGGCAGCACTTTAAAAATAGTGGCAAATAGCAAAGCGACCATCGCAAGTGAAATTAACGATTCCGCCGTAGTGGTTAATAAGCTGGCAAAGGGCAGTAAATCATTGGCTGCATGCAACATGCCACGCAACATGACACCAAGCACAAGTGACACTAACAATATAAAACCGATAGACAACACAACGGTTAACGATAACAAACGGTTTTTAATGAAAATAAAGGCGCTATTGCTGGTCGGTTTTGCGGTTACTCCCCAAATAGTGTTGAGCGAGAACTGCATCTGAGCAAAGACCGTCGTGGCCCCCACTAACAGCGCTATGAAGCCAAGAATAGTCGGCAATACACCTGATTCCTCAATACGCGACTGAGCAACGGCCTGCTCTATTGCCAGTGCGGCATCCACTCCTAACGTACCTTGCAACTGAGCAACAATTTGCCCTTGTGCTGCCTCTTCCCCAAGCACAACGCCAATCACCGTGACCGCAATAATGATCGTAGGAGCTAACGAAAATAGCGTATAAAACGCCAATGAACCTGCATAGCTAAAAGCATTTCGCTCAAGCCAAAGCGAGGTGGCATCTTGGACGACATTCCACCAAAAAGTGAGCGTTTTTTTAAGCATAAACTTCCCTTTCTCAACAAATGACAGCGTCCCTGAGCAACGCTTATATGACGATTAATAAATAAGCATACCCAATGAAAACGTTGAGCGCAGATATGATTGCGTTGCAGCGGTTTATCAGGGCCACCATAATAGCGTTGCATTATTCTCATTTTCAGCAATCAAGGACACGCAATGAACTCAGATTCAGCTCGGTCTGGCACGTCTTACGACTTTGATTGCTTGGTTTTCATTGGCCGTTTTCAGCCGCCTCATTTGGGCCACCTGGCGATTATTCGAGAAGCGCTGAAGCAGGCCCGCCAAGTGATTGTGATGGTGGGGTCCTCTTGGCAAGCGCGTTCATTGCGCAACCCATGGCATTTTGATGAACGCCAAGCCATGCTGCGCTCCGGCTTTGATGATGCGGACAATCAGCGCCTGGAAATCACGCCTCTCTTGGATGCGCTGTATAACGACGATGTGTGGGTAAGAGACGTACAGCGTAAAGTCCGAGACTTGGCTGCCCCTGCCAATGCACGCCTGCCGCGCATTGGGCTTATCGGCGCTAGTCGGGGTCAATCAAGCTACTATCTGTCGCTTTTCCCTCAGTGGGAGTCGGTAAGCGTGCCGCTGGTAGAAGGCATCTCTGCCAGCCAAATCAGAGAACGCCTTTTTCGCTCGCCGGGCTCTACCGATGACTACTTGAATACCGGGGCTTATCACGACTTACCTCCCGGCGTAGTAGCGAGCGTTGGTCAATTTTGCAAAGGGGATGATTACTACCGGCTGCTGGAGGAGCAACAGCTGCTCGACCAGTACCGGCAGGCATGGTCCCAAGCTCCCTATCCGCCCATCTTTGTGACCGTGAACGCAGTGGTAGTGCAATCCGGTCACGTGTTGCTAGTGAAGCGCAATGCGTCACCTGGGAAAGGCTTATTTGCGCTCCCGGGGGGCTTTATTAACCCACATGAACGGTTGTTGGATGCCTGCTTGCGAGAGCTGCGTGAGCGGCTGCGTTTAAAAGTACCAGAGCCGGTATTGAAGGGCTCTCTGCGTGGCCAACGCTTATTTGATGAGCCACACCGCAGCTGGCGGGGGCGCACATTGGCAGAAGCGTTCTACTTTGCATTACGCCCGGACCAGCAGCTGCCGCGCCTGAAGCCCGTGCAGGGGGGAGATCATGCCCGCTGGGTAGCATTGGCGGATCTGGAGCCAGAAAGCCTTTTTGAGGATCACTTCTTTATTATTCAGAACTTCCTTGGCTTACCCGCTGACTTTGGCTCGCTTTAGGCCTGCAAAAAATCGCGCGGCAGTTTCATCATCTGCCGCCATAATCGCTCCACGCCCGGTTTATGAACCAAAGAGCAGCGATATAGGCGGATTTCTAGCGGAATATCCCAACTTTCATCGCCTGCTCTGACAAGCTTGCCAGTTTTGAGCTCTTCGCGGATGCAGAAATCAGGAATCCATGCCACACCAACGCCTTGCAACACCATCCCTTTTAAGCCTTCTGCCATGGCCGTCTCATACACCGTTCTCAGCTTCATACGCAACGGATCGTTCTTGAGTAACATGCGCACACTGCGCCCAAGAAACGCTCCCTGGGTATATGCCAAATAAGGAATAGAGCTATCGCGCTGCAAAGAGAAAAGTGGCTTACCCTGCTCATTAGGTAAGGACACTGGCAACATTTTGACCTTGCCTATAGAGAAAGAAGGAAAGACTTCGGCGTCTAATTGCATGGTGGCAAAGGGGTCGTAATAAGCCAGCATTAAGTCACAGTTACCTTCACGCAGTACATGGATCGCCTCCCCCACGTTCATCGCCACTAAGCGAGTCGGCAACTCCCCTAACCCTTTCTGTAATCTAGAAATCCAGGGGGGATAAAAGCTCAGCGCCAAGGAGTGAGCCGCGACAATATCCAGCGCCTCATTGGCAATAGAGAGCCCTCGCAAATGGCTGAGCGACTCGTTTAATTGCTCGACCAAGTTGCGGGCAGTAACGAGAAACAGCTGGCCTTCTGATGTTAAGCCAATCGGGGTGGTTGATCTGTCCACTAGCGTAACGCCAACAGCTTGTTCAAGCGCCCGAATTCGACGGCTAAACGCCGGTTGGGTGACATGGCGCTGCCGGGCTGAAGCTGAAAAACTGCGGGTGTTGGCCAGTGCGACAAAGTCCTCTAGCCATTTTGTTTCTAGATTCACCCATGACTCCTGTTATTTGAACGTTGCTTGTTGCGTCATATGTTGAGGTCCCCTGACTTACTGAACGGGTGCCATTAAATAGGCGGCTCGGGAAACGACTTTTTTCCACATTGGGCGCTGACTCACTTCATCTAAGGTAACCCGTCGGCATTGAGCGAAGTCTGCCTCTAGCATGGTGGCTACATCGCGCGCAAAGTCTGCACTAGGAACGAAAGCGGTAATTTCAAAATTTAAGCGGAATGATCGGTTATCTAAATTGACTGTGCCCACTGTTGCTGAGGTGCTATCTATTAGCATGACTTTTTGGTGTAAAAAACCAGGATGATAACGGTATATTTTTACACCTGCTTTCAACATATCGGGTAAAAAAGAGAATGCTGAGAGAAACACTAACAAATGATCTGGCCGCTCCGGAATCATCACACGGACATCGACCCCTCGCATGGCGGCAAGGCGCAGGGAGTCTTGTACGCCCTGATCCGGTACAAAATAGGGGCTAGTCACCCAAAACCTTTCGTTGGCGCTATGAATCAACTGCTGCACTAACAACCCTGCCGTATCTTGTTTATCAGCTGGTCCAGAAGGCACAATAACGACCTGTTGATCATGCTGCGGATGGCTCTCTGCGTGCCAATTAAGCGTAATCACCGCCCCCGTTGCCCAGTGCCAGTCTTCCCAAAAGGCTTCTTGCAGGCCAAGCACACAAGGCCCCTGCACCATCAGATGAGTATCGCGCCACGGCCCATGCTTGGCACTTTTACCCAAGTATTCATTACCCACATTAAAGCCGCCTACCCAACCTTGCTTACCGTCCACCACGGCAATTTTTCGGTGGTTACGAAAATTCAGCTGAAAGCGATGCTTTATGCCTCGCGACGAGCGAAAAGGGGTCACCTCTACCCCGCTGTCACTCAGCTCTTTTAAATACCCTTCGTTTAATTTGCGGCTGCCAATTTCGTCGTAGAGAAAATAAACGCGCACACCGCGCTTCACGGCAGCGATCAAATGCTGATGAAGCTGCCGTCCTAGCTCATCATCGCGAACGATAAAAAACTGAATCAGTAGATAATCTTGTGCCCGCTCAATGCCCGCAAATAGGCTCGCGAAGGTGGCATCACCATCGATGAGTAGCTGCGTGCTGTTTCCCTTCGTTAACGGCATCATTGCAAGCTGCTCAACTGCTTGAATATCGGTATTGTCAGATAGCGCGACATGGGGCTTAACGTTGTGGCGATAGAGTACCAACACTCTTCTCAATACCGAGTCACGCGCCCCTCTTGCCGTGACATAGCCATAAAACCGGGGTCGGCCAAATAGCCAATAGGCAGGTACAGCCGCATAGGGGAAGGTTAATAGTGAAATAATCCACGCCACGGCACCCTGCGATGTACGGCTCGACATTAAGGCCATCACGGCTGAGATCATCCCCAACACGTGAATTAGCATAATCCCTGTCCCTAGCAACCAAGAGGTCATCCGCTACTCCTCGCTATCCATACATTTGTGCATCTCATACACAGGAGCCCCGCTAATACGGGGCTCCTTTCAAACATCATCGTGAAACGCTACATCCGCGCATCATGCTTTTTCAGCGATAATTTCTTTCCACTTAGCCGGACCAGTTTGGTGTACAGAAGTACCCTGACTGTCTACCGCTACCGTGACCGGCATGTCTTCCACTTCAAATTCGTAGATAGCTTCCATGCCCAGGTCTTCAAAACCGACAACACGGGATTTTTTGATGGCTTGCGCCACCAGGTACGCAGAACCCCCTACGGCCATAAGATACACTGCTTGGTTATCGCGAATGGCATCAATAGCCAGCTGACCACGCTCGGCCTTGCCCACCATACCCAGAAGGCCGGTTTCTTCCAGCATTGTACGGGTGAACTTATCCATGCGCGTGGCCGTGGTGGGGCCTGCAGGGCCAACCACTTCATCGCCGACCGGGTCTACCGGGCCCACGTAATAAATAAAGCGACCTTTCATATCTACCGGCAGCGGCTCGCCCTTGGCGATCATATCTACCATGCGTTTATGAGCAGCGTCGCGGCCGGTGAGCAGCTTGCCATTAAGCAGCAGCGTATCACCTGGTTGCCATGTCTGTACTTCTTCCGGAGTCACGGTATCCAGATTGACGCGTTTCACGTTATCACCCGCTTCACGGGTAATTTCTGGCCAATCCTCTAACTTCGGAGCAGGCAGCGAGACCGGACCAGAGCCATCCAGCGTAAAGTGCGCATGGCGAGTTGCCGCGCAGTTCGGAATAATCGCTACCGGCTTGTTCGCGGCGTGGGTAGGATAATCTTTAACTTTAATATCCAATACGGTGGTTAAACCACCTAACCCCTGTGCGCCAATGCCGCTCTTGTTGACTTTATCAAACAGCTCAAGCCGCAGCTCTTCGGCACGGTTGCTTGCGCCACGGGCCTGAAGCTCTTGAATATCGATAGGGTCTAATAGCGCTTCTTTGGCAATTTCCATCGCTTTTTCAGCGGTGCCGCCAATACCAATACCAAGCATGCCCGGCGGGCACCAGCCAGCGCCCATTTTAGGGAGCTGTTCCATGACCCAATCTACAACGCTATCGGATGGGTTGAGCATGGCAAACTTCGATTTCGCCTCGCTACCACCGCCCTTCGCCGCCACGTGAATATCGACCTTATCGCCCGGAACGATTTTGTAGTGAATAATCGCCGGCGTGTTGTCTTTAGTGTTTTGACGCTTACCGTCAGGATCTGCGAGCACTGACGCGCGTAAAACGTTATCCGGCAAATGATAAGCCCGGCGAACGCCTTCATTAATCATATCGTCAAGACTTAGCTCGGCGTCCCAAGTGACGTTCATACCCACATGAACAAACACCGTGACGATGCCGGTATCTTGGCAAATCGGGCGATGCCCTGTCGCACACATGCGTGAGTTGATCAAAATTTGAGCGATAGCATCTTTTGCTGCCGGGTTCTCTTCACGCTCGTAGGCAGCGGCCATCGCTTGAATAAAATCTTTCGGATGATAGTAAGAGATGTACTGCAGAGCATCGGCAACGCTTTGAATAACGTCGTCCTGGCGAATCACGGTCATGGATTAACAGCTCCTCGGTTATCGTCTTGGCTGCGGCCTTATAGGCCGTCTAAGTGTGCGGGAAGTATACCGCATTGATGCCAGCACGGCAGCCAAGACCGGGCTTCACCGCTTGCTATCTGGTAGCGCTTTGGTCTGAATGGTTGAGCAATTGTTTAGGATAACGGTATAAATTTGAGTTAAAAGGAGGGCTGGCACTGAGGGCAGCAATACAACCGGCGTGAACCCACCATCATGCGCGTAATGATATTGCCGCAGCGATGACAGGATAGCCCCGCGCGTTCAAACACACTAAAACGCCACTGCCGCCGGGGCTCGCCAGAAGCAATGGCCTGCTCAATCCAGGCTTCTTGATTAGTCACTCCCGCCGTTCGGTAGGCGGTGCGGGTAATGTCGACAATATGCGTTGATAGCCGCGTTAACTGCTCATCGGTTAAATCATCTGGGCGCTGCTTGGGATGAAGGTAAGCAAAGAACAGAATTTCAGAGCGTAAGTAATTCCCCAGCCCCGCCACTAGGCCTTGATCTAAAAGCAGCGCTCCTAAACTTCGGCGTTTAAACGCCGGCATAAGCAGGCGCTGCTTCACATCGCTGGCGCTGACGTCTTGGCTAAGTAAATCAGGGCCCAGGCGCGATAAAAAGGGGTGGTGCGCCAGCGTATCTTCATGCCACAGCGATATATCTGACGCGCTGTAAAGGCTTGCGGCCCTGCCCTCGGCCACTAGCCGCACACGCAGGGATCGCTTAGTGCTAGGCGGCTTATCTTCAGCGTGTAGCTTCCACACGCCGTACAGCTGATTATGCGAGTAAAGCACGCGTTGGTCGTCAAACCGAATCAGCATGGCTTTACCCCAGGTATCCACCGCTGACACCTTAACGCCGATCAGCGAGCTTGCTTGGCTGGATAATTCAGGAAAAGCAAACCACACATCATCCAGCACTTTACCGCCGATTTGCTTTTCAATACGATCCGCTGCGCGGCGAATCTCTGGACCTTCGGGCATGGGTTATCCTAGCGCCAGCTGTTTCTCTTTCATTTGATGGAGCTGGTCGCGCAGCCGCGCCGCTTCTTCAAACTCTAAGTTTTGAGCCGCTTCAAACATGGCGTCTTCTAGCTTACTGATCGCCATGAGTAAGTCTTGCTTGCTCATGGTCGTTACATCGTAACCCCCTTCAGGCTCAGCCACTTTGCGTTCATTACCCTTACGTCGAGTACTCTTCTTACCCGGCGTTTGTGCTGCTTCCAGAATATCGGCCACGGAGCGGGTGACCGTCGTGGGAGTAATGCCATGCTTTTCGTTATGCGCCATCTGTTTATGACGCCGGCGCTCGGTCTCATCAATCGCTTTACGCATCGAGTCAGTGATGCGATCGCCATAAAGAATCGCTTTACCATTGGCGTTACGGGCTGCACGGCCGATGGTTTGAATCAATGACCGCTCGGCGCGCAAGAAGCCTTCTTTGTCAGCATCCAATATGGCAACTAGCGAGACCTCAGGAATATCCAGCCCTTCTCGCAGCAAGTTGATACCCACCAACACGTCAAATTTACCCAGACGCAAATCGCGGATAATTTCCACCCGCTCAACGGTGTCGATATCGGAGTGCAAATAGCGAACGCGAATATCGTGCTCATCGAAGTAATCGGTTAAGTCTTCTGCCATGCGTTTGGTCAAAGTGGTAACCAGCACCCGCTCGCCAACCGCCGTGCGCAAACCAATCTCCGAGAGCAAGTCATCGACCTGCGTGCTTGCCGGGCGCACCTCAATTTGCGGATCTAACAGCCCCGTTGGCCGCACAACCTGTTCGACGATTTGGCTTGCATGCTCCGCCTCGTAATTACCGGGAGTGGCGGATACGAAAATCGTCTGCGGGGAGATCGCTTCCCACTCTTCAAACTTCATTGGCCGGTTATCTAATGCCGAAGGCAGCCGGAAGCCGTACTCCACCAGGGTCTCTTTGCGCGAACGGTCGCCTTTATACATCCCCCCTACCTGGGGCACGCTAACGTGGGACTCATCGATAAACAGCAGCGCATCATCGGGCAGGTAGTCAAAGAAGGTAGGGGGCGGCTCACCCGGGGCACGGCCCGATAGGTAGCGAGAGTAGTTTTCGATACCGTTGCAGTATCCCAGCTCAAGCATCATCTCAATATCATACAGCGTACGTTGTTCAAGCCGCTGGGCTTCTACCAACCGCTCATGCTTGCGTAACCACTCCAAACGCTCCTTGAGCTCCGCTTTAATGGAGTCGATGGCTTCCAGTATGGTTTCTCGTGGCGTCACATAGTGCGACTTAGGGTAAATCGTCATGCGAGGCACTTGCCCGCGAACATCGCCGGTTAGCGGGTCAAACAACCGGATAGAGTCAATTTCGTCGTCAAACAGCTCAACACGCACGGCTTCTTCATCAGAATCGGCGGGGAAAATATCAATCACGTCGCCGCGCACACGATAGGTGCCTCGACGAAAATCCATATCGTTACGGGTGTATTGCAGTTCCGCTAGACGACGTAGAAAAGCACGCTGATCAATCAGCTCGCCGCGGGTGAAGTGCAGCCGCATCTTTAGATATTGGTCAGGATCGCCGAGGCCGTAAATCGCCGAGACTGACACTACAATCAACGCATCGCGACGCTCTAGAAGCGCTTTCGTGGCGGAAAGACGCATTTGCTCAATGTGATCATTGATAGAGGCGTCTTTCTCAATAAACGTATCCGAGGAAGGCACATAGGCTTCCGGCTGGTAGTAGTCGTAATAAGAGACGAAATACTCAATGGCGTTATCGGGGAAAAACGATTTGAACTCACCGTAAAGCTGCGCTGCGAGGGTTTTGTTGGGCGCCATAACTATCGTTGGACGCTGCAACTGTTGAACAACGTTCGCCATGGTGAAGGTTTTACCCGACCCAGTGACCCCGAGCAGCGTTTGATGGGCAAGCCCGGATTCCAAACCGCTGATCAGTCCGCGTATAGCTGCAGGCTGGTCGCCCGCAGGCTGAAATTTTGACTGCAGACGAAATTCCTTGCTCATCGTTGCTCCTATCGGGGAAGTAGACCTTCTGGGTGTAGTCGACCTACTCGGTGTGCGTCGATATGTCGATTGTTGCCTGCGTCATTAGGCGTTGGATGGGGCAGCGGTGGCTAATATCTTCCAGCTTTGCCCGCTGCTCTGGGTCGCTGATGCCATGCAGCGACAGCGTAACGCTCAGTTTATAGACACCCTTCCGCTCTTCACTGTCATCACGCTGTACTTTGACGGTAATACCTTCCAACGGCCACTGCTTGCGCTTAGCGTACATTTGGACCGTAATCGCTTTGCAGGTTCCCAGCGCAATATCGAAATAATCATGAGGATCCGGCGCGCTTTCATCGCCCCCCACCACTGCGGGTACATCGGCATAGAGATCCTCCATACCATTGACCTCTATACGCTTGCGAAACACGCTATTTCGCTCACTGATCACCACGATAGGTGGATGCATTACGATACCTTGATACGCAGGTTAAGTTTCTCAACTGCTTTGATGAGAGCGTCCCGCTTTGCGCGACCTTCAACTTCCGCACCATAACGGCCTACTTCAGCACTATCGACACCATCGAGCATCATCAGCGCAGTAGTGATTTTGTTGACCTGCTCGGCGGTAGTAACGCCTTGAAAGCTTAATGATTGAACAGCCATGCCGCGTCCTTTGCTAAATTGTTACCAGCTACCTGCATGAAAGTCACATGCAGGTGATTACCTATGCAAACCTGATACAGGATAAAGAGTCTAGCATGCTCCGAAGGCCTTGCAATCTGCCTATCCTGCCCACACTTTTATAAGCATGCTTATTGATCACACATCTCACTAACCACGCCCAGGAGTGACTATGGCCACCGCAATAACACCGCCCTTTAGCGCCGTGCGTTTGACCCAGTACGCAGCGCTCGATATTAAAGGGGCCGATGCGGAGAAATTTCTACAGGGCCAAACCAGCGCGCAGGTGAGCTTAGCAAAGGGCTCTTTTGCGCCGCTTACCTGTTTTTGCACACCCAAGGGGCGCATGTTGGCCAACGGCCAGCTTTTGCGGCTTGGCAACGACCATTACCGCTTAATTTTAGACACCTCCCTGGCAGACACACTCGCCAACCACCTGAAGAAATTTGCCGCGTTCTATAAAGCGGAGTTATCACTTGAAGGCTCAGTGACGTTTGCAGGCGCCAGCCAGCCCACAGATGCGATTGCTGAACATCTAGGCATCACGCTACCTGAGCAGCCCTATACGCATGTGACAAGCCCTAAAGGGACGGCGCTACGCATGCCTGGTAGCCCACGCTGGCTCTTTATGTTTGAAGAAGAGGCGGGAAGCTTATTAAGCAGCGATGAAACGCTACAGAATACGTGGCAGCTAGCGGATATTCGCAGCGGACTTGCTTGGCTCACCGATGCCCAGCAGGATCACTTTCTTCCCCAGATGTTGAATTGGGAAGCACTGGGAGGGATCAGCTTTAAGAAAGGCTGCTATACCGGCCAGGAAGTCGTGGCACGCGCGCATTTTCGCGGCCAGGTAAAAAAGCGTTTGGTTCACGCCAGTGTGTCCGCTACCACGCTGCCCGCTATTGGCGATGCGTTAATGGATGAAAGTGGCAAAGCCTGGGGGGAAGTGGTTAGCCGCGCATGGGGCAACGACCAGCAAGTAGAACTGCTGGCGGTCATGAATACCAAAGTGATGGAAGAAGAGATTTCGCTACACTGGCAGCAGCAACCCATCACCCTACATACACTGCCCTACCCTGTTGAACGGCTAGACCCTGAACAGATCTCCGCACAGCTGACCTAAAGCTTAAACAGCTGGCCTAAAGGTTAAAGAGACGCGAGGCGTTGGCACTACTCAGCATGGAGACTCTCTCAAGAGATTGCTGACGCAGCGCGGCTACCACGCTAGCCACTTTTGCCACTCGGGAAGGCTCGTTCCGCTGGCCCTGGTAACCGCTTAGCGGCATATCAGGGCTGTCAGTTTCTAGCACAAACCCATCGTCTGGCAGCTTGGCGACAACGGCACGCAAACGCTGTGCTCGCTCATAGGTCACGGCACCGCCCAGCCCCAATACGTAGCCAAGGTCTAAAAACTTCACCGCCTGCTGGTAGGAACCGGCAAAGGCATGTATCAGCCCAGCATGCGGTAACGCCCGCTGACGCAGTCTTTTGCTGACCGAGTCGTTTGCCTTAACGCAGTGCACCACCACCGGCAGCTTGCAGCGCTTCGCAATGCCTAACTGCTCATCAAAATAGTGCCACTGTTGATCCAGGCTCTGCGTAAAGCGTCCATCAATGCCGCATTCACCAATGGCCACTGGGCGAATGGAAGAAGTGCTTGATAACTGTTGATTCACCAATACTTCCAGCGCCTCAATATCCTCCGGCCGATGCTGCTCAATAAAGTAAGGGTGAAGCCCTAGGCAAACGCTCACCTCAGGCCGCTCCCCCAGCGCCAGCAAGTGATGCCAACGGGCTCGCACCGTGGCGGGCACTATAAAACGGCAAACGCCCGCTGCCTTGGCAGCGGCGATGACGGTCTCACGATCCGTGTCAAACTCCGCAACATCCAAATGGCAGTGGGCGTCTATCAGCATATTGCCCTCTTTAGGAGGTTTAATGCTCGCGGGTAGGCTGGAAGCGAATATCCGGCCAGCGCTCCTGGGTCATTTGTAGGTTAACCCGTGTAGGCGCGATGTAGGTCAGGTAACCGCCGCCATCAATGGCGAGGTTGGTACTGGCCTTGCGCTTAAACTCTTCCAGCATTTTGGCATCGTTGCAGTACACCCAGCGGGCGGTTTGCACGTTAACCCCTTCATAAAGGCAGTCGACCTTGTACTCTTCCTTCAAGCGATGGGCGACAACATCAAACTGCAGCGTACCTACGGCCCCTAGGATGAGGTCGTTATTATCCATCGGCATAAAGACCTGGGTCGCCCCCTCTTCCGAGAGCTGCTGGAGGCCTTTCTGGAGCGCTTTCATTTTTAGCGGGTCTTTTAAACGTACGCGCTTGAAAAGTTCGGGGGCAAAGTGAGGGATGCCGGTAAAGCGCATATCTTCACCTACGGTGAAGGTGTCACCAATCTGAATCGTGCCATGGTTATGCAGGCCGATAATATCGCCTGGCCACGCCTCCTCTACTTGCGAGCGGTCAGAGGCCATAAACGTAAGTGCATCAGCAATCTTGACGTCTTTACCAATCCTCACGTGGCGCATCTTCATGTTCTTTTCGTACTTACCAGAGCACACCCGCAGGAAGGCGATGCGGTCACGATGGTTCGGGTCCATATTGGCCTGAATCTTGAATACAAAACCTGTGAAGCGCTCATCCTGAGCAGTCACTTCACGGGTATCGGTTTCCCGAGACTGTGGAGCGGGCGCATGCTCTACGAAACCGTCCATCATTTCACGTACGCCAAAGTTACCCATGGCGGTACCAAAATAGACGGGGGTAAGCTCACCGCGGCGATAGGCTTCTAAATCAAATTCGTGAGAAGCACCGCGCACTAAATCGACTTCCATGCGCAGCTCTTCTGCCTGCTCTTCCCCCAACACCGCGTCGACTTCGGGGTTGTCTAGCCCTTCAATGCGCTTGTCGTCTGGAATACGGCTACCCTGTCCCTGGGTGTAGAGGTGAATCACATCGTTATAGAGGTGATAAACGCCTTTAAAGTGACGCCCCATGCCAATCGGCCATGTCATCGGCGCACACTGGATATTCAGTACCGTTTCCACTTCATCCATGACTTCAATGGGGTCGCGAATGTCACGGTCCATTTTATTGATAAACGTCAGAATCGGCGTCGTGCGCAGACGACACACTTCCATCAATTTGATGGTACGGTCCTCAACACCTTTCGCGCCGTCAATCACCATCAGCGCGGAATCCACCGCCGTTAGGGTGCGGTAGGTATCTTCAGAGAAGTCTTCGTGCCCCGGGGTGTCGAGGAGGTTGACGATACGTCCACCATAGGGAAACTGCATAACCGACGTGGTCACCGAGATACCACGCTCCTGCTCCATCTTCATCCAGTCAGACGTGGCGTGACGATCATTACGTTTACTCTTGACCGAGCCTGCTAGCTGAATCGCATTTCCAAACAGCAGCATTTTTTCGGTGATGGTGGTTTTACCGGCGTCAGGGTGCGAAATAATCGCAAAAGTACGGCGAAGCTCAGCTTCACGCGCTAATTGGGCGTCAGACATGGAGTTCTCTACAAGATGGTACAGCGTGAACACTTAAAACGTAGCGCCAAACCTTCGGCGTTGTGTGCGCCTATGGTAACGCAACTCGCCTTCAACGGCATACCATCACGTGCAGCGGGCATTTTGTACCGATATAAAAAACGCCGACAGAGTCGGCGTTTAGATACGTTAGTAAAATCATTACTAAGCAAACAGCTACTTAAGCGTACGTATTAACCTGCGTGCCAACACTGCCTTCTTGTGCCAAGTTGGGCTGGGCACCGGTATCAGCAGAAGCGAGCACTTCTGTGATTTGCTCGGCTTGCACATCAAGGGCTTGGCGGAACATTTGCATTTGCGCTTGTTCAGCGGTTTGCGCTTGGTTCATATACAGCGCTGTGCTGACAGCATTACTCGCAGCGACATCCATTATTGCACCTCAGTCTTTTGAGTGACTTGTTCAGCGTAGCAAACCCAGCCTCACTAGGCCATGTTTGTCACTTTGCGTATCGTAACAGCACGCAACATCACGGTTAAAACCGATCAGCCCGAAACGGCGCCATATCAATAGCGGTGGGCTTATCTTCCATCATATCCGCTAGCAGTTGGCCGGTAGCCGGGCCAAGTGTGAAACCTTGATGACCATGACCAAATGCTAACCACAGGCCTGGGTGACGTGGCGCAGGGCCAATAACAGGCTTCATATCCGGCAAACACGGCCGCGCGCCCTTCCACGCAGCGCTATCTTTGCGCTCAGCTAACGGGAAGATAGTGCGCGCTACTTTTTCAGCGGCCCCTAGCTGCTCTTCATCCGCAGGTGATTCCAGGCGGTCTAGCTCAGCCCCGGTGGTCAGCCGGACCCCCGCGTTCATTGGCGCCAGCAAATACCCTACCTCTGCATCCATTAACCAATAGTTTAATTTGGCTGTCGGTTGAGTAGCATAATGCATATGGTAGCCACGCTTTACGAACGTCGGGAAGTGATAGCCCAACGGCTTCATCCATTGGCCCGCCCAGGGGCCGAGCGCCATAACGACCTGATCAACGCTGAACGCCTCTTCACTGGTCGTGACGGTCCACGTATCGCCCTGCTGCGTAACGCCGGTGATATCTGCCTGCACAACACGCCCGCCCATGGCTTCAAACGAGGCAGCATAAGCGGCCACCAATCCACCCGGGTCTGCAACGGTCCATGGGTCCAGCCAATGAATTGCGCCAATGATTTTCTCACCAAGCTGGGGCTCTTTCTCATTCAGCGCCTCACGGTCTAGTACCGTAAATTGCACGCCGTAAAGCTCACGCGCTTCTTCGGCCTCTTTTACCCGCTTAGCGAGCTTCTCTTGCGTACGGTAGATTTCCAGCCACCCTTCACGGCGCACTAAATGGTCAGCGCCCGACGCTTCAATCATCGGCGCGTGAGCCTCCAGGCAAAGCTGAATCAACGACGCGTATTCAGGAACGATCTTTTTATACAGCCGGGAGGAGGAGTGGTGCCAGTAGCTCAATAGTGGCGATGCCGCATTGACCATACCTGTCGGCCGGTAGCGGATATCAACACGTCGGTTCGGCAGTACGCTTAATATCGTTTTCATATCACGCGGGAACGGATAAGGCCTTACGGCTTCACGCTGTATAATCCCCGCATTTCCAAACGAGGTTTCACGCCCAGGCTGGCGGCGATCCACCAGTGTTACCTGGTAGCCACGCTGCTGCAGCTGCCAAGCAATACTGACACCCACCATTCCTGCTCCTAAAACCACCGTTTGACGCGCCATTATGATGCACTCCTCTCATTCTTTTGATTGCCCAGCCACACGCTGCCAACCCCGTAAGTAATATATTGAAAAATATCACCAATCAAACCGCTTTTGCACAGTCATAAAGACTGTTTTAAGCCACTATTTTAGTTATTTATAACGCAAAAAACGTAAATAAGGATGACTTTACTAAGCGCGGCACAACATTTGCTTAATTACTGTTAGCACTGCTTTAACGCACCGGAAACCTTCGGCAACACAAGGCACCGCGCTGGGTTAATAAGAGGCAACGCACGCATTACCGCACCCTAACAGTGCTCGCACTGCACCAGATCAGCACAAGGACCTTGCCCATGACCGACAGCTTCGATACCACTCTCATTGATACCCTGTGGGTGCTGTGGGCGGCCGCACTGGTGTTTGTCATGCAGGCTGGCTTTCTGTGCCTTGAAGCAGGAACCACCCGAACCAAAAATGCCATTAACGTCGCTATAAAAAACTTAGCGGATTTTGCGATTGCCGTCAGTGTCTTTTGGCTCGCAGGCTTCGGGATGATGTTTGGTGCTTCCCAGGCAGGTTGGGTCGGTAGCTCGCTGTTTGGATGGGAGCTGGAGTCGACCAACACTTGGCTAATCACCGTCTTTATCTTTCAAGCCATGTTTTGCGCCACAGCGGCTACGATTGTGGCGGGCGCGGTGGCTGAACGAATGCCGTTTCTTGGCTACCTTTGGACCGCGTTTTGGATAGCGCTACTGATTTATCCGGTATTTGGCCACTGGGCATGGGGCGGCTTGTTGGGCGGCAGTCCTGGCTGGCTGGCGGCGCTGGGCTTTATCGATTTCGCCGGCGCAACCGTCGTACACAGCGTTGGCGGCTGGGTGGCATTAGCGGCAGTACTGGTCATCGGCCCTCGTCAGGGGCGCTTCCAGGTGGATAAGCCCCCGACTGCCTTTCCCGCGGGCAACTTACCGCTCGCCATGCTGGGCGCTCTGTTTATGGTGCTAGGCTGGTTTGGATTTAACGGTGGCAGCACGCTTGCTTTAAATGGCAGCGTGCCCGGCATCATCGCCAATACCATGTTAGGCGCTGTGGGCGGCATTTTATCGGCCATGCTGGTGGGCTGGCGTGTGCGACGCTATGCAGATGTGATGTATGCCATCAACGGCGCCATCGCAGGTTTAGTAGCGGTAACGGCAGGCGCACATGCTCTGTCATTAGCCGCTGCTTTCTTTATGGGCGGCGTAAGCGGTGTCCTTATGGTACTGGCGAGCGAATGGCTACTAAAAAGGCGCATTGATGATGCCGTGGGCGCTATCCCCGCACACTTAGTCACCGGCCTATGGGGCACTCTCGCCCTGCCGTGGATAGCCGACCTTGATCGACTGGGCACTTCCCTTGGCAGATTTGATCAATTTATGGTCCAGCTGCTGGGCGTCGTGGTATGCGGCTTGTGGAGTTTTGGGCTCGCCTGGCTGCTCTTTCGTATCACCCGCCGGTTTTTACCCCTTCGCGTCTCCAAAGATGCCGAGAAAATGGGCCTTAACCTTGCCGAGCATGGCGCACGAAACGAGCTCAACCAGCTGTTGGAGCATATGCGGCAGCATGAAAAACAGGGCGATATGCGCCAGCGCATTGAGGCCGACCCCTTCACCGAGGTCGGTGAGATAGCGGCAAGCTATAACCGCGTGTCGGCAGCACTTGAACGCGCGGTAGGTCACACTCAGGTCATGCTGCGCAACCTGCGCGACGGCGTGATTACCTGGCAAGCCGACGGAACGCTCACGGGGTTAAACCCGGGCGCAGAGGCTTTGTTTGGCGTTCATGCAGAACGGATGGTTGGCCAACCAGTAAGCACGCTACTGGCCAACAAGGCGCTGACGCCCGGGGCAATGCATGAAATTAAGCTGCGCACGGAGGACCAGCAGATACGCTATTTGGAAATCCAGGTCAGTGAGGGTGCCGAGGGCTCCGCCTCAGAGTGCTCTGGGATGGTACGTGACATCACAGAGCGCAAACAGCTTCAAGAGCAGCTAAACCGTGAGCGCGACCTTGCCCGCACCACGCTCGCCTCGATTGGTGATGGCGTGATCACTTGCGACGCTAGCGGCAATATTACCTTTATGAATGCGGAAGCAGAACGACTGACGGGTTGGGCACTTGACGACGCTGTAAACAAACCGATTCAAACCATTTATCAACTGCGTGACGAG
This sequence comes from Halomonas sp. SIMBA_159, assembly GCF_046536035.1. NCBI lineage: Bacteria > Pseudomonadati > Pseudomonadota > Gammaproteobacteria > Oceanospirillales > Halomonadaceae > Halomonas > Halomonas sp. SIMBA_159. The sequence continues at coordinate 101,197 of NZ_JAWJBT010000019.1, forward strand.
CTTAGCGATGAACCCATCAGCAATCCCGCTCGTAAAGTGCTCACGCAGCATCGTGCTATTCACTACAGCGAACACTGCCAGCTTATCCATCGCACCAGTAAGCGCTACCCCATTCAACATAGTGCGGCACCTATCCGCTCCAGAGGGGGCATAACGCTTGGCGCCGTGGTCGTCTTCCAAGATGTGAGTCTTACACGCAAGCTTTCAGAACAGCTTAACTATCAAGCCACCCACGACAACCTCACCGGCCTTTTGAATCGACGTGCTTTCGAAACGCTGCTCACTAAACTACTCGAACAGACTGAGCGTCACCATGTGCTCTGCTATCTCGATTTAGATCAGTTCAAAATCGTCAACGACACCTGCGGCCACTTAGCGGGGGATGAACTGCTACGCCAAGTCTCTATGAAACTGAAAGCGCATGTTCGCAATAGTGACACCGTTGCGCGCTTAGGAGGCGATGAGTTCGCCCTGGTACTGCCCGACTGCCCGCTTGATAAAGCCAAGATTATTTGCGAAGCCGTGCGCCGCGATATCGAGCATTTCCGCTTTGCCTGGCAGGGGCACACATTTGGCATTGGCGTCAGTATTGGCTTAGTGGCGATGACACCTGAACAACCGATGCGCTTGTCTGACACACTGCACGCCGCCGATGCCGCCTGCTATACCGCCAAAGAAGCGGGCCGCAACCGTATTCACTGCTATCAACCGGATGACCATCTGCTCTTAGAGCGCCACGGTGAACTGCAGTGGGTACAGCGATTACAAAATGCCCTGGATAACGATGCTTTCCGACTGTTTGCCCAGCCTATTCATGCCTTATGTGGTCAAGGCCCCGGCTACCGAGAAATTTTGCTACGCCTAGAAGAAAACGGCGCGCTGATCGCGCCAGGCAGCTTTTTACCCGCCGCCGAACGCTATCACTTTATGCCGAGAATAGACCGCTGGGTAGTGCGCAACACGTTAGCGTGGCTGGGAGATCGTTATCGCTGTGCGGAGAATCATTCGATAGGCCACTGGGGCATTAACTTATCAGGCGATTCTTTATCAGATGGCGATTTTTGTCAGGAGCTGGTGCAGCAAGTACGCCGCGCCGAGCTACCAGAAGGGACGCTATGCTTCGAAATTACCGAGAGCGCGGCTATTGCGCAGCTTTCAAAAGTCAGTGAATTGATACAGGCCCTTAAAGCACTGGGCTGCCGATTCGCACTGGATGACTTTGGCACCGGGCTCTCATCCTTCAGCTATTTAAAACAGCTGTCGGTCGACTATTTAAAAATAGATGGCAATTTTATCCGCAATATTCACCATGACCCCATAGATAGCGCCATGGTGGAAGCCATTCACGCCGTAGGAAAGGCGCTTAATATTGATACAGTCGCTGAATACGTAGAAAACAAAGAAACGCTAGATAAGCTTCGCTCTCTAGGGATCGACTATGCACAAGGCTATTTACTTGGAAAACCAGAACCCATTACCGCTACCGTTGGTAACCAGATTAAGGTTATGCCGAGATAGGTAAATTGGTGAGTGGTGAGTGGTGAGTGGTGAGTGGTGAGTGGTGAGTGGTGAGTAGATACTATGAAACAATGACTATTTAAAAGTCATAAAAACAGTAACGAATGTTTGAAATGCAAAAAGAACAAATATAGGAGGGGAGACTGAAGGACAAATAACAGGTTAATGGGGTGGATGATGGGGATCGAACCCACGACCACCGGAGCCACAATCCGGGGCTCTACCACTGAGCTACATCCACCACAACCTGAAACTGTTTACTGCGGAGTTACTGATATTGCTTTATATTGCTGTATGTTTTGTCAATGGGGTGGATGATGGGGATCGAACCCACGACCACCGGAGCCACAATCCGGGGCTCTACCACTGAGCTACATCCAC